>CALWBW010000022.1 GCA_944376195.1 uncultured Clostridia bacterium | reverse complement strand
CCCATCACCGGCCCGCAGGGGAATGTGGAGTTTCTGATGCTGCTGGAAAAAGGCGGCGGAGCGGGAATTTCGGACCTTCCGGCGGAGGCGGCGCGCGTTGTGCGCGCGGCGCACGCCTGGTTTTCCGACCCTTCCCGTAAAAACCGATGAGAAATGAAAAAGGCCCCGGAGAAAATCCGGGGCCTGCTTTTTTGCGGGGAACGGCAGAAAACGCGCGCTTACGGCAATACAAGATCGCACGCCGCGCGAAGATTATAGGTGGCAAAATACCGCTCCTCCAGCGGAATCCATTCGGTTTCAAACCGGCGGAGCATCGCCTCGCCGTTACGTGCCAGAATCCGCTCGCGCTGGAGCGCGGGGGTAATATCGGAAAAAATGCGGAAATCGCAGGCGTCCCCGAAATAGGGATGCATACTGTACGCGCCCTCGATGAGAATGGGGAGCGCCGGGTCTACCTCCCGGACCTCCGTATACGCCATGACGCCGCAGTCAAACACGCGGTAAGAAAACGGTTCGCCGCGCTCGATCCCGCGAACGACCTCTTCGAAAAAACGTTCGTAATGGACGTTGCCGCCATCCTCGGCGTAACGCGCGGGCGTGCGCAGTTCGGGCGGGAGGAAAAAGTCGTCCATATGAATGATTTGCGCGCCGATGAGCGGCGCAAGCAGTTCCGCCGCCGTGGTCTTGCCGGAGGCCGCGCGGCCTTCCAGGCAGATGACGGGGTTGCGTTTGCGCAGGAACAGGTTATAGATGGCGTATACGGCGGACATCAGGCGCACATAGCGCGCGTCGATGACGCGGTAGGCGGGCAGATAGGCCGCACGATAGGCCGCGCTGTGGCTGACGGGCGGATACCCCGCCTCGCGGTACGCGGCTAAGTATTCCTCCAATTCGTCCACACCGAAGGAAAACGTTCTCTCCGCCGTGCAGGCGCGCAGGACGCCGAGTTTGCGTTCAAACGACGCGCGCGTACCGTCGCGGCGGCGCGAGGAGAGCACAAACACCCGGTTGACACACTCCGCATAGGGAATCTGCGCGGGACGCAGGTGAAAACGCGCGTAGCCGCCCCCGATATCTTCTGATTCCGGCGCGTTCTTCCTGAAACGCGCGCTGTCATATTCGGACAGGAGGTAGGCAAGGCTTGCCTTTTCGTTTTCCACAAGATGGCCGCCGCCAAACTCGTTCTGGTACACCAGCTTCACGGCGTCGCATGGCGCCATGAGCGGGTAACGGGCGCTGTGCGTCCGCAAAATTTCCGATAAATCAGTCATTTGGCATCAAGTTCGCTTTCTTTAGTGCGATCACAATGAGCGGGATTACAATAATGTGGCAGAGGATTCCCGGCCAGGCGGTGAGAAACGCGCCGGAGAGGAATGCCTGGAAGGTAAACGCGGTCCCGGAAACGCCCAGGATGATGAAACTGGCCACGCCGTATACCACGCGCCCGGCCAGCATGGCCAGAAGGAGTGCGACATAGATGCAGGACGTTTTCTTCGGCAGGATTTGATAAAAAATCCCGGCAAACGCGCCGTAAGCGCCGAGTTCGAAGGTCATGACCAGCGCGGTCAGGATGGGCGGCATACCGAACATCAGATGGCGCAGCAGCGGCGCCACCAACCCGACGGCCAGCGCGTACGGCCAACCGCAGAGGAAACCGCACAGCAGGACGGGAATGTGCATGGGCGAGAGCATCCCGCCGATTTGCGGAATTTGCCCCGTTAAAAAGGGCAAAACAATGCAAAGGGCAAGACACAGGGCTGCAAACACCAGTTTTTTTACGCTGACTTTCATTTTACATACTCCTTCAATAAAAAATGGAAGGCGCCGGTTCCCTTCATGGGGCGTGCGCCTTTCGGCTCTTTTGCTCAAAGGGGCAGAAAATGACTTCTGTCATCCGCGCATGGCTTCAGCCATACTAATTAAAAATAGCACAAACCGCGATTTTTGTCAAATCTTTGCCGAAAAAACGGAATTTATAGCCCCCCTGTATCCCGAAGCGCCGCGGCGGGATACAGGGGGCTCAGTGCTTGCGGGACGCGGCGCGGAAAACGTCACAGTATACGCGGGGTTTTGGGCGTTTTGCGGACGGTTTCGGCGAGATAGGCAATGTTGAACCGTTTGCCGTCGCTCCTGCCGTACCGGGTGCCGAGCGCCGTTTCCTGCGGGATACGCGCCATGCCGTAATAGCACACGCCGCCGCGCATTCCCGTCGTCTCCCAATGGTCGTCCGTGCCGTCCAAGACGCGGCGGCACAGCTCGATCCCCTCGTCGATGATGGATGCGTCGAAGTCTTCATGTCCGCCGTGGCAGTGGTCGAACGCCGGCTGGAAGGTTTTGAAGTGATAGAGGTTCTCTAAATACTCCTCCACGGAGAGGGAACCCGGAAGATTCAACAGGGTGTTGGAATTGCAGGCGTCGCCGGTGAAGCAGATGCGCGTGGTGCGGTCGAGCAGGACGATTTCTCCCGCCGTATGGCCGCCTACCTTTATGACTTCCACCAGACGGTTGCCCAGTTCAAAGCAGTCGCCATCCCAGACCGGCCAGATAAACATCGGGTGGGGCATGGAAAAATCGGTCGGCAGGATGCTGTCGCGGTTTTCCGGAAGCGCGGCCTGTTTCATCTGCTCATAACGCATGTTGCGAAATGTGGCAGGGTCGTTGACTGCGGCCGCCATGTTCTGCAAATAGGGGATGTCGGCTGCATGAATCCAGCACTCGTCAAAATCAAAATTGCCGCCGGCGTGGTCGCCGTGGTAGTGGGTATTCACAAGGAAGAGCGGCCGGTCGGTCAGTTCGCGGCAGAAAGTCTTGAGATTGCCGTAACCGAACATGGTGTCGATGACCATGGCCCGTTCGTCGCCTTCGAGCAGGTAGGAATAGGTTGTCATGCGCTCGTGGCTGTCAAAGCAGTTGGTAATGCGAAAGGTGCGCGGCGCGATTTCTTCCGCGCTGAAAAATTTGTTCCGGATCATCCTCATTCTCCTTTTTCCAGTATTTCTCTTCTCTGTAGCTTCTGCGGAAACGCAGGAAATCCTGCGGCGGCGAGCGGGAGATGCAGGTCGCGATCTTTCCCTGAACTGCCGCGCCCCTGTCTCGTTCCGTTCTTCCGGCTTTTGTCAGTATTGTATCACACGGCGCCAAAAATCGCAATTGTATATTGCAGACTCAACAAAAAATGTAGCTTGTATGGTTGACCTTCCTGTGCATATCGTGTATAATAAATATACAAACGAAAAAATTACCATGCATTAGGAGATTATCATGAAATACAAAAAACTAGGACGTACCGGAATGACGGTCAGCCGCCTGTGCCTTGGTACGGGCAACTGGGGCATAAGCGACGAACCCTATGGCAACTGGGCCACGACGAATGAACGGGAAGCCTTTAAAATCATGGATGCCGCGCTGGATGCGGGCGTGAACTTTTTTGACTGCGCCAATGTCTACGGCAACCACGGCGCCGGCACCACCGGCACCAGCGAGGAGATCATCGGCAAGTGGTTCCGCTTGGGCGGCGGTCGCCGCGAGAAGGTTATCCTGGGGACCAAGGTCGGGCGCGAGATGTACAATAACGATTACGACGGCCCGAACCGTCCCGAAGGCCTGTCCCTTTATAAGATCCGCCGCCACGCGGAGGGATCGTTGCAGCGTCTCCAGACCGATCACATCGAACTCTATCAGATGCACAATGTGGATCGCAGCGTCAATTGGGACGAATTGTGGGAGGCGTTTGAGGGTCTGGTGCGTTCCGGAAAGGTCTACTATGTCGGCGCGTCGAAATTCGCCGGCTGGGAACTCATGAAGGCGCAGGAGGCTGCGCGCCGCCGCAATTTCATGGGGCTTGCCTGCGAACAGCACCGTTATGACATGCTCCGCCGCGCAGCGGAACTCGAGGCGTTCCCGTGCTGCATCGACCAGGGAATCGGCGTAACGCTCTATAGCCCCCTGCAGCGCGGCCTTTTGGGATATGATATTCTGGAGCCGAACCGGCCCCTCTCCTATGAGGCGACGGCCGACTTGGAAAAGTACCGTCCGCAGCTGACGGAATATGCAAAGCTTTGCCACGACTTAGGAGAAAGCGTCGCAAACGTGACGCTTGCGTGGGAGCTGCACCATCCGGCTGTAACGGCGCCGGTCATCGGCCCGGCGACGCTGCAGGATTTTGAAGAAATGCTGCGCGCCGTTGAAATTGAATTGACCGACGATGTGCTTGCGGAGATCGACCGCATTTTCCCGCCGCCCCAATCCCTGTTCTACGACGAAAGACCCGATGATGTGAGGCCGATTTCATGGAATTGACTGTTTTTGACGAACAACTGTATCGCGTTTTAGACCCTTCGTCCCCGCTTCAGAAACTGGCGGACGGCTTTCAGTTTACGGAAGGACCTGTGCGCCGCGGAGAGGAAATCTGGTTCACGGACTTCCCGTGCGACCGGATCTATCGTTATGCCGCGGGGCGCGTGGCGCTGGTTACGGACGATGCGCACCGTACGATTGGCATGACGGGGACGAAAGACGGCCGGATTCTGGGCTGCGCCAGCAACCTCCACGCTATCTGCGATGTGGAAAGCGGCGAAATTCTGGCCGACTCCTTCCATGGGTTCCGTTTTCACGGGACGAACGATGTGGTGGAAGACAGCCGCGGCGGGCTCTGGTTCACAGATCCCTATGTGCGGGAGCACGAGGGACGCGGGCTGCCGTTTAGCGCGGTATTCCACCTGGACGCGGGTGAGCTTTCGCCCGTGTGCTTTGACTTGCCCTGGCCGAACGGCCTGGCGCTCTCGCCGGACGAGCGGACGCTCTATCTCATTGATTCGCGCCAGCTGCGTCTGTACGCCATGGATCTTGCAACGCTTGCGCGCCGTTTGCTGGTGCAGTTTACAAAGGGAATGGGCCCTGGACTGCCCGACGGGATGTGTGTGCGCGGGGACGGCGTCATTTTTGTCGCGGGCCCCGGCGGGATATCCGTGATTGCGCCCGAGGGAAAACTGCTCGGGCTGGTTCGTATGCCGGAAATCGCGGCAAACCTCTGCCTGGATGCAACCGGGCTTTTCATCACGGCATCTACCGGCATTTATCATTTGGATTTACGGGAAACCCCTGCCTCCGCGTAAAAAGCGGAGGCGCGGGTTTCCCTGCGTTTTTTAAAGAAAAGCGTTCGGCTTTACAGCGTTGCGCCGCGTTTGATAAACGTCGTAAAAAAGGACGGTTTTGCATGTGTTTGCAGGGAAGATCCCTCAAAAAAGGTGTGTACCGACCGGTTTTTGCCCCGGTATTTTCCCTGGTTTTTCGCAAAACCCCTTGAAATTTTGGCATCGCGGCGTAAAAAAACGTCGGAACTTGATTTTTGCACGTAAAAATTGACAAAATTTTAGTCCGTATCGCAAAAAAATCCAGTTCCCCCTTTTCCAAGGCAGTTTCCTATGATATAATAAAAGTACCCTTAGACGGCAAAAAGCTGGCCTGACCGCGAAAAAAACCGTCCTGCGCGGCTAAAACGGAGCGTTTTTGTCAAAAACTCCGGTGGGGACGGACCGTGTCGGGACAGCGCCGTATCCGGCGTTTTTCGTACGCCGTGTCTTATTTTTAGAAAGAGAGGGATCTTACAATGAAAGCCAAAGAAAAATCCGTCTCATTGAGTCAGGACCTCCTGTATCTTTTTAACGAGGGAAAATATTATCACGCCTATCATACGTTTGGCGCGCATCCTGCCAAAGAAGGCGCAGAGGAGGGCGTCCGGTTTACGGTCTGGGCGCCGGGTGTGCGCAGTGTGCGCGTGGTCGGCGATTACAATGGCTGGCAGGAAGACGGCCGGCTGCTGGAGCCTGTCGGGAGTACCGGCGTGTGGACGGGATTTATCCGCGGAATCGTTGCGGGTATGCGCTATAAATACCTGATTGAAACCTCGGTGGGGGAACAGCTTTATAAGGCCGATCCGTTTGCCTTTTATGCGGAGCAGCGGCCCTGCACCGCGTCGATTGTGCGGGAATTGGACTTTGCCTGGCGGGATGACCACTGGATGGAAAAACGCGCGCTGACGGATCATTTCCGCCAACCGAAAAATATTTATGAAGTGCATCTGGGGTCCTGGAGGCAGCATAAGCCGGAAGGCAGCAAAGTTGCCGCGCTGGAGAAGGATCCGAACGATGTGGATTGTTTTTATACATATCGCGAGCTGGCCAACGAGCTGATTCCCTATGTGCGCGATATGGGGTATACCCATATTGAACTTCTGCCCGTGATGGAGCATCCGTTTGACGGCTCCTGGGGCTATCAGATCACCGGTTATTACGCGGCAACTTCCCGTTATGGAACGCCGCAGGACCTCATGTACCTGATCGACCGCGCGCACCGCGCCGGAATCGGGGTGATTCTCGATTGGGTGCCGGGACATTTCTGCCGCGACAGCCATGGGCTCGGCCGCTTTAACGGCGAGATGCTCTATGAAAAGGACGACCATAAGCAGTGGGGTACTTATAAATTTGACTTCGGCCGGAATGAGGTGCGCAGCTTCCTGCTTTCAAACGCCATGTTCTGGCTGGACCAGTATCATGTCGATGGCATCCGCGTCGACGGCGTCAGCAGTATGCTGTATTTGAATTTCGGTGTGGAGAATCCGGGCGAAAAGAAATATAATAGAAACGGCGGCGAGGAAAATCTCGAGGCTGTGGCGTTCTTGCAGGAGTTCTGCCGGATGGTGGGACAGTATTTCCCCGGTGTGTTCACCATTGCCGAGGAAAGCAGCGCCTGGCCGCTTGTCACCGCGCCGCCCGAAGACGGAGGGCTTGGTTTCCACTATAAGTGGGATATGGGTTGGATGAATGATACGTTGAAATATGTCTCCGTTGACTTCCCCTACCGCCCCGGCTGCCACAATATGCTCACATTCTCCATGATGTACGCCTTTAATGAAAACTTTATCCTGCCGCTGTCGCACGACGAGGTGGTGCACGGAAAATGCTCGCTCATTGGGCGTATGCCGGGAGACTACTGGCGGCAGTTTGCCGGACTCCGTCTGCTTGCTATGTACCAGATGACGCATCCGGGCGGAAAGCTCAATTTTATGGGCAACGAGTTTGGACAGTTTATTGAATGGCGATACTATGATGAGCTGGAATGGTTTTTGCTTGAATATGCCAGCCATCGGAACCATCAGGCGTTCATTCGCGCGCTGAACCAGGTATATTTGAAAGAAAAAGCACTCTGGAGCTGTGATCACAACTGGTTCGGCTTCTCCTGGATTGACGCGGATAACGCGGAACAGGGGATTTTAAGTTATGTCCGGCGCGCGGCCAGCGGACGAATTGTCGTGGCCTGCGTACTCAATTTCGGCGTGCAGGCGTATGAAAAGTACCGGATCGGCGTGCCGAAACCCGGCTATTACCAGGAATTGATTTCATCGGACCATACGGCCTTTGGCGGGAGCGGGAAGATCAATGAAAAATCCATTCTCGCGGAAGAGGTGCCGTTCCACGGGCAGCCGTATTCGATTGAAATCACTGTGCCGCCGCTTGGCGGAACCATTTTGAAACGAACCAGAAAACAGGAGGAACCCACAGCATGTTCGCAGGAAAAGAAGACTTCAAAATAGAGTATACACGCGGTTTGATTGAAACCTACGCCAAACCTCTGAAAGAGTGTACGAAGCTGGAAAAATACGCAAACCTTGTGCGTCTGGTTTCCAACATCGCCTCCTCTATCCGGACAGAGACGTCGCAGCGTCACGCGCTGGGACGGGAGAAAAAGGTGTATTATTTCTCCATGGAATTCTTAGTCGGCCGGCTTTTGGAAAACTACCTTGTGAATCTTGGCATCCGCGATATCGTGGCGGAGGGACTGGAGGATCTTGGGGAGAATCTGGATGATTTGGCGGAACTCGAGACGGACCCCGGTTTGGGAAACGGTGGCTTGGGGCGGCTCGCGGCGTGTTTCCTCGACTCCATGGCGGCGCTCGGCGTACCGGGCGTGGGCATGGGAATTCGCTACCGGTTCGGCCTGTTCCGTCAGAAGATTGTAAATGGCTATCAGGTGGAGGAACCGGATGCCTGGCTGGAAAACGGATATCCCTGGGAGCTGGCAAAGCCGGATGATGCCGTCGTTGTGCGTTTCGGCGGCTATGTGGACCGGCAGTACCGCGATGGGAAAATGACGTTTGAGCATAAAGATTATATGAGCGTGAACGCCGTGCCCTATGACGTGCCGATTGTCGGCTACGGCGGACGCGACGTCAATGTGCTGCGGCTGTGGCGCGCGCTGCCTGTACACGACCATGTCGACCTCGACGCGTTCAACCGCGGGGATTATAGCCTCGCCATGAAAGAACAGAGCGAGATCGAGGCGATTACCTGTATCCTCTATCCGGATGATTCGCTGGGCGCCGGCCGTGCCCTGCGTTTGAAGCAGGAGTATTTCTTTGTAGCGGCGGGCATGGCGTCGATCATCCGCCAGTATAAACTGCAATATGGGCTTTCTGCCTGGAATGAGTTCCCGGACCATGTCTCCATCCATACCAACGATACGCACCCGACGCTTTGCGTGCCGGAATTGATGCGCATTCTGGTTGACGAGGAAGGCCTTGAATGGGATGAGGCGTGGGATATTACGAAACGCACCATATCCTTCACCAACCATACCGTTTTGCCCGAGGCCATGGAAAAGTGGTCAATCGAGCTGTTCCGCAGCCTGTTGCCGCGAATTTACATGATTGTGGAGGAAATTGACCGCCGTTGGCGTGAGTCGCTGACCAAAACCGTCGGCAATTGGCATGATGTCGCCCGTTCCACCGCTGTGCTGTGGGACGATGAAGTGCGTATGGCGAATCTCTCCATTATCGGCAGCCATTCGGTCAACGGCGTCGCCGCGCTGCATACCGACATTTTGAAAGAGTCCGTCTTTACGGATTTCTATCGGATTATGCCGGAAAAATTCAATAACAAGACAAACGGCGTCAGCCATCGCCGTTTCCTGGTGCAGTCGAACCCGGCGTTGACCCGCCTGATTACGGAAACGATCGGCGACGGCTGGATCGAGGATATGACAGAACTTGAAAACCTGCTCCCCTATTGCAAAGACGCCGCTTTCTTAGAGCGCCTGCGCGAAGTGAAGCAGCAGAACAAAGTCCGTCTTTCCAACTATGTCTATCGGACCTCCGGCATGATGATCGATCCGCAGTCGGTGTTCGATATCCAGGTAAAGCGTATTCACGCGTATAAGCGTCAGCTTTTGAACGCGTTTAAGGTGCTGGACCTTTATAACCAGTTGAAGGAAAACCCTGACCTTGCAATCAATCCCTATACGTTTATTTTCTCGGGAAAGGCCGCGCAGGGGTATGCCTTTGCAAAAGAAGTGATTAAATTTATCAACAGCGTTGCGGATGTGGTAAACGCCGACCCTGTGGTCAGCAAAAAGATCCGCGTGTTGTTCCTTGAAAATTTCTGTGTGTCGAACGCGCAGCTGATTTATCCGGCCGCCGACATCAGCGAGCAGATCTCTACCGCCGGCAAGGAGGCCAGCGGCACCGGCAACATGAAGTTCATGATGAACGGCGCCGTGACGCTTGGTACGCTCGACGGCGCGAATGTGGAGATCCGCGGCCTGGTGGGAGACGACAACATCCAGATTTTCGGCCTGACTTCGGATGAGGCCATGCAGTATTATCTGGGCGGCGGTTACAATTCCGCGGAGGAGTGCAGAAAAGATAAACGCCTGGAAGTCATCACAAACCAGCTCATCAGCGGATTCTTCCAAAAGAGCGGCTGCGATTTCTGGGGGATTTACGACGCGCTCCTGCAGCACAACGACGAGTATTTCGTCCTGCGCGACTTTGACGCCTATATGAAGGCTTGGAAGGGCCTTGACCAAATTTATACCGACACTGCGCGTTGGGGAAGCATGTCCCTGACCAATATCGCAAAATCCGCGTTTTTCTCAAGCGACCGGACCATACGCGAGTATGCCGAAGAAATCTGGCATACCCGTTATGATAAACGGTAAGGTCCGTTTGAAAACAGAGTTTCCCGGTTTTTTCGCCGGGTGAGAGGCGGTTGGTCGGCTCCTTTTCCGCAAATTTACCGCATACCGTCCGTTCCCGGCGAAACCTCCCGGTCCTTTTTTCAGATAGGACTTGAACTTTGAAACAGATACAAAAGTGGAAGGCAGGTTTTGAGTATATGCAGAAGAAAGAATGCATCGCTATGCTGCTGGCCGGCGGCCAGGGCAGCCGACTTGGCGTGTTAACAAGGAACAACGCCAAACCCGCGGTTTCCTTTGGGGGAAAATACAGGATTATCGACTTCAGCCTCTCCAACTGCGTCAATTCCGGCATTGATACGGTCGGCGTGCTGATCCAGTACCGGCCGCTGGTTTTGAACCACTATCTGGGAACGGGCGAAGCCTGGGATCTGGACTCATCTGACGGCGGCGTCCATGTTCTGCCGCCTTACGCTACGGAAACGGGAGGCCAGTGGTACGCCGGCACCGCCGACGCGATTTACCACAACATCGATTTTGTCGATTCCTATAACCCCGAGTATGTTCTGATTCTTTCCGGGGACCATCTTTACAAAATGAACTATAACCTCATGCTCGCTGAACACAAGGCAAAAGGCGCGGACTTAACGGTATCTGTTATTGAAGTGCCGTGGGAGGAAGCCAGCCGGTTCGGGATCATGACGGTGGACGAAGACGAACGCATTGTCAAATTTTCCGAAAAACCCAAGGAGCCGGACAGCAATCTGGCTTCCATGGGAATTTACATATTCTCCTGGCCGGTATTGCGCCGTGCTTTGCTGGAAGACCATATGGACCCCACGTCCGACAAGGATTTTGGGAAAAACATTATCCCGCGCCTGCTCGCTGCGGATATGAAGCTCTATGCCTACCGCTTCAGCGGATACTGGAAGGACGTCGGGACCATTGAGAGTTACTATAACGCGCAAATGGACTTGATGCGGGAAGACGCGGAGTTCAATATTTTTGAGAGTGAAATGCGTATTTTCTCGAACTCCAATATCTATCCGCCGCACTATGTAGGGGAAAAAGCCGTGGTGTCCGGCAGCCTGATCTGCAACGGCTGCACCATCGACGGAGAGGTCCGGGGTTCCATCCTTGGTTCCGGCGTCGTCGTGGAGGAGGGCGCCGTGGTGGAGGACTCGATCCTTCTGCCCCACACGAAAATCAGCCGCGGTTGCCATATCGTGCGTACCATTGTCAATGAAAATGTCCGGATTGTCGCGGGCAGCGAGATCCGGGATCCGAACGGGGAAATCAGCGTGATTGGCGAAAACAGTCAGTTCGCTGAGGTTTGACAGTGCATGAAGGAGGTGAACCTATGAAAACAACCATCGGACTTATTTCCGCGAATTATACCAACGAAAAATTTGGAACGCTGGCTGCAAAACGTACGCTGGCCTCGCTTCCCTATGGCGGACGGTACCGCCTGATTGATTTCCCGCTTTCCAACATGATTAACTCCGGAATCTCGACGGTCGGCCTTATTACGCCGTATAACTACCGCTCCTTGATGGACCATGTGGGCGTCGGTAAGGCCTGGTCACTCGGCCGGAAGGTGGGCGGCATGTTCATTCTGCCGGGTTCCGTTTACGGCGTCCGTTCCTCTGCAAGCAAGTTTTTGCAGCGCGACATCATTCAAAACCGCCGTTATATCGACCGCGACACGGCCGATTATGTCCTGTTCTGCGGCAGCAACAAGGTCTTTAACATGGATTTCCGTCCGCTCATCGAGCAGCATGAGCGCAATGCCTATCCTATCACGCTTGCCTATAAAAAGGTGGAGCACGGCGAAAATTGCGATGGGTTCTTCCTGAATGTCGATGACAGCGGCAAAGTGGCGGGAATCCGCTATAACGCCGAGGGCGAGGCAAATTATTTCCTGGACTGCTTTGTCATAGATCGCGAATTCTTAATCAGTTTCATCAACTGGTTTGACGCGCTCTCCTATATGGATGTCATGGAAATCGTGATGGACAGTTTAAACGATATCGGCGTCGACGCGTATGAGTTCCAGGGGTATGTCGGCGCGGTGAACAACCTTGACGATTATATGCGCGTCAATATGGATCTCTTGAATCCGGAGATCCGCACGGAGCTTTTCAACTCCGAACGTAAGATCTTTACCAAGGTTCAGGATGAGCCGCCGGTCCTTTACCGTCCCACGGCAAATGTGAAAAACTCCATCATTTCGGCGGGATGTATCGTCGAAGGCGAAGTGGAAAACAGCATTATTTTCCGCAGTTCCCATATCAAGCCCGGCGCCGTTGTGAAAAACTGCATCATCATGCAGCACGGCATGATTTGCGAGGACGCCTATGCCGCGAACATGATCTGTGATAAGTACGTCACCATCGGCCGCGGCGCTCGTGTGGAAGGCGGCGCGGATCATCCGTTTGTCATCGGGAAAAACCAGGAACTGTAACTTTGCCAAAGAAAGAGGCTATTATGAAAAACGAAGCAAAAAAACCGATCAACATTCTCTTCGCCTCCTTTGAGGCGGAACCTTTTATGAAGACCGGAGGCCTGGGGGATGTGGCCGGCACGCTGCCGTCGTATATCCAGGGCGCCGGATTCGATATCCGCGTGATCCTGCCGAAGCTCAGCGTGATCCCGGAAAAATATCGCGCCAAGATGGAGCCTATTGCGTGCTTTGACGTGCAGCTCTCCTGGCGGAAACAGTATTGCGGGCTGCTGACCCTGAAACATAAGGGCGTGACCTACTATTTCCTTGACAACGAATACTATTTTAAACGGGATCGTGTTTACGGCGACTATGACGACGGCGAACGGATTGCATTCTTCTCCAAGGCAATTTTGGAAAGCATTCTGCATATGCCGGATTTTATGCCGGATATCCTGCACTGCAATGACTGGCATACGGCCTTGACGCCGGTATATCTGCGGGAAAAATTCATGGGTATTCCGGGTTTTGATAAGATGAAGACGGTCTTCACCATCCATAACCTGAAGTTCCAGGGCGTTTTCCCGGGTTCGGTACTGGGCGACGTATTGGGTCTTCATGACTGTCCTGCGGCCGGCCAGCTGATGTATGGCGATGCGGTGAACTATATGCAGGGCGCAATCCGCTATAGCGACAGGCTGACGACGGTCAGCCCCACCTATGCGGAGGAAATCTGCACGCCGTATTACGGCGAGGGGATGGATTGGCTCTTCTCTGAGCGGAAAAGTGTGCTTTCCGGCATTTTAAACGGCATTGATACCAAGAAATATGATCCCATGACGGACAAAGCCGTTGAAATCCCGTTTGACGCGGATTCGCTGGAGCTGAAGCGCCGGAATAAGGAAAAACTGCAGGCGGAGCTGGGACTTACGGTGGATGCAGACCTGCCGATGTTTGTTGTCGTCAGCCGTTTGACGGAGCAGAAGGGTTTTGACCTGATTACCTATAATTTGCCGGAAATTGTCCGGCGTGACATGCAGTTTGTGGTGTTGGGTGTGGGAGAAGCACGTTTTGAGGAGGCGTTCCGCTGGTATGCTGCGGCAAATCCGGAGAAAATCTGCGCCTGCATTGCGTTTGACGAACTCCTTTCCCGCCGGCTCTATGCCTGCGGCGATGTGCTGCTGATGCCGTCGCGCTTTGAACCGTGCGGCCTGGCGCAGTTGATGGCCATGCGGTATGGCACGCTGCCGCTGGTGCGCGAAACCGGCGGTCTGCGCGATACGGTGCGGCCGTATAACCAGTATACCGGCGACGGAACGGGCTTCAGCTTTGCCAACTATAACGCGCATGAATTGATGGGGACCATTGATACGGCACTGGATGTGTGGAAAAATCATCCGGACGACTGGCGCACCATGCAGAAAACCGCGATGGCGGAAGATTTCAGCTGGCGTGTTTCCGCGAAAAAATACCGTGCGCTTTATCGCGACCTTGTAAAAGACTAATTTGTAACCGGAGCTTATATGCTGATTTATCATCATTCACACAAACCGGAGTACCGCCGTCCCTTTGGGGCGGCGGCAGTCTCGTCGCGCGTGATGCTTGCCATAGACGCCACGGACACGGAGAGCGTGACGCTGCGCCTTTGGCAGGATGGCATCGGGGAGACGCTTGTTCCGATGAAACAACAGGGAACCCGGTTCACGGCGGAGATTACCATGCCGTCGGAGAGCGGGCTTCTGTGGTATTATTTTTTAATTGCCGGGACCGACGGCAGGACCTATCACTATGGGAACCGCCGCGATGGTCTGGGCGGAGAGGGGTTCCTCTATGAGAGCGAACCGCCGTCTTATCAAATTACAGTGTACCGCCCCGCCCCCGTGCCGGAGTGGTATAAAAACGCGCTGGTCTATCAGATTTTCCCGGACCGTTTCCGCCGTGGACAGGATTGGACGCGCCGCATCGCGGACGCCGCGCATCCGGAAGGGTGGCACGGGCCGCGCCGCGTGGTGCAGATGGACTGGGACGATGTGCCCTACTATACACGGGATGAGTCGGGTGCAATTACGCGCTGGGCGTTTTTTGGCGGTACGCTTGCGGGCGTACGCGAAAAGTTGCGCTATTTGCGTTCTCTGGGCGTCACGGCGATTTATCTGAATCCCATTTTTCGCGCGTCCTCCAACCACCGTTATGACACCGCGGATTACTGTGTGGTAGATCCCATGCTGGGGGACGAGGAATCGTTCCGCACGCTGTGCCGCGAGGCGCGCGACGTGGGGATTTCCGTGATCCTCGACGGCGTATTCAGCCATACGGGCGCGGACAGCGTGTATTTTGACCGGTTCGGGAATTATGGCGGACACGGCGCCTATGGAGATGAAAATTCCCCTTACCGCCGTTGGTACCGCTTTACGCCGGACCAGGCGCCGGGGTATGAGTGCTGGTGGGGTGTGACGGACCTGCCGAACGTGGAGGAAACCAATCCGGGTTACCGGGAGTTTATCTGCGGAGAGCATGGCGTCGTGCGCCGCTGGATGGCAGATGGCGCCGCCGGTTGGCGCCTGGATGTCGCGGATGAGCTGCCGGACAGTTTTATTGAAGAAGTACGCCGCGCCGTAAAGACGGAAAATCCGGAGGGTGTGCTTATCGGAGAGGTCTGGGAGGATGCCAGCAACAAAAAGAGCTATGGGGAAAGCCGGCGCTACCTCCTGGGCGAAGAACTGGACGCAACCATGAATTATCCCTTCCGCGAAATGATGCTTGATTTTATCTTGGGGCGCTGTCATGCCGGGCATCTCTGCCATCGCATGATGTCCCTGATGGAAAATTATCCGCCGGAGAATTTTTACGGCACTTTGAATCTGATCGACGGGCATGACCGTGTGCGCGCTTTGACGGTGCTCGGCGGCGCGCCGGAGGATCTCTCCGACCTTCAGCGTGAGCGCTATCGCCTGCCGGAAGAGTTATACCGGATAGCCGTCCGCCGTCTGAAACTGCTTTCCGTGCTGCAATACGCCTCCCCGGGCGTGCCGTGCCTTTATTATGGGGACGAGGCGGGCGTACAGGGGTTTGCCGACCCTTATAACCGCGCGCCGTACCCCTGGGGCCGGGAGGACGAAGAACTCCTGTATCATTACCGGATGCTGGGCCTTTTGTATCAGGAGCATCCGGCGCTGAAAAACGGCACATACCGCCCGTTTGCTTCGGGCGGGAATGTCTATGGGTTCTGGCGTGAAAACGAGGAAGAACGCATCCTTGTGTTGGCAAACCGCTCCCTGTCGGAGAACGCCAGTTATACCGCCGCCGTGGAGGACAGCGTCTGGGCGCTGGACCTGCTAACGTCGCAGGAACTGCCGGTACAGGAGGGAGAACTGACGGTTGCGCTGGAGCCGTGTTCGGCCGTTCTGGTGCTGCTGCGGCGCACGCCGCCCGGAGGCGCGAAGCTGACCCGCGCTGCGGGGGTGATCTGCCATCTCAGCGCGCTGCCTGCCGGTGGGATGCTGGAACAGGGAAAACGGTTTGTCGATTTCCTGCAGAAGTCCGGCATGAAACTCTGGCAGATCCTGCCCCTGAACCCCACGGGATTGGGCAATTCGCCGTATTTGAGCCCGGCGGTGTTTGCGGGAAACCCGGATTTTGTCGATCCGGAAACGCCGGTTGATCCGGCGGGATTTGACGCGTTTTGCGCGGAAAACCGGTACTGGCTGGACGATTATGCGCTGTATACGGCGCTGAAGGAAAAGTTTGATGGCGCGCCTTGGCAGGAATGGCCGGAGGACGCGCGCGACCGCACAGATTTGGGCAAATACCGCCGTGCGCTTGCCCGGCGCGTGAAAGCCGTCAAGACGCAGCAATATCAGTTCTTCGCGCAATGGGATGCGCTGCGCGCATATGCGCGGGAGCGCGGGATTGCCATTGTGGGCGACCTGCCCATTTATGTCGCGCCGGACAGCGCCGATACCTGGGCGCACCGCGAGATGTTCCTGCTCGATGCGCACGGACGTTTGCGTGCCCGCGCGGGCGTACCGCCGGATTATTTTACGCCGGACGGCCAGGACTGGGGCAATCCGCTTTATGATTGGGCCGCCATGCGGCGCGATGGCTATCGCTGGTGGATTGAACGCCTGCGCACCTGCGCGGCGCGATATGATACGGTGCGGCTGGATCATTTCCGCAGTTTTGCCGCGTATTATGCCATCCCCGCGGGTGTAAGCGCGCGGGAAGGCGAGTGGCAGCCGGGCGAGGGCCTGCGGTTTTTCGACGCGGTGCGCCGAGAATTGGGGAATATCGGCATCATTGCGGAGGATCTCGGCGCGTTGGATACGGCTGTGTATAACCTCTTAAAACTGACGGGATTCCCGGGCATGAATGTCTGGCAGTTCTCGGCGAAGGAAATGCAGGCCATGACGCCGGAGGCATGTCAAAACCGGATTTTCTACAGCGGAACGCACGACAATCAGACGCTGCCCGGTTGGTGTGCCGCGCAGGACCCGGATGCGGATCCTGTCGCCGCGTCGGACGCGATCATTGAGACGCTCTATGAAAGCGCTGCGCCCTGGGTCATTCTGCAATTACAGGATATGCTGGCTCTGGGTGACGAGGCGCGGTTTAATGTCCCCGGTACGCCGGACGGAAACTGGCGCTGGCGTGTGGACGCCGCGCTTTTGACGGATGAGGTCGCCGCGCGCTATCGGGACCTTGCAGAAAAAACCGGGCGATGATCCCGGATAAACAGGAAGCCCCCGGTTCTTTTCCTAAGAACCGGGGGCTTTTTGCACTGTTTTTTGCAGGAAATTCGTTTTATTTGTCTTTCCAGAAGACCATTACGAGCCCGGCCGCTCCCACGAGCATCCAGACAACGGACCATTTCAGCGACAAGTCAAACACATAGCGAAAACCGGCCTCCGCAAACCCCAATGTGAGAAGAATGCTGAATAAGAGGAGCGCAATCCCCTGAAGCTGTCGTCTCATAAAAGACTCCTTTTTTAGTCCATGCGCGCCAAAAACGCGAGAATCAGGCGCGAAAACTTTCCTTTGGCGCGCTCGCCTTCGGCGATCACTTCGTCGCCGGAAAGCGGTTTGTCCAAGACGCCGGCGGCCATGTTGGTGATGAGCGAAATTCCCAGCGTACGCATACCGGCATGTGCGGCGGTGATGACCTCATGGACGGTGCTCATGCCGACTGCGTCTGCGCCAAGCGTGCGCATGGCGCGAATTTCGGCCGGCGTTTCATATTGCGGGCCGGTGGTGTAATAGTAAACGCCGGCGCGCAGCGGTTCTCCGAGCTCCGCTGCCGCCTGTTGCAGCGCAGCGATGTAGTCCCGGTCAAACACGTGCGACATATCCGGAAAACGCGGCCCAAATTCGTCGAGGTTCGGGCCAATCAGCGGGTTTGGTCCCGCAAGACGAAGGATGTCCGTCATGACCATCAGATCGCCGACCTGAAAATTCGTATTGACGCCGCCGGAAGCGTTGGTTACAATCATGCGGTTACAGCCGAGAAGCCGTGCCACCCGCACCGGATACGCGGCTTCCTCCGCCGTGTAGCCCTCGTAGACATGCAGGCGGCCCTGCATCAAAAGAACGCGCCGGCCGGCCAGCGTTCCCGCGACGAACCGTCCCGCGTGCCCAAGCGCCGTCGATTGCCGCATGTGCGGCACGTCGCCATAGGGTACTGTTATGGCGTCCGGCACCGTATCGGCCAGAAACCCAAGGCCGGAACCCAAGATCAGCAGCACTTCCGGTTGAAATCCATTCAGGCGTCCGCGCAGATACTCTGCGCTTTCGCAGTACATTTGATAAGTCATATGCGTCTCCTTTTATTGCCGAGTGGGGAAAATCGGTACTCCCCTTTTTCTTTTATTATACGCGGTTTCCGCCGGAAAGAAAAGCGCTTTTGCAAAAGACTTTTCTTTACCGCGCGGAAGGGTTGTGATATAATAAAAGTGAAAAACAGGAAAAAGAGAAAGGAGCAGCCGGATGCCATACATTTCCGTGACAACGTCGAAAGAATTAACAGGAGTGGAAC
The DNA here is from genome assembly GCA_944376195.1 of uncultured Clostridia bacterium. GTDB lineage: Bacteria > Bacillota > Clostridia > Oscillospirales > QAMX01 > Allobutyricicoccus. Next base: position 21,120 of record CALWBW010000022.1, on the reverse strand, counting down.
GGGAGTCCATCCGCCGGGAACTGGGCGTTTTAATTTCCACCATACCGGGAAAGAGCGAGTCCGTACTGATGTTGGACATTGAGGACGGGCACGACATGTACTTTGCGGGGGAACGCCGCGTTTGCGCCTATCTGAATGTGGCGCTTTACACCGCCGCGCCGTTTGCGGCGAAGAGCGAGTTTGCAGGCGCTGTCTGCGAGATGCTGGAGCAGGAGGCCGGGATCCCGATCGAGAATATTTACCTCACATTTTCGGAATATCCGAATTGGTGTTCCGGCGGCTCGCTGAAATAACGCTGCCGGATAAAAAAACGCCCCCGGAAACCTTCCAGGTTTCCGGGGGCATTGCTATCCAAACAAACGCTTAGGCTTCCACGGTAAACTGCGCTTTCTGGCAGGCGGCGCCGGAGAGCTTTTCGCTGAAGGCGTCGGGCTGCGTCGCACCGGCGAAGAGCTCGAACATACCGGGCTCGATCACCTTGGCGCCGTCTTCGTCGATCAGCGCCATAGCGTCCGGCGTGATCTCCACAGTGACGGTCGCGCTCTCGCCTGCACCGAGCGATACACGCTCAAAGGCGCACAGCTTGTGGCGCGGCACACGGGTGGAGGCTTCCAGATCGCGGATATAGAACTCGACGATTTCGTCGCCCGCACGGTCGCTCACGTTCTGCACGGTGACGGTCGCGCGGATGCTTTCACCGGATTTGACGGCAGTACGATCCAGCGTCAGGCCGGAGAACACAAACTTCGAATAGGAAAGGCCGAATCCAAACGGATAGAGCGGATCCTCGCGGAAGAATTTATACGTGCGGTTATCCATGCTGTAATCGCAGAAATCCGGGAGGGTGTTGTCCTCGCGGTAGAAAGTAACCGGGAGTTTGGCGGAGAAGTTCGCCTGACCTGTGACCAGACGGCCGAATGCACGTCCGCCCAGGGCGCCGGGATACCAGCAGTGGATGATGGCGTCGGCTTTTTCATTTGCCGTACCAAGGTCCATGGCGCTGCCGGTCATGCAGGCAACCACGGTGGGTTTGCCGACTGCCAGCACGGTGTCGATCAGCTTCCGCTGCGGCTCCGGCAAAAGCAGGCTCTTTTTGTCGCCGCCGGCAAACGCGTTGGATTCGTCGCCTTCCTCGCCCTCGAGGAAGCAGTTGAGGCCGACCACGACGAACGTAACGTCCGCCATTTCCGCCATGACCTTCGCTTCGACCAGGCGGTCGTCATCATAAGCCAGATGCTCCACCTTATTGCGGTAGAGGTGGCAGCCTTCGGACACATAAATCCGTGCGTTCGGGAACGCCTCACGGATGCCTTCCAGAATCGTGACATATTCGGCGGACTTGCCGTTATAGTTGCCTTCCAGGGCCAGGATGGAGTCAGCGTTCGGACCGACAACCGCAATGGTTTTGACCTTTTCCGGATCCAACGGCAGGAGTCCGTTGTTTTTCAAAAGAACCATGGTTTTTTCCGCAGCGGAGAGGTTCAGTTTGCGGTGCTTTTCGCAATCCACGGCGGAGAAGGGAATGTTATCCCACGGCGTGCCGTCGAAGAGGCCCAGCTCGATACGGATGGCAAGCAGGCGCGTGACGGACTCTGCAAGTGTTTCCCGGGTGATGAGGCCGTCGTTATAGGCGGTCATCAAATGCAGGTACGCGTTGCCGCAGTTTAAGTCGCAGCCGGTATTGAGGGCCATGGCGGCGCTTTCGGCAGCGGTATCCGTGACATGATGATGGAGGTGGAAGTCGTTGATGGCCCAGCAGTCGGAGGTAAAGTATCCGTCCCAGCCCCAATCGCCGCGGAGGATATCCTGAATCAGCAGCTTGGAACCGGCAGCCGGATAGCCGTAAACGCGGTTATAGGCGCCCATGAAGCCCAAAACACCGGCTTTTGCCAGGCATTCAAAGGCAGGCAGGTAGGTTTCATAAAGATCCTGCTTGGAGACAACGGCGTCAAACTCATGGCGGAGCGCTTCCGGACCGGAATGGACGGCATAGTGCTTGGCGCAGGCGGCGGCCTTATAGTAGCCGTTTTCGTCGCGCTCCTGCACGGCGTTAACAAAGTTTAAACCGAGCTGGGAAGTGAGATAAGGATCCTCGCCGTACGTCTCCTGGCCGCGGCCCCAACGGGGATCACGGAAGATATTGACGTTAGGGGACCAGAACGCAAGGCCCTTGTAAATATCGCGGTCGCCGTTTTTCGACCAGGCGTTATATTTGGCGCGGCCCTCTTCGGCAATGGCGGAACCAATGTCATAGAGCATCTCTTTGTCAAACGCGGCGGCCAGTCCGATGGACTGCGGGAAAACGGTCGCCATACCGGCGCGCGCAACGCCGTGCAGCGCTTCGTTCCACCAGTTGTAGGCGGGGATGCCGAGACGCTCAATCGGCGCGGAGTTATAGAGGAGCTGGGTCGTCATCTCCTCAACGGTCATTTGCTCGACAATCTCGCGAGCTCTTTTTCTGGATTCTGCCTTGTTCATACAGGTCTCCCTTCGTGAATAATTCATAGAAAACGTGATATTGGCAAAACGCGCCGGTTTTGGCGCGCGCAGGGTGGGTTAATACATTTTTGCGCTGTTGAGGTAGGGTTCCACGGAAAGATGGTGCGCCGCGGCATAGGATTTCCCTTCCGCCGCCCAGAGCATCCCGCGCAGCATCAGCGTCTGCGCCGTGGGGGAATGGTCGAACACATCGTCATGATGCCCCAGAGAACAATAGAATACGCGGCCGAGACCCCAGTATTTGGTCCAGGCAACGGGCATGTCGACGGGTTTATTGGCACAATGATAGTAATTGACAAGCGGGAAGCGCGTAGTGGCAAGGACTTCAATCGCGGGGTCTATGTGGAGATAGTAGTGCTCGCTGCACACGGGGAAGTCCTCGAGCCCTTCCGTAATGGGGCTGGAGCCCTTGCAGATATGGACCATGTAATTTTGCCCGTCGCCGCCGGGGTGACTGACCCACTGTCCGCCGGTCATGAACTGCCAGCTTGTGCTCTGCCGGAAGGCGTCGCACATTCCGCCGTGGTTGCCCGCAAGCCCCACGCCTTCGCCCACGACGGTGCAGATATTGTCGACATATTCGCGCTCGATGGTTCCCATCGTCCAGTGCGGGATGATAAGATCCAGCGTACGGAGTTTTTCAATATCGGCCAGGCACTCCTGATTTTCCTGAATATCGACCGATAATCCCTCGTTTTCCAGGAGCCGTTTGAACCGTTTGGAGACCAGCCGCGGCTCGTGACCGTCCCAGCCTCCCACAAAAATCAGAACTTTTTTCATGACGGAAATCCTTTCTCCTGCCGCAGCAGGTGGCGGCAGCCTCTCTTTTGTACCATTCTAACAAACGGCGTCCGGTGTGTCAAGGCGGGAAATGGTATAACTGCGAAAAAACCGGCATGTTTTGACAGCCCGAACGCTGCGAAAAACGCGCCAAAAAGAACAGCCCCTTTCTTTTCGGACTTGCCGAAGAAAGGGGCTGGTTTTTGCGGAAACTTCCGGGAATACGTCAGCTGATGGTCTCGAAGGGGATCTCGTACGCCTTTGCAAAATCCTCCGCAGGAGAACCGGCGGCGCCGTAAATCGTCAAATTCTCGCAGCCGTCAAACGCCGTTTCGTAGATGCCCTCCATAGAGGCGGGGATGCTGACATAGGAAAGCGCGGCGCAGTTTGCAAAAGAACCGCGGCCGATTTCCGTCATGCTTTCGGGGAACGCAACGCGCGCAAGCACCGTACAATTGGAAAATGCGCTGTCGCCAAAGACCTGCACGCCCTCGGAAATCTCCAGGGTGGCCAGAGCCGTACAGCCGGAGAATGCCTCCTGATAAACGGTTTCCACCGTTTCGGGCAAACTTACTTCCGTCAGCGCGGTACAGGAGAGGAACGCGCGTTCGCCGATTTCCCGTACGCTGCCCAGCGAGATGGTTTCGAGAGACGCGTTAAACGCAAAGGCGCCGGACGCAATGACTTCCACGCCGTCGGGAACCGTAAAGCTTTTGTCCGTACGGCCGGCGGGATAGGTGATGAGATTCGTCCCATCGACAGAATAAATGACGCCGTCTTTGCTGACATAACTGGGGTTGCCGCTCTCCACGGAGAACGAAGTCAGGCCGCAGGAATCATAAAACGCCTCGGAGTGGAGATACTGCACAGAGGCAGGCAGCGTAAATTCCGTCAGGGAATCGCATTCGCCGAACACGGCGTCACCGATGAAATTCAAAGCGCTGGAAAATTTGATTTCCTTTAACGAAGTGCAGCCGTAGAACGCGCCGTTTTTCAGCGTGGTCAGCGAGGCAGGCATGACGACTTTTTCAATTTCTTCGTGTCCGATAAATACGCGCTCCGCGACGACAACCACGCCGTCGGGAATGGTGACTGTACGGTCGTCCCCCTCATATGCGGTGAGGACACCGTCGGAAATGGTGAAACAGTCGAGGCTGGTACGGGAGTTTTGTACGACGACATAGCCGATCAACAGAGCCGCTGCCGCTATCGCAACCAGCGTCAGCGCAATGACCAGACGGGCGGCCCCGCCCTTTAAGGGCTTGCCGCTTGCGGATGTGTTTTCTTTTTTCACGTTATTACCACCGTTGTTCTGCCGCTTGCGGCAGGTGATTGGCAAAATCCAAAGGGTTTTGAACTTTGCGCTTCTTTTCCATTATACTATAAAAACCTGGGAATTCAAGTCTACTCTGTGAATTCTCTGAAATTTCCGTCCCCAGTCTCCAGGAAAACTGTGAAAATTCGGTCTATTGACAGAATCTTGTACAAAGGGGTAAAATAGATTAGTTTGAGCGCAGCTCATTTTCAATAAAATTTTACAGTATGGAAACACGGAGCGGATCTGCGGTATGATATCATGTAAAAAATGCGTGAAGGCCCTGCGTTCACGCCTGCGGCGATATTTCAAGGCCGGCGTCAAATTTTTATCGATGAAACTGCTTTATCCCGCGTGCTATAACTTTTACCGGCTCCGGCCGGTGGACGAGCGCCGCGTGGTATTTGTCGAGGTACGGATGCGCAAGGTGTCCGATAACTACGCCCTTTTATATGACGCACTCAAGTGCGGGTTTGATTTCGACCTGCGCGTACATTTTTTAGAGGAACTGCTGGTTCCCATGGCGGTGACCTACCGGCGCAGCATCCGCGCGCTGCGCGATATCGCGCGCGCGAAGTATGTGTTTATCAACGACGCGACCAATATGATTAACGCCGTACATGTCCGGCCGGAGACGAAAGTCATTCAGGTCTGGCATGCGTGCGGGCCGTTTAAAATGTTTGGGTACAGCGTGGCGGACCTGAAGTTCGGCGCCACACGCCGGCAAATGGAGCTTTACCCGATCCATCGAAATTATACGCATTTGATCTTGGGCGGTACGGAATCCGTCGCGCCGTATGCGGAGGCGATGGGGATGGAGGACCGTCCCGAGTGCATCTATCCCATTGGCGTCAGCCGGACGGACGTCTTTTACGACCCGAACTTCCTGGCTGCCGCGCGGGAAAAGCTTTACCGGCTCATGCCCTCCGCCGTGGGGAAACGCGTCATTCTCTATGCGCCGACTTTCCGCGGCCGCGTGGCGACTGCGACAACGCCGGATATCCTGCGCCCGGAAATGCTGATGGAGGCCCTGGGCGACGAGTATGTCCTGGTGGAAAATCATCATCCTTTTGTCAAAAAACGGCCGAAGATTGCGGAAGAATGCCGGGATTTCTGTCAGGATATGACAGGAAGAATGACGATTGAGGAACTTTTGTGTGTGTCGGATGTCTGTGTCACGGATTATTCCTCGCTGGTCTTTGAATATTCGCTGTTCCGCCGTCCGATGATTTTCTTCGCCTATGACCTGGACGATTACTACGACTGGCGCGGCTTTTATTACCGGTATGAGGACTTTGTCTGCGGTCCCATTGTGACCACAAACCTGGAACTGATCCGGACCATCCGGAACTTGAAGGATTACGATCTTGCCCGTGTGGAGGCCTTCCGCGAACGTTTCATGACGGCCTGCGACGGCCATGCGACGGAACGGATTCTCGATACGGTGTTCGGACAGGAGGCGTTGGACGCCCACCGGCGCAGTACGCCTCTTTACGGCGCGTTTCACACCGTTCCGAAGGCGCCGCGCCGCAGTGAGGAAAAACTCGCGGCACACCTGCGCCGGCGCTTTTTCGGCGAGTATCTTCCGCGCCTCTACCGCCGCGGGGCAAAACGCCCGGTGACGGAGGAAGCCGTACTGCTGCAGTACCGCGGCGCGCAGGAAAAAGAGGAATTTGCGCTGATGCGCCGGACGCTTTCCGAAGTGTTGCCCGGGCTTTCCTGCCGCACGATCCTGCTTTCCCGGAATGTTTCCGGCGGGATGCCGTATCTGCGCCGCTGCCGGGACGCCGTACGCGCCGTTTCCCGCGCGCGTGTGCTGATTACGCAGGAAGAGGTTCCTGCCGTTTCTGCGCTGCCGTTGCGCCGCGAGACGGTTCATCTGCACTTGCCGGTTTCTGTATATCCGCTGCATGAATTCGGACGCGCGAAACTTTCCTATACGGGCGGGTATGAGCAGCAGTTTGGCTGCGCACCCTACGCCAACGTGACATTGGGGCCTGCGCCGGCCTCCCGGTTTGTGCCGCTTTTTTCCGTGGCGTATGGAAAGGAAGCGCCTGCCCTGGGTTCTCCGACGCTGGATCTGCTGCGCGCACAGGAGTATGCGGCGGCTTCGCGCGCGGCGCTTCTGGAGCTCTTTCCGCAAGCGGAGGGGAAACGCGTTATTTTGTACGCGCCGGCCTCCCGAAAAGGGAAAAAGGGAAAGAAAACCGCGCCTGCCCGGCCGGATGTCCAGCTGATGCTGGAGTATCTGTCGCCGGAGTGGGTGATGGTTGCCAGTTATGAACCGAAATGCGGAGGACATGGGAAGCTTCCGCAGTATTATGACACGTTTTATGCGGATTTGACGGGGAAACTCCCGCTGTCGGCTCTGATGGCCGCGGCCGACGTCTGTGTGACGGATTTCCGCGAGGCGGCCTTTGCCTTTGCCGCGACGGGACGTCCGCTTCTGCCGTTTGCGGCGGATTTTGCCACCCGTATTCCCGCGATGGAGCTGCGGGAGGGCTGGGACAGCGCGTTCTGGTGTCCTTTCACAGGCGATACCGCCGGGCTGATTGCAAACATCAAGCGCACGCAGGGCGAAAGTCCGCGGACCTACGCGGTGTTTGACTGCGCGGACTGCGCGCGCCGTACGGCGGAGGCGTTGCGGGACGCAGTGGAAAAAGCGGGGGCGTCGATTTGAAAAAATTATTGCGTGATTTAAAAAAATACCGGTGGTACCTGCTTTATTCCGCAAAAAGCGAACTGCGCGCGGAAGTGGCGGGTTCTTACCTCAACTGGCTGTGGTGGGTGCTGGATCCGCTGCTTTTCATGCTGGTTTATACGTTTGTGGTGCGGGTTGTCTTCACATCCCGGGAACAGTATTTTGCGGCGTTTGTGCTGGTGGGACTTACGGTTTGGAATTTTTTCAACAAGTCCGTGCAGGGAAGCGTTAACATGATTCGCAAAAATAAGAGTGTGGTCAGTAAGATATATTTGCCCAAGTATCTGCTGATACTAACGCATATGATGGTGCTGGCGTTCAAGATGGCCGTCTCGTTTGCGCTGATTTTTGTTTTGATGGTCATTTTGCGCGTCCCATTTACGCTGCACATTCTGCATGCCGTGCCGATTCTGCTGGTTTTAGCAACGGTGACATTTGGCATTTCCACGATTTTCATGCACTTCGGCGTGTTTGTACGCGACCTGTCCAATGTGACGGCGGTGCTTTTGCGCCTGGTGTTTTATATGACGGGCGTCTTTTACTCGATTCCGCTGCGTGTACCCGCGCCGTATGGCGATATTTTGCTGCATGGAAATCCTGTGGCATTTTTGACGGAGTCTTTGCGCGGCGCGCTGCTCTATGGCACGGCGCCGGATTACCTGCTTTTGGGTGCCTGGTTCCTGATCGGGCTGGCGCTGACCGCGATTGGCATTACAACCATTTACCGCTACGAAAACAGTTATGCAAAGGTGATATGATGGCACAGCCTACTATAACCGCGCGGGACGTGCGGATCGTTTACAAAACGCTTAAAAGCGTGACGATCCGCAACGCGCTGCTCTCTTTCCGGCCCGGGAAAATGGATACCTTTGAGGCAATCCATCCCATGAGTTTTGAAACACATGAAGGAGATGTGGTCGGGATCATCGGCAAAAATGGAAGCGGGAAATCCACGCTTTTGCGCGCGGTATCCGGTATTTTCTCGCCGGACGGCGGCGAAATTGAAACTTATGGCAATACCGTGTCGCTGATGGCGCTGGGCGTGGGGTTCCGTCCGGATTTGTCCGGGCGGGAGAACATTTTCCTCTCGGGGCTTTTGCTTGGGTTCCGGGAAAATCAGATTCGCGCGAAACTGGAAGAAATCATTGAATTCTCCGAATTGGGCGAATTTATCGATATGCCCGTGCGCACGTATTCAAACGGGATGTTTTCCAAACTGGCGTTTTCCATTTCCGCCGTGATGGAACCGGACATTCTGCTGATCGACGAGGTACTCTCCGTCGGCGACGCGAAATTTAAAAAGAAGAGTTATCAAAAAATTCGGACGCTTTTGACGGAACGGGTCAAAACGGCGATGATTGTGTCGCATAATATGGACACGGTGCGTACGCTCTGTAACCGGGTTCTCTGGATCAACGGGGGACATCTGGTCGCGGACGGGCGGACGGAAGAAGTGATCGCCGCCTATGAAGCGGACGCCCTACAAACTGAGTAAGGATGGGACGTGCATGGTTGACACGAAAAAACTGAGGCAATTGCAGCTTGCGGAGCTCGAACTTCTGCGCGAAACAGCGCGGATCTGCGACGAACTGGGGCTTACATATTACCTCACCGGCGGGACGCTGCTCGGCGCCGTCCGTCACCATGGGTTTATCCCCTGGGACGACGACATCGACATTGCCATGCCGCGTGCGGATTATGAACGCCTGTTTTCCGAGGGCGCGGCGTTGTTTCCGCCGCATATGCGCCTGCGCGGGTTTCAAAACGATGAGCGCTTCAAGCGGTACTACGCGCATGTCGAGGACCGCCGCGTGCGCGTGACGCTGCATTCCGCGCAGAATACCAGACGGCAATATGCCTGGATTGACATTTATCCGCTGGACGGATTGCCCGGCGGCTGGCTGCGCAGCCGGCTGAAATTTTTTTCCATGCTGCCTCAGCGCCTTTTTTATCATTACTCCTGCTTTTCCGACTATGTGAACTTGCGGCGGCCGGACCGCCCGTTTTATCAGCGCGTGCTCATTGCCTTCGGAAAGCTGACGGGGATCGGGAAACGCCTGGATACGCGACGGCAGCTGGAAAAAATCGACCGGATGCTGCAAAAACTGCGGAACAAACCCTCCCGCTGGTACGTCAATTTCATGGGACTTTATCTGTTCCGTGAAATTTACCCCAAGACGATCTACGGCGCGGGCGCGTTTTATGAGTTTGAAGGCGGCCTGTACCGTGGTCCGGAACAGGCGGATGCCTTTTTGCGCCGGATGTACGGGGACTATATGACCCCGCCGCCGGATGGACACAAAACCATACACATTATCGAGGAAATCGAAACGGATCTCCCGCTTACCGGGAAAAAGGGCTAGGAAATATGAATCACGAGGAACATCACGAGAACGAAAACACGCAGAAGCCGGAGGATAGGCAGGCGGAAATTGACCGCGAACCCGGCGCAGCCGGGAATCATGAGGATACACCGGCGGAACAGGAAAAACACCATGAAAAGGGTGGAAAGCATCAGAAAAAGTCAAAATTGCGGAAGCCGCTGATTATTTTGGGAATTGTGGCAGGCGTGCTGGCGGCGCTGGCGCTGACGGGGTATCTGGTTGTGCACTCCTATCTTTCCAAGATCCAATATGACGACGGTTCTACGCTTCCTGTAGAGGGCGTTCCTCTGGAACAGGAGGAAGAAGAGGAATACGACGGGCCGGACTCTTCTCAGGAGGAAATCGACGCGGCGGAGCAGAAAATTGACGAGAACCTGCAAAAAGAACTGGAAGCGCGGGAAAATACGGAGGACTTGACCAACATTCTTCTGATCGGCAGCGACACCCGTTATGTGGGACAGCCGGGCAGAAGCGATACGATGCTGCTGCTCACCATCAATCGCGACGACGAGACCATTTCCCTGACCTCCCTGATGCGAGATATGTACGTCTATGTGCCGGATTACGGCAATACGCGCATCAATAACGCGTTTGCCCGCGGCGGCGCGCAGCTTCTTATGGATACGATTGAGGCAAACTTTAAAATTGAAATCGACAACTATGCCGCGATTGATTTTTATTCGTTTGTGGATGCCATCGATGCCTTGGGCGGCGTGACCATCGACATCAGCTATGACGATTTCTATGGAGTCAATCTGGCTATTGAAAAATATAATACGACGCTTGGTCTCCCCTATGACGATGGGAAGCTGACGTCTTACGGGGAAATCAACCTGACCGGGAAACAGGCGCTGGGTTACGCCCGGAACCGCCATTTCCCGCTGGGAGATTTCGACCGGACCGCGCATCAGCGCGAACTGCTTTCCGCAGTGTTTGAAAAGGTCAAACAATCGGATTTGTCGCAGCTGGACGCGCTGCTCAACGCCATTTTGCCGGGCATTACGACGGATATGACCGAGACGCAGATTCTTTCCTGGATTGTCCTGGCCCCGACGGTACTGCAGTATGATTTCCAAACGTACCGCATCCCGATTGACGGGTCTTATCAAGGCGTGACCATCGGCGGCGCGAGTATGCTGAGCTTGGATTTTGACGCGAACATTGCGGAACTGCACCGGATTATTTATGGAGAGGATAACGGAGAGGTCCTGTTGGAAGACGCCGGTTAACCGTATTCCCGACCGGCAGAATGCCGCCCCCATTTTGTTTTTTTGCTGCAAGCAAAGAGCGCATTGTTTCGGCCTGTTGCCGGAGCTGCGCTCTTTTTTTGTAGTTTGCTCCGCGCCCGGTCAGTCGCTTTTTTTGTCGGCAGGGATGGGTGCATCTGGTGATCGAAACCGACGCCGCATTTGGCGGCGTGCGTTTGAAAGCGGGCATAATGGAAAACGCTTTCTTCTCGCGGGAAAAGGACACGACGGAAATCATGACAATATCTTCCCAGATAGAGTGATATTTTTTAGGAAGTATTGACAAGATTCTACGCATGTGATAAGGTGGAGCCAGAAAAACGCAAGGATGCGTTTCATGGAAAGGAGAATCATCATGGCAAGAGATTATTCCCATAGATTGGGGAAAAAGACCATTCGCGTTTTGGCGAAGGACGGCTCCCCGATAGTCGGCAAACCGGTCAAGGTGGAAATGCAGCGGCATGAATTCCTGTTTGGCGGCGGCATTTTCGACTGTATCCCCTATGCTGCCGGGGAAATGAAAGATCCCGCTGCGCGCGAGGCTTTTGAAAAGAAATTTGAAAAGTGGAACGCGCTGATGAATAACGCGACCCTGCCTTTCTACTGGGGCGGTTTTGAGCCGGAAGAGGGAAAACCCCGCAACGAGCAGGTGATGGCCGGCGCGAAATTTTTAAAGGAGCATGGCGTGACGCTGAAGGGCCATCCGCTCTGCTGGCACACCAACTGCGCGAACTGGTTGATGAAATATTCCAATGAAGAGATCATCCGGAAGCAGATTGCCCGCATCCATCGCGACGTCGGGTATTTCGCGGGTGTGATCGATATGTGGGATGTCATCAACGAAGTCGTTATCATGCCGATTTTTGATAAGTACGATAACGCCATTACCCGGATCTGTCAGGAATTGGGCCGCGTGAAAACCATCAAGACGATGTTTGACGCCGCGCATGAGACGAATCCGGACGCCACTTTGCTGATTAACGACTTCAATCTCTCCACGAACTATCAAATTCTGATTGACGGCTGTTTGAATGCCGGTGTTCCGATTAGTGAGATCGGACTCCAGACCCACCAGCATCAGGGTTACATGGGCGAAGAAAAGCTGCAGGAAGTGCTTGCGCGCTATGAAGTCTTTGGAAAGCCGATGCATTTTACGGAGATCACGCTGACGTCCGGCCATATTATGCCGCCGGAGATTGTGGACCTTAACGATTACAAGGTGGACGAGTGGCCCACGACGCCGGAGGGCGAGGACCGTCAGGCCCGGCAGTTTGTAGAAATGTACGAAATTTTGTTTGCGCATCCGCTGGTGCGTACGGCCTATTCGTGGGAGTTTGTGGACGGCGGCTGGCTGGGCGCGCCTTCCGGGTTCCTGCGTAAGGACGGCTCTACAAAGCCGGTTTACGACGCAATTTACGACCTGGTTAAGAAGCAGTGGTGGACGAACACCGAAGTGGTGACCGATGAAAACGGGGAAGCTGTGGTGGAAGGCTACCGCGGCGATTATAAGCTCACCTGCTGCGGCACGGAGATGGACCTTGCGCTTCGCAAGGGACAGCTCGACGGCGTGAAGACCATGATTGTGTAAGTATCGGGCTGCAAAAAACCGCCCCGAAACCAATTGGTTTCGGGGCGGTTTTGCATGGCGGCTGCGAGTCTCGACGGCGAATGGGACAAAGTGCTGTTTTTGGCCCGGAAGCCCCAGGTGGGTACAAAATAATGCGGCGTTTGCCGTCTTCCATTTCCCGCGCCGAAAATTCCCCTTGGGCAGTGCGGAACTCCTAAAAAGCGCTGTGTCCCGTGCAAAATACGGGAGCGAGGAAGGACGAGTGGACACGAGAGAAGGAGTTTTGCACGTAATGCCGCCGTCGGACGATTCCGAAATCCCGACGGCGGCCTTTGGCAAATTCCTCAAAGTCTGCGCCGTACAATAAGGACAAGCTAAACGCTAACCTGGATGTACGGAGGAATCGAAAGTGGAACACAAAAGAATGCAGACGGGCGGGCATACAAGATGGAACGGCGCCGCTGGGCTCTCCACCGCGCTCCCCCACGTGGCGGAATTGCTCGGCAACCCGACGTTTACGCTGATTGTCATGCTGATCCTGCAATTCTGCGCGGCATTGATGCTGGCGCAGGGAAAATTCCTCGGGCGTTTTGCACCGTTTGGGGCGGCATTTGTCGCCGCCGCCGCGGCGTATCCCTTTTACGGGAAGCCGCTGCGGCGCCTGATGCCGGGCGCGGCGCTGGCCGGCGCGGTGGTGGGATACCTCATCGTCGGCGGCGAGATCGACGGAATGAAGTACTGTGCGGCTTCCATACTCTGTTATGCCGCGGGACTTCTCTTCCGCGGCACGGGCCTACTCAAACGCGTGTGGTTTGCGCCGGCTGCTGCCGGAGGATCGCTGGCGGCGGCAAATCTCGTCTATGTTTTCGCAGGATCCCCGGGAGTGGGAGACTTGCTTTTGTTCGGCTGTGAAGCGGCTGTAACCGCGTGCGCCGCGTTCTTCTACATACCCATGATCGATACCCTGCACGGGCCGCGGGACGGAAAACGGGAGAAACCACCGAATAATCTTTGGCCCGGACTACGCGTGGGCGCGACCCGCCGTGCGGCGGCAATTGCGTTCGGATTTTCGCTGATGCTGGTCCTTTCGGATTTTACGCCGTTTTTTGGGATGTCCTTTGGACGCATGGCGGGAATCTTCCTGACGCTCAGTCTGGCTGCCGCCGCCGGTCCGCTGTACGGCTGCGCGGCGGGGTTGGTTTCCGGGCTGATTCTGGATCTCACGGTGTCCGGGGCGCCTTCCGTGGCGTTTGTGTACGCGGCATCCGGACTTTTTGCGGGAGTGTTCCGGCGCTACGGCGCGTTTTGGATCACCTTTGCCTTTACGGCGGCGCATGCCGCGCTGATGCCCTGGGCCTGGGCGGACGCCCCCCTGTCTGTCCTGTATGAGTGTTTTGCCATGGGTGTCGCCTGGTTTTTGGCAAACCGGGGTACAACGGCGTTTGTCCGGCGCTTCCTCTCCGCACCGCCTGCCGCGGCGGAACGGATCCGTCCGGCGTTTGCGGGCGTCGCTCCGGCCGCGCAGGAGAAGGTTCGCGCGCTGACCGCGGCGTTTCAAATCGTCGGAGAGGCAGTTCGGGAGAAAAAGCCGCCTATGGCGGACGACATGCCGCTCTCCTCTTATGATATTGCGGTGGAGCGGGTATGCCGGAATTGCAGCATAAATGCACAGTGTTGGAACCGCGACTATCAGTCGACCCGAAGCGCCCTGAATGAGGCGGCGGAGAAAATTCGGAGCCGTGGCCGGGCTCACGCACAGGACTTCCCGCCCTATTTTACGGCGCGCTGCGAGAATCTGGGCGACTTTGTGGCGAGTATCAACGAAAACATTGCGCTGCGGGAATCGCGGAGCCGGTACCGCCGGCGTGCGTCGGATGACGTCAGGCTGCTGGGGGCGCAGTATGACGCCATGACGCGGGTACTCTCGGAATTATCCGAAGACCTCGAGGCGGATACAGGCCTTGCGGAGCAGGAAACCCGCGAATTGCGCCGCGCGTTGGCGGCGCGGGGAATCGCAATCCAGGCGGATGTCCTGAAACGGGGCGAGACGTATCAGTGCCGGCTTTATACCGCCTCGGAAATTCCGCATGCACTGCGTGAGGAGATTGAAGATGTGGCCGGCGCTGTTACCGGACGGAATCTGCGCGTTTCAGGCCGGGAAGGAGAGACAGTTGTGCTGCGTGAAATGGAGACTTTACGCGCGGTGGTAGGCGTTGGACTCAAGCAGCGGCGCGGTGAGGAAGAATCGGGGGACAGCGCCGCCTATTTCCGTACGGACGACGGGAAACTCTACCTGATTTTGGCCGATGGGATGGGCAGCGGTCCGGACGCCGCGCGGGAAAGCGCCGCGTTTGTGCGGATGATGGAGGGCTTCCTGCGCGCGGGAGTCTCCGTCCGTGCGGCTTTGGGGCTTTTAAATCCCGCGTTTGCCGTCAAGTGCGGCGGCGAAACGTTCACGACCTGCGACATCCTCTGCGTCGATCTGCATACGGGTGAGGGCGAGTGCTATAAATGCGGCGCGGCGCCGACGTATGTATGCTCCGCTTCAGGAAAGGGCGTGCGGAGAATTTGCTCGGGCTCCATGCCCGTCGGATTGCCGGACGAAGCGCCGGGCGCCGATTATTCCCGGCTGATGCTGGAGGTGGGCGACGTTGTCGTCCTGGTGTCGGACGGGCTGACGGAAAATGATTCCGACGCCTGGCTGACGTCGCTTTTATCGGATCACCGGTTTACCAGCGCGGCAAATCTTGCTTCCGCGATTCTGGACGCCGGAGCCGAGCGCACGAACGGTCGGGACGATATGACCGTACTGGTGGTGAAACTCTCCGCCATGCGTGCGTAAAAAGGGAAAGGAGGAACTGTTTGCGCGGCTTTTTTTGCCGCCCGAAAAATTGCTGCAAGAGGTATAATTCGCAAAATCCTGTTAAAAATACCCTCAAAGGAAATTTGAGGGGAGGAACAGTTTGATGGTAAAAGGCATGGCTCGCCGTGTTGTCGTTGTAAAATCGCCGGATAAGCGCGTGTTCGAGGAGGCAATTTTTATCCTGAAAGACGGTGCGCTGCGGGAAAGCGGGGTGACCGCGGAAGACATTCTGGGAGAGGCATGCCGCGTTGCGCGGGGATATATGCGCACCTGTTCCAGACGCTGGTATCTCAAATATTTGCCGTATGCAGCCGTGGGGCTTGCCATGGGAGCCCTGGGCTGGACGCTTGCAACCATACTGTGAAATCGCTGGACGGAACCCTTGAAACGAAAGGAACCTCCCCCCGTTTTTGCCGCGATATGCGGCGTTTCGGGACACGCAGGAGCCGCCTGCGTCCCGACCATGCAGAATGTGACGGGAGCTTCCCCGGCAGAAAATACAGGTGTTTCGCCGCGTGAGGCACATAAAAAAGAGGGGCGACGGCCCCTCTTTTTTATGTGCTTTGGCAATTATAAATGGCAGTTCAGCTTCAAATACAGCCGGGAAATTGCGGCGCTTTCATAGTCGTTGATCTCCGCGCAGGGCGGCGGCATACCGACGCAGGCAATTCCCTCGTAGCCGCGCGATTGCAGCTCCTTTAGATAGCCCTTGACGTTCACGGTTCCGAAACCGAGCGGGACAAAGGAGAGCCTGCCGAACATCGGAGCGGTTTTTTCCACAGTCGGGTCCACGTCCTTGATGTGAAGATAGGCGACACGGTCAAAATAACGCCGCAGCTGGCCGATGGGCTCTACGCCCGCCAACGTGGAGTGCCCGCAGTCAAAGCAGAATTTGACGGTGTCGGGATCGGTCAGTTTGGCGAAGAAGTCCACTTCTTCCTCTGTGGCGACGTCCGTATAGGCGTGAGGGTTATAGCAGAACGTGATCCCGCGCGAGGCGGCGTAGGCGCCGACGCGGTTGCAAAGCTCCGCCTGCGCGCGAATGGCGTCCCAGTCGACCGGACGGCTGCCCATATCGCGCCCGAGTTCCCAGTTGGGGCTCATGCTGATGAGGTAACCGGCGCCGGCTGCACACAAAAAGTCGACGTAGGAGGCAAGTTTCTCGTAGCCCTCGTCCAGATTGGAGTAAAGCGCGACAAACTCCGCTCCGTATTTTTTGCAAATCTGCGAAACCTCCTGCGCATCCTCAAAATACGGGACGATAAAAGACGCCATGTTTTCGATATACTGATATCCCACACGCGTCAATTCCCGGATGCTTTGCTCAAAGGTACGGCGGATTGCGTCGCGATTTCCGGAAAGCTCGCGCAGCCACATCCAGCCGGTATAAGCGATTTTCATGCGGCTCTCCTCCTTTAAAGTCATTTTTCTGCGTTTATTGTAGCACAGCGCGTATACACAGTCAAATGGGCGAATTTCGGAAAATACAAAAAACAGGGCCGGCATACTGCCGGCCCTTACAATCTGTCAAAAAAAGAAGTGTAAACAATTTAAAAATTGTGCGAAAAAATAATTGCTTTCGAAAATTTCCTATGATAGAATATAGTTCCGTATAATGCGGCGGCATAGGCGCCCCTTTCCCGCGAAACGCGCTCTTCCCGCCTCATAGTATGCGGTTATTATAGTATGTTTTCCGTTGTTTGACAAGAGGAATGCTGTAAAAGTGTCAACATAGCCCGGCGTTCAACTTTGCCGGCCGACGAAGTGGAGTGAAGAAGCGAATGGTACACGACATACACTGCGGCAGAACCGTCCGCAAGAGTTACGCAAGGCTTTCCGAGCCCATCGAGATGCCGAACCTGATTGAAATTCAGAAAAATTCCTATCAATGGTTCCTCGATACGGGACTGCGCGAGGTTTTTCGGGACATGGCCGCCATTACGGACTATACCGGGAACCTGGAACTGAGCTTTATTGACTATTCCCTCGACGAAAAGCCCAAGTATACCGTCGAGGAGTGCAAGGAACGCGACGCGACGTATGCCGCGCCTTTGAAGGTGCGTATGCGCCTGCGCAACCGTGAAACGGAAGAAATCAAGGAACAGGAGATTTTCATGGGCGACTTCCCGCTCATGACGCACTCCGGCACCTTTGTCATCAACGGCGCCGAACGTGTCATCGTCTCCCAGATTGTCAGAAGCCCCGGCATGTACTTCGAGGCGCACGCGGATAAGTCCGAAAAAGAGGTCTATGCCGCGACCGTGATTCCGTATCGCGGCGCCTGGATTGAGTATGAAACCGACCTTTCCGATATTTTTTACGTACGGATCGATAAAAACCGCAAGCTCCCCGTCACTTCGCTCATCCGGTCCATCGGCGTGACGACGAACGCGGAAATCCTCGAGATGTTCGGGGAGGACGAGCGTCTGGTCGCGACTCTTGACAAGGATATTGCCCACACTGCCGATGAGGCGATGATTGAAATTTACAAGCGCCTGCGTCCGGGCGAACCGCCGACGGTGGATTCTGCGCGTACGCTGATCAACAACCTCTTCTTTGATCCCCGCCGTTACGACCTTTCCAATGTCGGACGGTATAAATTCAACAAAAAGATGGCGCTTTCCCCGCGTCTGACCGGCCGTACGCTGGCCGAACCCGTGGTCAATCCGCTGACGGGCGAACTGATGGCGGAAGCGGGCGAGACGCTCACGCGCGAGCGGGCACAGGAAATCGAGCGCGCGGGCGTGAACCGCGTGAAGGTGACAGTCGGCGAGAAAACCGTTGTGGTTTTCTCCAACTGCACCGCAGATTTGAAAAACTTTGTATCCTTTGATCCGCGCGAGATCGGAATCCGCGACCGCGTCCGTTTTGACGTATTCTGCCGTCTGCGCGAGGAATGCGAGGATGAAGAATCGCTGAAAGAGGCGCTTTCCGAGCACCTGGACGAGCTGATTCCGAAACATATCACTGTGGAAGATATCCTGGCTTCCATCAACTATTTAAACGGCCTTTCTTCCGGCATCGGCGATACCGACGATATCGACCATTTGGGGAACCGCCGCCTGCGTTCTGTCGGGGAACTGCTGCAAAACCAGTTCCGCATCGGTTTCTCCCGCATGGAGCGCGTGATCCGTGAACGTATGACGATCCAGGATCTGGATATCGTTACGCCGCAGTCTTTGATTAATATCCGCCCCGTGACCACGGCCATCAAGGAGTTCTTCGGCTCCTCGCCGCTGTCGCAGTTCATGGACCAGACCAACCCGCTGGCGGAACTGACGCATAAGCGCCGTATGTCCGCTCTGGGCCCCGGCGGTCTGTCCCGTGAGCGCGCGAACTTTGAGGTGCGCGACGTCCACTATTCGCACTACGGCCGCATGTGCCCCATCGAGACCCCGGAAGGTCCGAACATCGGTTTGATTTCCTATCTGGCTTCCTACGCCAAAGTCAATGAATACGGCTTTATCGAGGCTCCCTATCGCCGCATCGACAAGGCGACCGGGAAACTGACCGACGAAGTGCAGTACATGACTGCGGATATTGAGGATGAGTATATTGTCGCGCAGGCCATTGAGCCGCTGGATGAAGAAGGCCGCCTGAAAAATCCCCGTGTTACCTGCCGCTACCGCAATGAAATTATTGAGGTGGATCGTGACCGCGTGGATTATATGGACTGCTCGGCGCGCATGATGGTTTCCGTTGCGACGGCGATGATCCCCTTCCTGGAGCACGACGAGGCAACCCGTGCGCTGATGGGCTCCAACATGCAGAAGCAGGCCGTGCCGCTTCTGGTACCGGAGGCGCCGATTATCGGAACCGGTATGGAGTATAAGGCTGCCGTAGACTCCGGCAATGTGGTGCTGGCGGAAGGCGACGGCGTGGTGAAAAGCGTCAGCGCCCGTCAGATTGTGATCCAGTACGAGGGCCGCGGCGAAGTTTCCTATGATTTGATTAAATTCCTGCGCTCCAACCAGGGCACCTGTGTCAACCAGCGGCCGATCGTGTCGGTCGGGATGCGGGTGAAAAAGGGCGACGTCATTGCCGACGGCCCCTCGACGCAGGAGGGCGAGGTTGCGCTCGGCCGCAATATGCTCATTGCGTTCATGACCTGGGAAGGCTATAACTACGAGGATGCGGTGCTTTTGAACGAGCGCCTGGTCCGCGAAGATATCTATACGTCCATTCATATTGAGGAATACGAAATTGAGTCCCGTGATACCAAGCTGGGACCGGAGGAGATCACGCGCGATATCCCGAACGTCGGCGACGACGCGCTGAAGGACCTCGACGAGCGCGGCATCATCCGCATCGGTGCGGAAGTCCGCAGCGGCGATATCCTGGTCGGTAAGGTCACGCCGAAGGGCGAGACGGAGCTGACGGCGGAAGAACGGCTCCTGCGTGCCATTTTTGGCGAAAAGGCCCGCGAAGTCCGCGATACTTCCTTAAAAGTTCCGCACGGCGAGAGCGGCATCATTGTCGATGTCAAGGTGTTTACCCGTGAAAACGGCGACGAGCTCTCCCCCGGCGTCAATATGGTCGTGCGCTGTTATATCGCGCAGAAGCGGAAAATTTCCGTCGGCGACAAGATGTCCGGCCGCCATGGTAACAAGGGTGTTATTTCCCGCATCCTGCCGCAGGAGGATATGCCGTTTTTGCCGGACGGCACACCTGTAGACATTGTTCTGAACCCGCTCGGCGTTCCGTCCCGTATGAACATCGGGCAGGTGCTGGAGGTCCACCTGGGCCATGCCGCAAAACGCCTGGGCTGGAAGGTTGCCACGCCGGTGTTCGACGGCGCCAGCTATGAGGATATTTTGGAAACGCTTGACCTGGCCGGGCTCGACCGCTCCGGCAAGATGACGCTTTACGACGGACGTACCGGCGAGCCGTTTGACAACCCCGTTACGGTGGGGTATATGTACTTCCTCAAACTGCACCATCTGGTTGATGATAAGATCCATGCGCGTTCTACCGGCCCGTACAGCCTGGTTACGCAGCAGCCGCTCGGCGGTAAGGCGCAGTTCGGCGGCCAGCGTTTCGGCGAGATGGAAGTCTGGGCGCTGGAAGCCTATGGCGCGGCTTATATGCTGCAGGAAATGCTGACGGTGAAGTCCGACGATATTGTGGGCCGTGTCAAGACCTACGAGGCCATCGTCAAGGGGCATAATGTCCCGCCGGCAGGCGTGCCGGAGTCCTTCAAGGTGCTTGTGAAGGAATTGCAGGCGCTTGGTTTGGATGTGAAGGTATTGGATCATGACATGAATGAAGTGGAGCTGCACGAGGAGGACGACGACGAGCCGTTTGACGAGCGTCTGGACCATGAGTATGTCGAGGACCGCAGCTTTGAATCCGAGGGCTATTCCCTCTCCGAGGCGGAGGACGGCGATTCCCTGTTTGACAGCGGGGAGGAACCCTCCGATGATTTGATCCAGGAGGATGCCGACGACATCGACCTCTTCTCCGATTTAAATCTTGATGAATAAAGCCTGATCGTCCGTTTTTTTGGAATACATGTTTCGGCGGGGGCGCCGTACGCCCCCGACCACTGAAAAAGGAGCGCTGGCAATGGCATATCAAAGCTTTGAAGCTATCAAAATCGGCCTTGCATCACCTGAAAAGGTCCGCGAGTGGTCCTATGGAGAGGTAAAGAAGCCGGAAACCATCAACTATCGTACGCTCAAGCCGGAGAGGGACGGCCTTTTCTGTGAGCGTATTTTCGGACCGACCAAGGACTGGGAATGCCACTGCGGAAAATATAAAAAGG
>CALWBW010000021.1 GCA_944376195.1 uncultured Clostridia bacterium | reverse complement strand
CAATAGCCAGTTTTACGCCAAGTCCCTCCGCAATACCGGCAAGCTCCTTTGTTTTCCGGATCATGGCGTCCCACTGCGCCGCATATTCTTCCTGTTCGCGGCGAATTG
The DNA here is from genome assembly GCA_944376195.1 of uncultured Clostridia bacterium. Taxonomy (GTDB): domain Bacteria; phylum Bacillota; class Clostridia; order Oscillospirales; family QAMX01; genus Allobutyricicoccus. The sequence goes on along the minus strand of CALWBW010000021.1, from coordinate 39,768 downwards.
CCCCGTTGATAATTGCATAGCCGCTGCCCAGCTCTGCTGCAACCCGGATCATATCCCGCACAATCGTAAACGCCTCCGGCGTCTGGGTATAATCCATATGTGCGCTAACGGAAAACCCACGTACGCCGTTACGCGCCATGGCATCACGCATTTCTGTGGCAAATCCCGGCGCATAAAATTCCTCCCGTGGACGAAACTGTTTATCAAACGCGCTGATCTCTACTCCATCAAAACCGGATTCCATCAAAAACGCAACCGCCTGCGGATAGGAATACTGTGGCAACATCTGCGTTCTTCCATATAAAAGCATTGCGTCTATGCCCCCTCTTTTTTTCTTGCATTGTATCACAGCACGCATGTCGTGTCAACGAAACGCCGCCCGCCGGGAATTTCCCGACAGGCGGCATAAATGCGTTTTCTTTAGTCCAAAAATCCATATTTGATTTTAATTCGTCGCATTTTTTCCAGATAAGGATTTGCAAACAGCCAGAGGAAAAACACAGTTGACAAAGCATGAACGGCATCGACCGGGAATCCGGTAAGATAGGCCGCAGCAAGCATTTCCCAAGTCGGTTCTGGCTGATACATAAGCACAGACGCAGGATTCATAATTCCGCCGTAAATCAAAAGAGCCGAGGCTGCACCAAACGCACACAGTGCAAATTTCCTTGTTCTCCCTTTTCTTTTATGAAATATGGCGCCTGCCAAAAAACCGATTATACCCATTGCAAACATCTGCCATGGCGTCCAAGGGCCCTGGCCAAAGAAAAAATTGGACGTTAGCATCGTCACCGCGCCAATCAAAAAACCGGTTTCTCCTCCCAGTGCCACACCGGCCAAGATAACCATTGCCAGTACCGGCTTAAAACTTGGCAATGCCGCAAACGCCGCACGTCCCGCAACTCCTGCCGCACATAGTACCGCAATCACAACCAGTTCCCTTGCCTGTGGCTTTCTCTGTTCAAAAAGCAAAGCAAAGGGTACCAGTGCTTCCAGCAAAACAAAAAGAGAGACCAGCATATATTTTCGGTCGTCAAACAGATGTATCCCCAAAAAAATAGTGAGCGGCACCAATACCAGCACCATGAAAAGCGCCGCAAGCACACGCCGAAAAGGGATGTGCCGTCTTTTTTCCCGTTTGCAGTCTGTCTGCTGGTTTTCTTGCAATGTCTGACAAGATTTGACCTTAAAAACAGACTTATCCGGCCTCCGCACCTTCTTATTCCCTGGTTCGGACTTCTCCGGTGGAAACGTATATTCTCCGAGTACAGGGCCGGCACAAGCGGCAATCACGTCTTCCACAGTCACAGCTTCCGGCAAAAAAGTACGCGCAATCCGGTTTGCCGCCGTCGTATAAAAACTATTGCCTCCAAAAAAGGCGCGCGGCGTCCCCTCCCCGACTGTCATGCCGTCAAATACCATCACACAGCGATGCGCATACTGGGCGCAAAATTCCACGTCGTGGCTTACCATAATCATGCACGCGCCGCTCCGGCACAGTGCTTCCAAAAGCTGCGCCAGTTCTTCCTTGCTGGACTGATCCAATCCCTTGGTTGGTTCATCCAACAACAAAGTTTTCGGCGAACGCAACAAGACTTTAGCCAGCGCCGCCCGCTGGCATTCTCCTCCTGAAAGATCGTAAGGGTGCCTGTCCAGCAACTCTGTAATCCGGCATTGCGATACGATATCCGACAGCCGTTGAAAATCACTGGTTTTTTCCAATACATCCTCCAAATCTTCCCGAACGGTTTTTTTGACAAATAACGTCCGCGGATCTTGCGGGAGGAGACCCAAAAGGCCTTGATACGGCTCCTTGATCGTGGAAAAATCTTTTCCCAGTATCCGGACATGCCCGCGATACGGCCGGCGCAACCCGGCTGCAACGGAAAGCGCCGTGGATTTTCCGACGCCGTTTCCTCCTAAAATCGCCAAAAATTCTCCTTCATAGGCACACAGCGACAAACCGCGCAGCACATCCGGCAATTCTTTCTCATAGCGAAACCAGACCTCATCCAATTCAAGCGCCGGTGTATCCCCATGCGCCGGCGGTACCGGTTCCGGCGGCACAGTACCCAGACCGCAGGCTGCCTGTCGTGTTGCCAGCCAGGACCTACCCTCCCGTACCGTTACCGGAAGCATACCGGCGGCATAGGGAAAAGCGGCGGAAATACGCATGGCAGCCGGCATAGAACGAGACATGGGATGTCCCAACCGCAACAAATTTTCACCCACTTCAGAAGGGGAACCGGAAGCTATCACACGGCCTGCATCCAAAATGACTACCCGGTCGCTCATGGGAAGCGCCTCTTCCAACCGGTGTTCCGTAAGCAGTACCGTCGTTCCCAGTTCCCGGTTGATCCGAAACACAGTTTCAAGAAAGTCTGTTGCGGCAATGGGATCCAGCTGCCCGGTCGGCTCATCCAGGATCAGAACAGACGGTTGCATCGCCATCACGGCGGCCAGATTTAAAAGCTGCTTCTGTCCGCCGGACAACTCCCGTACATCCCGGCGGAACCAGTCCTCGATTCCAAAAAAGCTCGCCATTTCTGCCACACGCCGTCTGATTGTCGGCGTATCATACCCCAGGTTTTCCAAACCGAACGCCAACTCGTGCCATACCTGATCCGTTACGATCTGGCTCTCCGGATCCTGCATGACAAAGCCGATTCGTGCCGTTTGCGTACGAAGATCGACCTCCTCCAGCGGTACTCCCTCAAAGAGGATATCTCCGGTTCGAATCCCATGTGGCGTAAGCGGCGTTTTCAAATGCCGCAGGAGGGTAGACTTTCCACAGCCGGACGGGCCTGTAACAGTGACAAACTCTCCACTCTGCACAACAAGGTCAACCGCGTCCAGCGCCAGCATATGCGCTTTCGGATACGTAAACGTCAAAGACCGGAGCGTAATGCATTCCATTTTCTGCTTTCCCTCCAATCCACAATGACAGGTGACAGACACAACATAAGATACGCCCCATAGGCAGCTATGGAAAGTCCCCCCGCCCACGTTCCACGAGCAAGCGGATAATATTGCCAGCTCAGTCCTCCGGCAGCTGCACATATGATTACTACGACAGCCATCAGTAACAAAAAGAACAACATTGCAGCATCCCGCCGGTCAAATCGATAAAGAGAAAAAGTCGTACGCCCCCGTAAACCATATCCACGGCTTTTCATACTGTCCGCCGTCGTCACCGCACTCTCGAGCGCCCAGGTCAGCAATATTGAGAAAATCGAAACGGCATTTTTAACACGCCGAACCACGCTTCCAGACGAGAGGCTGCGGCCCATGGCACGCTGTGCGGCCACAACGTGCTTCAATTTTGCACCAAAACGCGGGACAAAACCCAATGTCATAGAAAAAACAAGCGACAGCGCTGGTGCCACGCGCCCAAACAAATAAAGGACTTTATCCGATGACATCACACGCTGATAACAGGAAAACCACAAAATGACGGTCACCAGCATAACGGCTGCCGCAAGGCCGTACCAGATTGCCTCCAGCGTCAGCGGGTTGCCGTCCGGCAAATAAGTTATGATGGTCGCGCCCTCATGATTAAAAAGCGGGTTAAGAGCCGCCGTTAATAGGAGTAGCGGCAACAGTCCAAAGAGGGAAAGCCGGATTGCGCGGCGGCCGGAAAGTCGGATTGCATACAACAGCGCCGAGACCAACGAAAGTCCCAGACAGACCGGATGCATCAAAAACATGGAAAACCCAATCACCAGAACAAAATACAGCAGCGTATCTACCGGATGGTATCCGGAAAAGGAATCATCCAACACCATGCCCCTCCTATAGATCGTCGCCCAGATCACACGTGTAGAGCCATTCGATTACATCGCCGTCTTTAAGGAGATAGTCGGAACAACCACAGCTTGACGTCTCACCGTTTACCCGATAAATCCAACCGGAAAGTTCTCCACAGTCATATTCATACAAATTGCAGATTCCTTCGATGTATACCGTACCGTAAACAGCGCTTTCTGAAAATTCCAAATGCATGCGCCGGGCTTGCAGTTCCCGTTTTAATACATCAAATACACTTTCCCCTTCTGAAAAAGTGACGTCATCCGCTTCCAGCAGCAAGCCGTCCGACGGTACCAGTTCCGCTTTTCCTTCCGCCAAATGATCTAAATTATCAAGAAGCGTATCGCATCGGATCCGCAAGGTACAGGTCATTTCCATAGGATCAGGAGCAGATTCTTCCTGTCCTTCGGTGCCAGTCATATCCTGATCGGGCAGATTGGCCGGATTTTCAGACAAATCCGGATTCGGCGTACACGCGGCAAAAACAATCAGAAAAAGCGCCACAACGACAAGCAAAAAAACTTGCCATAGCTTTTTCAACATCATTACAACTCACCTCACGAAATTCGGCCCGCATCGGAAAGCAGGTCATACAATAACTGCACCACAGCGCCGCGGGAAGCAGGAGCCTGTGAAGTACGCCACGCCTCACCCGGTTCAAGTGCAAGCTGCAAAAGCGGGGCAGCACGCGCCACCATCGTTTCCGCTTCTCCCTCCGTAATAGCGGCATCCGGACTGAATTGCGTCGCAGAAGTGCCTTTTACAATCCCGCTCTCATATGCCGCGCCGACATATGGCGCATACCAGGCAGTCTCCTGTACATCGTCAAACAGGCCGAGCTCCGTTGGGGTTATGCCGACTGCCCGTACAATCAACGCAGCAAACTCCGCACGCGTCATCGTCGCGTCTGGATCAAACGTCCCGTCTCCTCGCCCGCTGAGGATTCCCTCCCGCGCCAGCGCAAGGATTGCCGTGCGATTTTTATGTCCCGCAATGTCGGAAAACGAAATTCTTCCCTCCAATGCATAAAAGGGACTCATGCCCTCTTGGGTACGCCACAGGGCAGTCAGCGCCATATATGCCTGCCGGGTTGCCAGGAAATCCGTATTTCCCTCCTTGGTGTGGCGGAAGCTGCCGTCTGTATTGCGATAACGCAGCAAGGCGTCCAGCACCGTCGATCCATTTTTGACAAAACGAGCGTCCTCCGGGGAGATACCCAATTCACACAACGCCAGAAGAACCTGCGCACAGCTTTCGGCATTCTCGACCCCCCAATTGTCAAAGCCGCCGTCTGTATGCTGGACCGTCGAAAGGTAGGTCAAAGCATCTTCTATCGCCGCATCAACCTTCGCATCCCCCGCATAACTGGCAAGCGCCTGCAGGGCCATGGCCGTCATATCGGGATCTGCGGTTGTACCGCTGACAGAAAAGCCGCCATCTCCCAATTGGCGGTCAAGGATATAAGTCACATAACGTTCTCTTGTTGCCTGTGTTTTCCCATCTTCCACCGCGGGAATCCGATAATGCCCGCTGTCCAATGCAAGAAGCGCAAAAACAGCGCCATTCACACCTTGCCTGACCGTACCGTCAAAGTCGGCCAGCGGCAGCGTTAGATCATATCCGGCAACCGCCGTCGGATCAAATTCCAATGCTGTCAAAGCAAGGATCACCCGGGAATACTCCGTATATTTTCGTGCGTCCAATTCCCCGTTGCAGGAATTCAGCGTTTCGCACAGAGATTGATAATAGGCGTCGCGGAAAGTATCTGGAAAATTTACAGCCGATGCGACAAAACAATAGCAAAACCATTCGTCTCCGTATTCCGGCTTATCCACCTTTTCCAAGCAGTATGCACTAACAGACTCTAGCGCTTCCTTCAAAGAAACTTCCGTATCCACTGCATTCGTATGGGGAAGGCCTAAAAGCAGCACAACCGCCATCACGGCCCCGATCACTCTGGTTGCAATCATGGTTTTTCATTCACCCCATCCCTCTTTTTATCGCAAGAGCCCAAGGGCAAAACCTCGGGCTCTGAACATTCCCGCCTTCAAAAGCCGGAATCTCTTTACTTCTCCATAAGACGCATCAACATCAAGGCAAGCTGCGCACGGGTCAAAGACTGCTGCGGCGCAAGTTCCGTCGCGGAAACACCGCCAATGATTCCCGCATCGCAGGTCCAGCACATTGCCTCTAACGCCCAGTCGGCAATCAGGTCCGCATCTGCATATTCCGAAAGATCTGCGGAAACATCGGATGCAATCCCCTGAAATTCTGCCCAACGGTAAAGAATTAAGGCAGCTTCCTGCCGGTTCAGCGTTTCAGTCGGACGGTATGCATCATTGTAGCCCAAAACCAGCTCATTTTCCGCTGCCCACAACACTGCATCGGTATACCAGGCATCTTCCTCCAAATCTGAAAAACGGGTTTCCGTCTCTACTTCCGGTTCTCCGGCCATACGATAGAGCACGGTGACGATCATCGCACGGCTAACGTCCATATCCGGTGAAAATTCTGTATCGGAAGTACCTTTCAGATACTGGTTTTCCACCGTATAACGGATGGCATCCTCTGCCCAATGGCCGGAAACGTCCGTAAAGTCGGGCATGACCGCAGATTCGGCAGATTCCTCATCCGGAATTCCCGCGTCCGCCGCAACCGTTACAACACACACCGGCGGCACCAGAGTGCTTTCTTCACCGACCGCGCTGACAGTATAAGCGCCGGTTTCGGCAAACGTCACCGTCACTTCGCCCTTTTCATCCGTGAGAAACTCAGTTTTTTCCCCATTTATCAGGATTTCCGCATTGGCCACAGCCACTACCACCGGGTTCCAGGCTTCATCATATCCGGCGCCGGAAAGTTTCAGTTTGAATTCGGCACCCGGTTCACAGGTGGCAGTATTACTTTCAAAATACGTATACATGTCAGACCAGGTTTCCAGGTCGGCATACGTAAACGCCGCCAGATAGTCACCGTCTTTAATCGAATCGGTGATGCTCATCGCCGCCACATTGTTTACATAATATCCGTAGCTTCCGCCGTTCTCTATGCCCCAGAGTTTTGTAATAAACCCTTCGTTTGATACGGCGAAGCCATGATCGGCAACATCCGTTTCCTCCGGCACGACGGTTCCATCTGTCTCTGCACCGTTCTCCGCAGAAACAGACGTCTTATAATACGTATCATGCGTAAGCATCAGAGCGTCGCGCACTGTCAATACGCCGTCTTCATCCAGATCCGTGACCAGAACCGGCTGATTTATCAGCACCAACTCACCCGCAGCGGCTACCGTCACAGTGATAGTCGCACGTAATTCGCCTGTTTCTTCCGCAACGTCCTCTTCGGCTGCGAGTGAAATTCCGGACAGCAGACAGACGCACAGGGAAAGCGACAGAATCATGGCAAGGATTCTCTTTTTCATAGGGGTACCTCCTGAAACTGTATTTGCCGGAACACCGGCCTATCACAAACCGCGCGCATCACAGAATCCGCAATAAAAAATGCCTGCCCGAAAAAGGCAAGCACAAAAGACGCCCGGTGTTTTTATCCATCCGGCGTACAATCATGCATTTCACGGTTTCGGCGGAAACGCGTTCTCTCTGCCCATGTATCTGACTTATCCCAAACAGGCTTCACAGTGACCGACTCGCCGGGCTTTTCACCCAATTCCATGTTCCATATTTCTATGGCGGCAGAAGAGCTTTTTTCAGTTATGGTCTGATTCTAACATTCTGTTTCCCGCGTGTCAAGCCGCTTTTCCGGAAGAATCGAAATTCCCGCAAAAGACCGCGGGGGCAATCAGCCGCCGCGGTCTTTGTAAGGTTGTTTTCTGATAGGTACTTAGATTTCGTATCCCTCGCCATAACCAAAGTTTTCGATGACGTAATCCATATCCTTATCGCCGCGCCCGGAAAGGTTGACCAGAATGCTGTCAAATTCACCGGCCTTCGCCGCGCGAATCGCATATGCCACCGCATGGGCGCTTTCAAGTGCCGGGATAATTCCTTCATAACGCGAGAGGGCAAAGAACGCCTCCACAGCCTCGCGGTCTGTCGCCGTTTCATAGCGAACGCGACCGGCATCTTTGAGGTAAGCGTGTTCCGGACCGGTTGCCGGATAGTCAAGGCCGGATGCCACAGAATATACCGGCTGCGGATCGCCCTTCTCATCCTGCAAAAGGTAGCTCTCAAACCCGTGCAAAATTCCCTTTGTTCCAAACTGCATGGTCGCGGCATGATCGCCGACATTTGCACCGCGGCCAAGCGGCTCCACACCGATGATTTCAACCGGATCTGCCAGGAAAGGCACAAACATACCGATGGAGTTCGAGCCGCCGCCCACACATGCACAGACGGCGTCCGGCATCAGACCCGTCATTTCCATAAACTGCTCGCGCGCCTCAATTCCCACAACAGTCTGGAAATCACGCACCATCATCGGGAACGGATGCGGTCCCACAACAGAACCAATGCAATAAATTGCGTCTTTGTACTCCTTCATATAGGCATCAAAAGCAGCGTCCACCGCTTCTTTCAGGGTTTTCAGACCATGAGTAACCGGAATGACCCGTGCACCAAGTATGCGCATACGGGAAACATTGGGCGCCTGTTTGGCAATATCGACTTCGCCCATATAAATATCGCATTCCAGACCAAAATATGCCGCCGCAGTCGCCAGTGCAACGCCATGCTGTCCAGCTCCGGTCTCGGCGATAATTTTTTTCTTTCCCATGTACTTGGCCAGCAATCCCTCGCCCATGCAGTGATTCAATTTATGTGCGCCGGTATGGTTCAAGTCTTCTCGTTTCAAATAAATCTGGGTCGTACCCAAATGGTTTGAAAGCCGCTCGCAGTGATATACAGGCGTCGGCCGTCCCTGAAATTCGCGGCGAATCCGGCGCAGCTCGCTGATAAACTGGGCCGAGTGACAAATCGTCTTATAAGCCTGCGTAATTTCCTCAAACGCCGGAACCAGTTCTTTCGGCAGGTAGGCGCCGCCATAGGGGCCAAACCGGCCGTTTGCATCCGGCTGTTCTTTTAAATAATTTTCAAAATTGGCATACTTGTTCATAATTCCAGCTCCTTTACAAATCTGTTGACTTGGACGGAATATTATAAAAAAATCCCCGTCCTTCCTCAAGGACGGGGTTACTCTTACCCGCGGTGCCACCTTGATTTACGGCTTCTGCCGTACGCCTCACGAGATGCCAACACATCTCCAGCACTTAACGCGTGCCTCACGTCACAGAATACTCGGGAAACCCTTTCACTGTGCGCTCCGTGACCCATTTACCGGCCTGCCTGCCGCGAAGTTCCCAGCACCCTTCGCTCTCTGTGCGCCGCGTCAGCCGTGTTACTCTCACATCTACGCTTTCTTTTAATATATCATATTTTTTCTTTCTGTCAAGTTCTAAATTTACTGCCGAAAATTTGGAAACAACAGAACTTTCCAAAAACACACACGCTTTCGTTTTTACGCACGCCGGATATTTCTCAACAGCGACCACGAAAGTCCCAGCACCGACCAGAAAACCAGCATCACCCGCGGATAGAACCAGATATACTCCACCATTTCAATAAATAGCATTCCAAACAGGGTGGAAAAAAGGGCAAGCGCCATATACCGGAATTCTTTCTGTCTCCGCAAGGCGGCAAGCAGCGTGTTTTTTAATGTAGAAAGATAGCAGGTTACGACGGTCAAAAATCCGAATAGTCCGGTCTCCAGCCAAATTTCCAAATACATATTGTGTGCATGCGTCGCCACACAGGCCTCAGGCACCATAAACTTTCGATACGCATCGAAAAAGTTGCTCGTGCCCAGTCCTCCTCCGGTAATCGGATCGGCGCCCAGCGCTTTTAAAGATGCCTCCCAAATATATAGGCGGTATCCTATGGAAGTATCCGTACCCGTAAAAAGCGACATCACACGGTTGATGACGCTGACCGGCAAGAACGGCACCGCCATCACCGCAAGAATCAGAAAAACAGGAATCAACTTCACATTTGCAAGCGCAATAAACGATCCGACAACGAGTGCAAACGAAATCCACGCCGAACGGGAAAGCGTCAGCACCAGTGCCACCACCGGCAATGCAAAGCTAAGCCCAATCAAAACTTTTGCGGCAGTGGTTATCCGTTTTTCTTCCATAAAAGAGACGAATGCACAAGGCGTCAATAAAACAAGAATCTCCGCAAAATTATTGGGGTTATAAAAAGTAGCGTAAGCGCGCCCGGGCATGCTGGGATTGTTGGCCACGTCCGTATAGGACGTATTCACAGCGATGCCGCCCATCGCCTGCAAAAATGAATAGAACGACGTAAACACCACTGCGGCATATAAAATCATGAAAACACGGCGAAGGTCCTGCATATCGCGCACAGAACCTGCCAATACCATCATGAAAAGAAACGATGTGACAAAGTAGGAAAAGACACGTACTGCCTCGGAAACAAAAATACCGCCGAAAACAGCCACCGCGCTGATTCCCATAAACAAATACGCCGAAACCGGCAAAGGCACCCGTTTTCCCCCGGTTTTCGTTGCACATTCAATCAGATAAAGCACGCCGACGAAGAGCGCTCCCAGAAGCATGTAACCGTTGCTCCATTTGCTGTCATCCACGCAGAGCATCACAGCCAAAAGGATCGCAGCAATGTTACAGACGCGGAAACCAATCAGCCTGTCTGCCAATTTGGTCAACCAGCAAAAGGGCGGTACATGGGAAAAGGCCGTATAAACCGCGCGTACCACAGTCAGCAGCCAGCCAAATAGAATCGATGCCACATAACAGAGTACGCTGCGTTCACGCATGGAGCGGCATAGATCAAATTTTGCAAAAAACGGCTTGACCGTCGTTATAATTCGGCTGCGCCGTCCTGCCTCTGCAATTCCTCGCCCCGCTTTTGCAAAGAGATCCGCAACGGTTCCCAGGATCCAGCTGCGCGACCAATTATCCCGGATTATTTCAACAATCATAGTCTATCAACCCGTGATACTCTTCGCCAGATTTTCAGGAACCGTAGGATCATCATACACAACATTACTCACTGCGCAGCTGATTTTTGCAAAACCGGCGCGGATTGCAAGCGTGTGCCCCACGGAATATTCCACACTTGACAGTTTGATTCCGTAAGCGCTGGCCTCTCCGCTGACTCTTGTGGTTACCGTCACGGCTTTATAGTCATCCATCGGTGATACAGTTTGAATTCCTTCGTCGTTCGCCGACCAGAAAACGGAATCTTCTACTTGAAAATCAATTACTTCCCCCAAATACACATTACGATCCGCATCGACAACCGGCGCCCCGACATAAAGCTGTTCCGCAACGTAATCCGGCACATCCGGCGCGTAAAAAGACAGTGTCACATCTTCGTATGCCGCCGTACTTCCAGACGGCATCAGTTTATAGGCGGCAAATGCCAATACCGCAATGACAACCAAAATAATTCCTGCATCCAACAGCGTAAACCGTCTTTTGGTCTGTTTCTTGTCTTCCATTGTCTGTCATCCTCCTCAAAATCAAGTATAGGCTTCCATGGTTTTTTCAAACATAATTTCTTCTGAAAATTCCTCACGCACACGAGAAGCGGCCCGTTTTCCCATCCTGGTACGCAACGAAGCGTCTGTTGCCAGCCGATAAATGGCATCGGCCATCGTTTTCGCGTCTCCAAAGGGCACCAGAAATCCGCAATCCTCTCCCGGAGGAACAATTTCGGGATTTCCGCCGACTGCTGTTACAACCGCCGGTTTTTCCAAAGACATAGCCTCAATAATGGCAAAACTCAACGCCTCGCTGCGCGATGTGTTTAAATAAAGGTCTGACGCACAGAGAATGGCGTCTGTATCTCGCCGGAATCCTGTCTGGATGAAAAAATCCGTCAAATTTTCACGCCGGAGCGTTTCCCGTACTTCGTCAAATTCACTTCCGCTTCCCGCAATCAAAAACCGCATTTGCGGCAGACGCCTGTGCAGGTCACGCGCCACATCCAACAGCATATCCATCCCCTTTACAGGTTCGTAACGTGCCAAAGAACCCGCCACGATCGTCTGGGGCGAAAGATGAAATTCTTCTCGAATCTGCGCCCGCAATGCTTCCGCATCTTTCACGCGATCCGGAACTACACCATTGTGGATGACCCGCAGACGGTCGGGGCATACGCCGTTTGCCGTCAGCTGGGCAACCTGTGCTTCGCAGACACACAAAATCGCATGATTACGTGGTGAAAACAGTCGGTTGACCATTCGCCAGGCAGCCCCACAGGAAAATACCAGATGGTATGTCGTAACAACCCGCAAGTAGGGCAATTGCCGTGCCGCCAATATGGCAAGACAGTTTTCCCGCGGATAGTGCGCATGGATCACCTCTACGCCATGTTCCCGGCAAATTTGTGTTAAAGTCCTGGCCGCTCGAAAATCCAAGATATGCCGCATTGGAACGCAAACCGTCTTCGCCCCCGCCATTTCCGCATCTCCTACCAGTTGTCCGTCTACATGATAAGCCAAGATGCAGGTGTGACCAGCGGCAATTTGACGGCGAATCAACGTTAAAACATACTTCTCCGTTCCTCCGCCGCCCGCATAATTGATAACATGCAAGATTTTCATCCGCATCACCTCCCGGTTCGAGTGAACAGTATACCATATTGTGCCCTTTGATAAAAGCTCCAGATGTAAAATTACTCTGAAAAAAGCCGTAAAATTTTAAAGAGTATGCTAAAAGCCTATTTTCTTCCTGCGCTTCACCAAATTCTACGGTTTTTTCCTATTTTTTGCCGGAAAACAAAACTGGTAACATGCCAATTTCAAAAAACTTTGTCAATTCCTGCTGAAATCCAGCAAGGCACTGATTTTCATTTTTGGTTAAAAAGTTGTTGACAAATTGCTTTTAATCCCTTATAATAATGGGCAAGATACGACGCTGAGTGCCTTCGGGCAACGGGAGAACCATTTAGTGGGGTGTGTCCGCCTTCGGGTGGTAGGGTACCTTCTAACCCAAACCCGTCAGCTAATCTCGTAAGCGTAAGAAGGAATCGGTAAACGGTTAGATGAAGCGTTTACCGTTGCTTGCAGCGTCCGTCTTACTGCGGGCGTTTTTGTTTTGCCTGCAGTTCCCTCTTTTTGTTTGCACTTCATCTTTTCATGATTCTCCCCTTTCTCTTGGTGTCGTCGATTCGATACCGCAAGAAACCGCCGTACCCTGTGTGGAACGGCGGTATTTTTTTATCATTTTGCTCTTAATTACGTTCAGCGCCTTTTTTCCCAACCGGAAAGCGGCAGGCGCTGCATAGCGCCGAAAAGACGTTCTTCCAGGCCGGGCGCTTCACGGTCTAGCGTATGCAGCAGTTCCTTCACATATTGGCGTTTTGTGTTCCCATTTGCGGGGCAAGGATTTTCTACCACCGGCAGTTCCAAAGATCGTGCGCAGGCACGCACCAGTTTTTCCGGTGCATAAAGCAACGGGCGGATAACCGTCACATCTTTCCGGTCCAAATACGTTACCGGCATAAAGCACGAGATGCGTCCCTCATACATTTCCGACATAATCAGCGTTTCCACGGCATCGTCGCGGTTATGGCCCAGGGCGATTACTCGGCACCCCTGCGCAAGCGCCGCGTCATGCAGCGCGCCGCGCCGCATTTTGGCGCAGAGAGAACAGGGGTTTTCCTCTTTTCGAATATCAAAAATAATTTCCTTCAAATGCGTTTTTACAATGGTATATGGTACGTCTATCGTTTCACAGAGTTTGGCCACAGGAGAAAAATCCATTTCTTCTATTCCCGGATCAATCGTCACGGCCGACACTTCGTACGGCACAGGATAAAACCGGCGCATCGCGGCAAGCGCCGTAAGCAAAACAAAGGAATCCTTTCCGCCGCTGACGCCGACGGCAATCCGATCACCCGGTTTAATCATCTCGTAATCCTCGCAACAACGCCTGACATGCGAGAGTATTTTTTGCAGCATATATGCATGGCCTCCTGTTTCACCCGCGCGGTTTTCAATTTTTGATTATCCGTTTTATCATACAGGAGAAATGCCTCTTTTGCAAGGCGTCCTTTCAAGTTTTGTAAACCCATAGTGAAAAATGTGTGTCTTTGCTTGAATCAGACTCCAAATTCTGCTATACTGAACATGCCTTATGAGGCGTACGATCTTGAAAAAAGAGGAATGTACCATGCTGTTTTGGAAAGTTCAGAAAGACCCTTTTTCAGAAGCCAGAACCTCCCGAAGGTCCCTACCAATTTTTTTAACCCTGCTTCTGGCTGCCTTACTCTATTATGGATTTTCGGAGATCACGTATTTCCTGTATACCAAACTCTATGACTTGATTGAAGCGCAAGTGGCCTACTATAAGATAGACGCGGAATCTCCCATTTTTTATGATCTCGGTGCCATCATTCGTTCGTCGGCCACCGTACTTCTGGCCCTGTTTGCCGTTTTATACGTTCGGTTTCTGGAAGGCCGGCGGCTTTCTTCCATGCTGTTTCATAAGGAAAAACTCCTTCGTAACCTTGGAAAAGGTGTTTTGACGGGTGCCGCGTTATTTGCCGCCATGTTGGGAATCCTTGTCTTTACCGGCTGTTACCGCTTTGAGGGAGAGCTTCGCAGCGATTTTCTGACGCGTGCCGCCGGAATTCTTTCCATTTTCTTGTGTGGAATATCCTTTGAATATTTTTTCAGAGGGTTCCTTCTCTCCAGTCTTGGCGCGCGCTGTAACAAAATTGTCGCCGTCTTGCTGGCAGCAGTGCTTTCCACTGCCGCGCAAAGTTATTACTGGGGATATAGCTTTATCTCCGTTTTTAACAACCTTCTGTTCAATTTTCTGCTTGGTTTGCTGGTTTTGCGAACCGGTAGTGCCTGGACGGCATGCGCTGCGCGAGCTTCTTTTCTTTTCGTCTGTCAGTTTGTGTTTGGTACGGTTTATTCCGGCATTGCCTATACGCACGCCCTGATTCCCACGACCGCCGATTATACGAATTCCTGGGCCGGAACGGCAAATGGCATCGATAACGGCTATACGTTTGCCGTGGTGCTTGCCGCCGCGATATTATTGGCGTTGTTCCTTCCGCAGAAAGCGTCCGAGGAAGAGTGGGAAAATGGACCTTTTTTCAAGCATGTCCCAGTTGAAAAACAGCCCACGCAAAAAGAAGTCCTCCAAAAGCCGACAGAACAAGCTTCTGCGCCTGTACTGAAACGCCCAGAAAGCCTGGCAAAACAACCGGAAGCGTCTTCCGCTCCCCAGGATGAAGAGGATGAAGTCTGGGAAGAAGAAGAGGCGCGTGCTCATGTGGAACCAGATTATAAAAAACCAGAAGATTATTTAAAATAAGGGGATTGTATTCATGAAACGTTATTTTTTAACTGCTGATTACTATCATCCAGACGATGTTCTGCGGCCCGGTCTTGAAGCTGCGTTTGGAAAGGACGGTTACGTCTATACAAACGACCCGGCGGATATCCCGTGGGAAACGCTTTCTCAAGATGCTTCCCTTCTGCTTATTGCCAAAATGGACGACTTTTCAAGCCAGCTCGGTCATCCCAGATATGAAGAGCTGTTCGCCCCCATTTCAGATTGGATGACGCCGGAACGCGCTGCGTGTCTGGAACGCTATGTACGCGGCGGAGGCGCTTTTCTCGCGCTGCATTCGGGGATTTTATGGCATGAAGATTCCGACATTGCACGGCTGACCGGCGGTTATTTCCTCCGTCATCCACCGCAGTGCCGTGTCACCGTCGTTCCCTTTGCCAATCATCCGATTACAAAAGGTGTGGAACCGTTTACGGAGAACGATGAATTTTATATGTGCCGCGTTTACGCGGATCAAGTCACGCCGTTGTGCGTTTCCTATTCTGCTGAACCGGTTGGGGAACCGTCTGTGGTCTCCGCTTGGTGCCGGGAATACGGTGAGGGCCGCGTAACGGCCCTTGCGCCCGGCCATACGTTGGAAACCATCTTAAATCCCAATATGACCCGTCTGATTCAAAACAGTGCCCAGTGGGTCATGAAACAGTGCTAATTAAAAATTTTATACTGCGGAAAGTCCTCTTGCCGGACTTCCGCAGTTTTTTCCGCGTTTTTACCGTTTCACTCAATTGTTCTATATGATCCCAAATATTTTTATTCCATTTTTTAGAAAGTTGTTTGGCAAAAATGCTTTAAAACAGTTGCCATACGCCCGTTTCCTGTACACTTTTCTAGGCATTGTTTAAATTGCAGAAAAAATTCCCGCTTCTTTGCGAATTTTTTCTCAATTTACCATAGGCAAGACTGCTCGATTTTTGTATAATTACTTTTGAATATGTTAATATGGGGTAGTGAGGGATAACTCTCATCCCAAAAGGAGGAATATTATACATGAAGGTCAATTTCACCGAGACCGTATTAAGAGATGCAAACCAGTCTCTTATTGCGACCCGTATGCCCATCGAGAAGTTCCGTGAAATTCTTCCGGTTCTTGACAAGGCCGGCTATTATTCTCTGGAATGCTGGGGCGGCGCTACGTTTGATTCCTGCCTGCGTTACCTGAACGAGGATCCGTGGGAGCGTCTGCGCACCATTCGCGCAGCTTGCCCGAACACGAAGTTGCAGATGCTACTGCGTGGTCAAAATCTCCTCGGTTACAAGCACTATCCTGACGATGTCGTACGCAAGTTTGTGGAGCTCTCCGTCAAAAACGGAATTGACATTATCCGTATTTTCGACGCCTTGAACGACCTGCGCAACATTCAGGTGGCGGTCGATCAAACCCTGAAATCCGGCGCCATTGCGTCCGGTGCCATTTCCTATACCACCAGCCCGGTTCATACGCTTGAGAATTACGTCAAGCTTTGTAAAGAAATGAAGGAAATGGGCTGCCAGACGATCTGCATTAAGGATATGGCCGGTGTTATCACGCCGAAGGAAACCTATGACCTGGTCAGCGCCATTAAAAACGCGCTTCCGGACATGCCTTTGATCCTGCACACGCACTGCACCACCGGTATGGCGTTTATGAGCGTCATCAAGGCTGTGGAAGCGGGCTGCGACATCATTGATACGGCAACTTCCTGTTTCTCCGGCGGTACTTCTCAGCCGGCGACCGAGACCGTCTACGACGCGCTTGAGCAGATGGGCTATCAGATCCCCATTAACCGTAAGGTATTGAAGGAAGTCAACGATTTCTTTAAACCCATCCGTGATGAATATCTGGCTTCCGGTCTTTTGAAGCCGAAAGCTATGGCAACGGACACCGACGCCTTGACCTACAAGGTTCCGGGCGGTATGCTTTCCAACCTGATGGCACAGCTCGAAGCTATGAATGCGCTTGACCGCCTTGATGAAGCACTGATTGAGACGCCGAAGGTCCGTGAGGATCTGGGGTATCCGCCTCTTGTTACGCCGATGAGCCAGATGGTTGGCGTTCAGGCTGCTACCAATGTCCTGACCGGCGAACGTTACAAGAACGTTTCGAAGGAAGTAAAGGCATATTTGCACGGCGAATACGGCAAGGCACCTGGAAAAGTCAACCCAGAACTGCAGAAGAAAGTCCTTGGAGACGAGAAGCCCATCACCTGCCGTTATGCCGATCTGCTTGAACCGGAATTTGAGAAGACAAAAGCCAAACTCGGTGATATTGCAAAGTGCGATGAGGATGTGCTCTCTTACATTGCATTCCCCCAGGTCGCAGAGAAATTCTTTGAAGCACGCCGCGAAAAGGAAGAAAACGTTGCAAAGTATACCATCGTGGAAGCCTAAGGGAGGTACGCTATGTTCTTCGTTTTGAAATCGGATATCACGGTTTTAGAAGCGCTTGGTTATTCTATTTTGGGCCTGGCGATTGTCTTTGCCGCGCTGATCCTTTTGATGGTAATTATTAAAATTCAAAGTGCCCTGATGAACAAAGGAAGAAAATCGGAAGCTCCCACGAGTGTGTCTGCCGCTCCTGCTCCTGTTGCAGCTCCCGCGCCGGCTAAAGCCGTAGCGCCGGGCTCCGCCGGAGAAGTCAAACTGTTTGACGTGCCCGACAAGACCGCCGCTATGATCATGGCAATTGTTGCTGATTCTTTGAAAAAGCCGCTAAACGAGCTGCGTTTTAAGTCCATTAAGGAGGTAAAGTAAGATGAAATATAAAGTTACCTTAAACGGAAGGACCTATGAGGTAGAAGTTGAGGCCGGTCAGGCCATGCTTGTTGATGAATACGAAGCTTATGCACCTGCGCCTGTTGCGGCTGCACCTGCACCTGTCGCAGCACCGGCGGCTGCTCCTGCGGCTGCACCTGCACCTGTCGCAGCACCGGCGGCTGCTCCTGCCGCTGCACCTGCACCGGCACCGGCTCCCGCACCTGCGCCTGCACCTGTTGCCGTCGGCGCAGGCGAGCCCGTCACTTCCCCGATGCCCGGTAATATTCTTGACATCCGTGTTTCTCAGGGTGAAGCAGTAAAGGCCGGTCAAATTCTGGTCATTCTTGAAGCCATGAAGATGGAAAATGAAATCGTGGCTCCCCGTGACGGTGTTGTCAATCAGATTGTAACGTCCAAGGGCGCAACCGTTGATACCGGCGCAACTCTTGTCGTTCTCGGCTAAGGGAGGCGTCAAATGACTTCCGTAGTTGATATTCTAAACAGTCTGTGGATTGATTCCGGTTTTTCCGCATTATTGACCGATTGGCGTTCACTGGTTATGATTGTAGTTGCGTGTGTACTTCTTTATCTTGGTATTGTAAAGAAGTTTGAGCCGCTGCTGCTGGTAGGTATTGCTTTTGGTACTCTTCTGACAAACCTCCCCGGAGCTGGGTTATACCATCCGGAGCTTTGGGATGGTATTATTGATGGAACAAAGGACTATGGAGACGTCCTGCGCGACGGCGGTCTGCTTGATATTCTCTATATCGGCGTTAAGGCCGGCGTTTATCCGTCTCTGATTTTCCTGGGCGTTGGCGCCATGACGGACTTTGGTCCTCTGCTGTCCAATCCAAAGAGCTTACTGCTTGGTTCTGCCGCGCAGCTTGGTGTTTACTGTGCGTTTATCCTTGCAGTTGTTTTGGGCTTCACGGGTCCGGAAGCTGCCTCTATCGGCATTATCGGCGGCGCGGATGGTCCTACCGCCATCTTCCTGACCACACGTTTGGCGCCACATCTTTTGGGAGCCATTGCAATTGCTGCCTACTCCTACATGGCGCTGATCCCGTTGATTCAGCCGCCGATTATGCGGGCGCTTACCACCAAGAAAGAGCGCGAAACCAAGATGGAGCAGCTTCGTCCGGTTTCCAAGACGGAAAAAATCGTATTCCCGATTGTCGTTTCAATTTTCTGTATTCTTCTGCTTCCAGACACGGCACCTCTGATCGGTTGTCTGATGCTTGGTAATCTCTTCCGTGAATGCGGTGTTGTGGATCGTCTGTCCGATACTGCACAGAACGCCTTGATGAACATTGTTACGATCTTCCTGAGCACCAGCGTTGGTGCAACGACCGTTGCGAGCCGCTTCCTGACGCTTGACACTTTGAAAATCGTTGCGCTGGGTCTCTTGGCCTTCTGTTTCTCCACAGTAGGAGGTGTCTTACTGGGCAAGATTATGTACAAATTCACCGGAGGAAAGATCAACCCGCTTATTGGTTCTGCTGGTGTTTCCGCCGTTCCAATGGCCGCCCGTGTATCGCAGGTAGAGGGCCAGAAGGCTAATCCTTCGAACTTCCTGCTCATGCACGCTATGGGTCCGAACGTTGCCGGCGTTATTGGTTCTGCTGTCGCGGCAGGTTTCTTACTTGCCTTGTTTAGCTAACTTTAATAAGAAAGCGAGAGGTTTCGAAAACCTCTCGCTTTTTTTATGGATCCTGCCGGAATAGTTCCAGTGCCTCTTTCCGGACGTCATCCAGAAATGCCTGCCATTCCCCCGGCACGATAAACGGATTGGGAGTTTTGCCTAAATGTTTTATCTTTTCCTCCGCGTGATTGTTCCAAAAGTGATTCCCGATAAAGACGTCCACCGGTTCGCGATATACCTTTTCAATGCTGTTTAAAAAATCCTCGCGATAGGATAACGGCAGTCCATATGCATCCAAAAACGCCCTTGTCAAGGAATTGGTCCCTGCTCCACCAAATGTCCCGGCGCGATACGTCACGTCATCTTCCGTCACATCAAAAAATATCGACATGGTACCCGGCGTATGACCTGGAGTTGCAACAAATTCAAGCGTTGTATTGCCAACTGTCAGGCTGTCTCCGTCGTATAACAGGACATCCGGCTCAAAAGGCTCGATGTATTGATAAAATCCCAGTTCCTTCGCCCACGTCAAATCCAAGGTCCCATTGGCATATTCACGATCTCCCGCGCCGAGATAGGTCGTCGCACCTGTCAGCTCCGCCAGAGCACGCGTACCGCCACAGTGATCATAATGCCCATGGGAGTGGACAATATGGCGGATATCGTAGGGATCAAATCCCAAAGCTCGCACATTTTCGATCAACCGATATAAAGTCTGTGGATAACCCGTATCAATCAGCAAAAGCCCGTCTCCGGTATCAAACATATGCGACGATCCCTCAAAGGATCCCACGAAATACAGATTCCCAATCACACGAAATGGCTTTACCTTGGCCTCCCAATAAGGAAACACCATCTCTCTCCCCCGCTTTCTCTTTTTCTGAGTCTTTCAAAGACTACGAAACTAGATTTGTATAGGACATTTTATTTTACTATAGCACGTTTTCCCAAACATCACAATCCTCCTTGTATTTTTTTTCGTTTCCGGTTATAATAGGGGCAAAAGGGGGGGGGACGCCGCTATGGAAGAATTAGATTATATTCGTGATCAGATTGTGGCAATTGCAGACCCTACTTTTATTTATTTATTTGGATCACAGGCCAAGGGAACCGCTCGTCCGGAAAGTGATATTGACTTATGCATTGTTGCGCGTACCTCGCACAAACGCCGTCTTTTGACAGAACTTTATTTTCAAGTTGATGCAGCTATTCCCATCGATTTTCTTCTTTATACACCGGAAGAATGGGAGCGCTGTCTGGAAGACGAGCATAGCTTTGCAAACGTCATTCGCCGGGAGGGGGTACTCCTCTATGGCTGACAGCAAACGCTATCGCGATTGGTATGATAAAGCCAGGCACGACCTGGATGGTGCTCGTATCCTGCTGAAAGAAGGCGGTCTTTACGATTTGGCTGCTTTTCATTGTCAGCAGTCGATTGAAAAGGCACTGAAGGGCTGGTTGTTAAAGCGCTCCGGGCGCCTTTATGACGGACACAGCTTGGTCTTTCTCTCCCGGGAAGCATTGCGTCGGGGCGCTCCGCTGGAGAAAGTCATGCACGACTGTGCTTATGTTAACCAATTCTATATTGAAACCCGCTACCCGGCTGACATACCGGAGGCGCTAGACCGTGAAGATGCGGAAGAGTGTTGCCGGATTGCTGAACAGGTATTGGAACTTTTAATGGGTATTGACGTCTGAAAGCAAAAGGCGCCGCCGCAAAAAAACGGTGGCGCCTTCCTTTTATTTCTCGTTTACACCAATGTCATTCCGGAACGTTCGGCCATTTCCCGAATATGATCTAAACCCAATGTCACACGGTTGTCAATCACACTGAAATTCCCCACCAACGCATCAGGAAGAAAATCCGCAAAAAGCATATTGGCACCGGCATTTAAAGCCAGTAAATTGCCTTCGTCGTCCGCCAATCCTTTTGTCAAATCGCGTCCGGGCTGCTGCGCGGTGATATTTACTTCCGGCATCATCAGACGAAGGATCGCGATTTCCCTTAAATTCAAAAAAATGTCTCCGCGGCCGCCCTCTTCTGCAAGCGGCGTACCTTTAGCCGGCAAATATGGGATCACCGGTGCCCAGCTGATTTCCAGCTCCTTCATCAGCAAAATGTCGTCCGCCAGCTGGGAAAGCGTATGTCCCGGATAATCCACAATATTACCGGAAGCCAGCTTCATCCCGCTTTTTTTAACCGCTTCAATGCTCTTCATTCTTTTATCAAAATCAGTCGAGGGATTCAGGCGATTAAACGTTTCGCGGTCGGACATTTCAAATTTTAAAACATATTCCTCTACACCCAGCGCTGCAAATTCCTCGTACTGCTCCGGGAAAAACTCCCCGCAAGCAAGACTGAGATGCAGTCCCAGTGCCTTAATCTCCCGAATCATGCGCACCAGGTTTTCATAACCGTATTTAGGATCTTCTCCGCTGATTAAAAACATCCGGCGAAATCCCATTTCTTGCGCTGTATGTGCGGCGGCAACTACGTCTTCTACAGAAATTCGATACCGCTCCACTGCACTTCCGGCACGCATTCCACAATACAGGCAACGATTCTTGCAAATATTCGAAAAACCCAGCATAGCACTGGAAATCAGTACATCTCCCCTTTGTTCCCGGTAAAGCCGCTTTGCTTCCGGAATCACAGTTGTCTCAAATTCCTCATACGGCAGAGACAACAATTCCAATACCTCTTCTTTTGTTGTGATTTTCATGATATCATCCTCATTTCCAATACGTCCGCATCCATCAGAACAGCCTCAGCCGGATCATGCGTCACCATTAAAACCGTACGTCCTGCGATGCGGCGTTTCATTTCCGTGGCAACTGCCTCTCGCGTTACCTCGTCCAGTCCTTTAAAAGGCTCGTCCAAGATCAACAGTTCTCCTTCTGCCAAGACCGCCCGTGCGATCGCAACACGCCGCTTCATCCCGCCGGAAAGTTCCCGCACAGGAACCTGTTCACTTCCCGCAAGACCAAACGCAGAAAGACACTGCATGATTTCATCTTCCGACACCGTTTTCCCGGTAACCAGGCGGATATTCGATACCGCCGAAAAATCCTCACACAGACGGTCTTCCTGAAAAACGGCAGAAATCCGCTCCGGTAATCCCGTAATCGTACCGCTATCCGCCTGTTCTAGCCCCATTAAAATATGCAGCAGCGTCGTCTTTCCACATCCGGAAGGCCCCATCACGCAGGTGACGCGTCCTGCTCGTATAGTTGCCGAATACGCTTCCAATACGCGTTTTTCTCCAAAACGTTTATTCAGGCCCTGAATCACAAGATCACTCATAAGCGTGCCAGCCTCCTGAAACCATACCGAACAAGGGCAAGAAAGAGCTTTTCAAACGCAATGCTGATGACCACAATAATGACTGTCCAGGCAAACAGATCTACCGTGTTTAAATATGCCTTTGCATTATAGAGCATCTCTCCAATAGATCCATCCGGAATGCCAATAATCTCCGCCGCAATCCCCGCTTTCCAGGAGAGGCCCAACGACATGCTGCACGCGGAAATCAAATAAGGACGGACTTGCGGCAACCAGATATAAACCAGTCTGTGCGTCCAAGGAATACGAAATACATCCGCCATTTCCGTCATTTTTTTATCCGTACTGCGAATTCCCTGCAAGACATTGGTATAGACAATGGGTAAAACCATTAAAAAGGAAATGAAAATAGAGAGTTCTGCCGATGTCAGCCAGATCAAGCTGATAATGATAAAGGAAGCGACAGGTACGGACTTGATCGCCGTAAACACCGGCCAGAAAAAAATCTCCAACACCGGGAATTTCCCTGCCAAAATCGCCAAAAGCACGCCAAGCACCAGTGCAAGCCCGAAGCCCCCGACAATTCTAATAAAACTGAACCAAACAGAAGACAAAAAATCCGGTTCCTGCCAGATAACCGCAAGCCTCGCCAGTACGGAGAGAGGCGAGGCCAGCAAGATTTTTTGATTCAGCGCCATTGCCGCCGCTTGCCATAAGGCAAGCGTCAGCAATACGGCAGCAAATTTTTGTAGTTTTTTCTTATCCTTCATAATAGAAATCATCGCCCGGCAGAGCACCGCCTACGGATTCAGCGTTCTGATCAAAGAGAACCTGCAAATATCCATCCATCGGCTCCACCATATCCGCACCGGCAATGTACGTAATATTGCAGTAAGGAAGCGCCTTTTCCGCGACGGCAGCCTTTACAATATCAAATTTTTCAATAAGCTGCGCGGCGTCGGCGTTGTTTTCATTGACATACTCCGTAGAAGCCTGATATTCCTCCAAAAAATCTGCAATTGCCTGCGGATGTGCATCGGCAAAGTCCTTGCGTACCACCAAAACGCCGGTGAGCAACATGCTGCCATTTTCCAATGCATCCCAAGCCTCCGTCAGATCAATCGCAATGCGAAGGCCTTCCACGGAACCCTGTGCCACGGTAACGTACGGCTGCGGCAACATGGCAATTCCGCCTTCCTCTGCCGCCAGCGTAGACACCACTTCCGTCGGCTCACTCTTCCATTCAATTGTCACGTCCGTATCCGGGTCAACGCCATTCTCTGAGAGAATATAACGAAGCGCGTATTCCGGCGTAGAACCCTTACCGGTTGCATAAATCGTCTTGCCCGCAAGATCTGCCACAGAGTTGATCGTTTCGCCTTTTTCCACAATATAAATGACACCCAGCGTGTTGATCGCTAAAAGCTGCACAGCGCCGTCGGTATTCTGATAAAGGACAGAGGCAAGGTTTGCAGGAACCGCCACGATATCCAGTTCACCCTGAACCAGCTTCGGCGTC
Source organism: uncultured Clostridia bacterium (assembly GCA_944376195.1). Taxonomy (GTDB): domain Bacteria; phylum Bacillota; class Clostridia; order Oscillospirales; family QAMX01; genus Allobutyricicoccus. The sequence continues at coordinate 15,416 of CALWBW010000021.1, read as the reverse complement.
ACTTCGTCGGCACTGCCGGCAATTGTAAACTCATAGGAGTTTTTCGCCTCTCCGGTTTCGTTGTCTTCCATCAGTTTGACAAGGCCCATTGAAGTCGGCCCCTTCAAACCGCCAATTCGAATGGTGACGTCCTCTTCTTCCGCCTGAGGCGCAGAACATCCGGCAAAAGCCATCACAAGCAGCGCCAGCACCAATATCAGTGAAATTGCTTTTTTCATATTGTTGACTCCCTTCTTTTATCTGGGAGTATTATAAACCATCTTCGTAGACAATAACGTTGCAAAAGCAACAAAATGAAGGGTTATTGATTGGCAAAAATGTTCTTAATCTGAAATTGATTTTTGTGAAAATCGATGATTCCCTCTTCTCGCATGTGCGCAAGTTCCCGCGAAAGTGCGCTGCGGTTTACTCCCAGATAGGTCGCCATATCATTGCGGTCAAAAGGAATTTCAAACTCCTGACTGCCATATCGGTTGCTATATTGAGAGAAAAACGTAATTAATTTATCCCGGATGGACAGCTTGGATAAAATTTGAATCCGGTCGTTCATGGCAAGGGTCCTGTTTGCCAGCATCGCGGTAAACCGGTTGGCTAAAACAATATCCCGATAAGTAAAATGCGCATCTGGATTTTTAATCCGATCTGTATTCATCCAAAGGATAGCAGAATCGGTAAGACTACAAATATAAACCGGAGCTTCCCGCTGCAGGAAACAAAGCGATTCACCAAATGTATCCCCCTCCCCGACATTTGCCATAATCATCTGATTCCCATCAATATCATCCATGTAAACCTGAATTGTGCCGGAAAGTACCAGCCCAAAACTTTTCAATGGTGCCGTAACCTTATTTAAAAAATCTCCTTTTTCATAAAATTTTTCCGTCGCAGAAAAAAACTGCAGCGCATAGGATAACTCTTCTTTTGAAAGATCAGAAAAAAGTATGCATTTTGTAAGGATCTCCTGATACATCTTGATTTCCTCCCCGAGCTTTGTTGATATTTTATCATATATTCGTTGCAAATGCAACCATTATAATATAGCTTTTTAGTATAATTAATAGTATAATGCAAGTAACATGAAGTGGAGGTTTATGCTATGTACTGCACGAAACAAGTCACACCCGATTTAATCTGGGTCGGCGGTAACGACCGCAGACTTGCCATGTTTGAAGGTGTTTATTCGGTACCGGACGGCGTTTCCTATAACTCGTACCTGCTTTTAGATGATACTACAGTTCTTTTTGATACGGTTGATCATGCCGTCAGCAAAATCTTTTTTGAAAATTTGGAGCATGCGCTGGCTGGACGCAAGCTTGACTATTTGATCGTTCAGCACATGGAGCCGGATCATTCGGCGACCATTGATGAAGTACTGCGCCGTTGGCCGGATGCCGTTATCGTCTGTAACGCCAAAACAGAGACCATGATCCGGCAATTTTTCAATCTGGATCTTACAGGAAAGGCCTATATTGTAAAAGAAGGCAGTGTACTCAATACCGGCCACCACAATTTGACCTTTGTCATGGCACCAATGGTGCACTGGCCCGAAGTCATGGTTACCTATGACACCGTGGATAAAATCCTCTTCTCTGCTGATGCGTTTGGTACATTCGGCGCGTTAAATGGCGCCATATTTGCCGACGAGGTCAATTTTGAGCGCGATTATCTGGATGAAGCGCGCCGTTATTATACAAACATTGTCGGAAAATACGGTACGCAGGTGCAGGCCCTGCTGAAGAAGGCTTCCGGCTTAGAAATTAATATGATCTGCCCTCTGCACGGATTTGTCTGGCGTACGAATATCGGCGACTATATTGATAAATATGCAAAGTGGAGTTCTTATACGCCTGAGGAAACCGGCGTAATGATTGCCTACGCCTCCGTCTATGGGAATACGGAAAACGCGGCGGAAGTCCTTTCTTCCCGTCTGCGCGACCGTGGGATCAAAACGGTGATGTACGACGTTTCCGTCACGCCGGCCTCCGATATTATTGCATCGGCATTCCGTTACAGCCATCTAGTCTTTGCATCCACGACCTATAACGCAGGTATTTTTGTCACGATGGAAGCGCTTTTGCATGATCTTGCCGCGCATAACATTCAAAACCGCACTGTTGCGTTCATTCAAAACGGTTCCTGGGCACCTACTTCCGGGAAACTGATGCGCGATATTTTTGCTCCGTTAAAGAACATCACTGTTCTCGGTGAACCGCTTGATGTGCGGTCTGCCTTAAAAGAGGAGCAAAGTGCTGATCTTGACGCATTGGTTGACGCCATTGCCCAATCCATGCCGCAGCCGGCAGTCCTCGGCGACGCAGGAATGCAGGCGTTGGATCCCTCCGCTTTCTTTAAGCTTTCTTATGGCCTGTTTGTCCTTACTGCTCGGGAGGAAGACCGTGACAATGGATGCATCATTAATACCGTAACGCAAATTACAGATACGCCGAAGCGCATTTCCATTGCAGTCAACAAGGCCAATTATACGCACGATATGATTTTGCGTACCGGAATGTTTAACGTCTCCGTTTTAACAGAAAGCGTACCGTTTAAAACCTTCCAGCACTTTGGTTTCCAAAGCGGACGTACGGTCAATAAATTTACGGGCAATGAAGCGCGAAGTGCCAATGGCATTTGCTATCTGACAGAACATGTGAACGCGTTCTTCTCTGCAAAAGTTGTGAAAGCAGAAGATTATGATACGCACACGCTGTTTACTGCAGAAGTTACGGAAGCAAAGGTACTTTCCAACGAACCTTCCGTCACGTATAGTTACTATTTTGAGCATATTAAACCAAAGCCGCAGCCTGCACAGGAAAAGAAGCGCGGCTGGGTTTGCAAAATTTGTGGATATTTCTACGAAGGCGATGAGTTGCCGGCCGATTTTGTCTGCCCCTTGTGCAAGCATGGCCCTGAAGACTTTGAACGCGTTGAATAATGCCTAAAACGGAAAATCCGTTTTTATTAATGAAAAAAGGAGCAAAAGAATTATGAAGTATGTATGCGATGTGTGTGGCTACGAATATGACGAGGCATTGGGCGATCCGGATAACGGGATTGCGCCCGGCACGAAATGGGAAGATCTCCCGGATGATTTCGTCTGCCCGCTGTGCGGCGTTGGTAAGGACAGCTTTTCCAAAGCCGAGTAAGCCATAAAAACTGAGCCAGACTCAAATTAGAGTCCGGCTCAGTTTTCATTTTGAAGAAGTATTTTCACAAAGCTCGTACAAACTGAAGTATTATTTGGTATTAAAGGGGAGTTTCAAGAATTTTTCGCAATTTGATTTGCAGCCTCAGTTTTGAATGAAGCCATCCAGCAATGGAGACATTCCCAACGGAGTTCTCCAGTGCTTCAGATACTTTTTGTTGCTCCACCACAGCTTTCTTGCATTCCTAGGTGCGGATCGGATTTCCGCTACCAGCTTTATCTTGGAACGAGGTGGGGCTGAGAGCATATTACGGTAACATTGAATGGTATACTGCCGATACTTGGCTTCAGGGAATACTTTTCACGCTGCCGCCAACCACCAGTTTCACGCCATCTAGGATACAACCACTGAGTCACCAGAAGAAACTGTTGGATAGCGCCCTTTTCAGTTTCATATTGCTTTTAGATCAATTATATACGTACGATGACGTTATTGGAGCTATTTTAATTCCGCGCGGCGGAAGAATAGGTATGCAAGTAAGGATGCACCCACTAAGAATGTCAAGGGAACTACAATAAACATGAGGCTTTCGTAATTATTTAAAATGAGCTGTTCATTGTATAAGACGGTACGTTGACACATAGCCATCGGCAGCCAGTCAAACGTCTCTGTGCCGATTAGTCCCGTGTATTTTTCCGCTCCATAATAGGCGCTTTGAGGCAGGAATGGGACTCCGACGACCAAAATGATTGAGACCACTAGAGTTTTAAGGACGCGCCTAAAGAGAAAAGCAATGAAAAAAGGAAAGCTTACCATCGAAAGCGATAGATATAACCATATACAAAAGCTTCGCCAATGGTAGGGTTGCAGTGCCGTAATCCAGCGAAAACCAAATGCATAAAATAGAAACGCAAAAAAGACAAAGATCAATGTTATGGTAACAAAAAGATAGTAACGCAATAACGTTGCCACGAAAACACTTCGCCGCGAATAACCCGCAGAAACGTCAATACCCACGTTTCTTCCCGAAAAGTTTGCTGCAATAAAATATGCGGCGGCATAAATTCCTACAAACAGAGCAGGACTATTTTCTGTAAACATACGGGAAACTGCGGCACGCAAATAGGTAGGCTTCATGCTTTCCATGTAGTTCACAAACTCCGTATATGCCTCTTCGGAATCATCTGTACTGGGTTTCCAATTGTATGCCAGGTATAGCATAGCGTATTCCTCAGGGGATGCATTTTTAATTCTTTTGGTACTATTATAAAGATTCAACTCACCGGTGCCACCCCAAAAAGAAAAGCAGAGAATGGTAGACGCGACCAGAAAAATAAGCATTCCTTTGTTGCGCATATCCCGATACAAATCTTTTTTTAATAACTTTAACACACTTTTCCCCCCTTCTATTCAAGTTCTAAATTATGAAATATATAGAACGATAACGCTAATGTAACTGCAAGTATGAGTGTTACGCTCAAAATAATCTCCTCGTAATTCCTTAAACCGTATAGCGCCATTTTTCTATAATAAAACACCGGATGATGCCAAAGTATTTCTTCAAAAAAATTATTTGCCTGTGTTTTGTGCAAAGAGTTTGTAAAAATCATGGCATAACCCACACTTAAGGTCATCGTTTTTACCAAGTCACGGCAGAGAAACACAATCAAGAAAGGTATGCTCACGATTCCAACATCGCATAATGCTCTAAAAATGAAAAGATGAACAATTTCCATAGCAGATACATTCGTCCAGCCCTGCGCAAATATGATCAATGTCGCTAGAAGAGAGAGAAAGGAAAAAATCAACGCAAAAATGAAATAGGCCGCAAGTTTTGCGGTATAAACTGAAGTCCGCGTGTAGCCGTAAGTAATGGGCACGGCAATTGTCCGATCAACAAAAACCTCGCCAATGAGAAATCCAGCCAACAGCACCCCGATCCAAAACATGAATTGTGTGTTCTGTACAATTGTTCGAAAACACATGTTTTGAAACCAGTTATCATATTCCGCCACACTCTCTATTTCATAACCTAGAATCTCCATATAGCTTTGAATATCTGCAAAATCTGCACCCTTTGCTGTTAAAGATATTGGAGCAGATTGACCGACGACAACCACGCTAATGCAAAGCACCATTACCAATGCTCCCAGCATTAATGAGTTTTTCCCCAGGCGATAAAACTCCTGCCGTATTAGGCGTATCATCTGCTTGCCTCGGCTTGAGCGGTAAGCTTGAGAAAGTAATCATCCAAATACTCCGAGTCTTGATTCTCTAATCTGCTCTGCAATTCCTCGTGCGTAATCGTCTGGATAATTTGTCCTTTGTGTATAAATATGTAATCAGTAGCGATTCTATATAACTCGCTTAAAATATGACTGGAGAGCATAATGGTTATGCCCTTTTCCTGATTAAGCGATAGGAAAAACTCACGTAGCTCCCGTACACCGTTTGGATCTACGCCGACGGTCGGTTCATCCAGCAACAAAAACTCCGGCTCACCCAATAGTGCCGCCGCGATACCAAAACGCTGTATCATCCCGGAAGAAAAATTACGCATAATACTCTTCCCTGTTTCGTCCTCGTCAATCTTTAACAGGCGAAGCAATGCTTCCGTGTCCATGAGAGTCTTGGATCGGCATATCATCCTTCGCATGTGGAGATTTTGTCTGGCTGTCATGTTTCCATAAAAGACAGGCATTCCTATCACTGAACCAATCCGAGCGCGCTGTTGTTCCAATGCTTTACGGCCATGCTCTCCAAACAAAGAGATTTCCCCATAATTCGGAAAAGACAAGCCCATAATAATCCGCATTAACGTTGTTTTTCCGGCTCCATTGTTGCCGATAAAACCGTAAATACGTCCGCTTCGTAACGTCAGATTTATGTTATCGAGGACAGTTTTCCGTCCATAGCGTTTCGTTAGATTTAGCAGTTGTAATACGATATCTGCCATTTATATCACCTCGATTATTGATTTAGATTTGCTGCAACATGCGACTCAATCTCTGCAACATCACATTGAATTTTCGCCGGGACGTTGACCATCTTATTTACTTTTTTTCATATAATTTTTGCAAGACTTTTAGCGTATATTCGCTCATATAGTTAAAATTTAATAAAAAATCCACAGGCATGGCTCAATAACACAAACCCGCGGACTATACAAACACCCGGCTAACGTTAACTACTGAAAACTTTTGTAAATACAACTGTTGTAATAAAATGCCCTCATTTTATTACCTTTTATCTATTAGCCTCATTATGCAATATATACAATATTAAGCAGATTTTTTGTTAAAACAAATTCACTCTTTATTAAAGAATAGCAAAAGAATTATCTTCTGTCAACCACTATTTACAAATTTGTAAAATTTCAACAGGTATTTAAGATATATTTTATAAAATATTACAGTGATTTATTTAACCGCTTTGGTAGAGGGAAGAAGTTCTTTTGGTAGAATAGGTTTGTTTATTCAAAATGCCGAATGGGTTGATCCTGGATTTAAAGGTGAGATTACGCTGGAATTATACAATGCAAATCGTTGCGCAATCGAACTGAAAGCCGGCAGAAGAATCGGACAACTTGTTTTTGCCAAAATGGATCAACCCGCATGAAATCCATACAATGGTAAATATCAAGGGCAAAAGGGAGCAACCGGATCCAAAGTTTTTTTAGATTTTGAAACCAAACAATTAAACTAATACCACATTTACTCTCAAGGAAGTCCATGCGGGTAATCCTCGGGGATTGCCCAATGTCCTGCAATATCAGAATCCCTATATTACAAAATGTGAAACCCGGCGTGCTATTTTATAAAAAATAACACGCCGGGTCTTTCAACCATTAGCATTGTATAGCTACGCCACTTCTCTATCTGCGTTTTCAAAAGCTTGAAACCTTTTTATTTCGTTTCAAGCAATTGATTTACATACACCAATCTGGCGCAAATGCAAAGTACTTCCATGGCAGCCTTCAGTTCTTGAACAGTCGGATAAGTCGGTGCAATGCGAAGATTGCAGTCGCGAGGATCTTTTCCATAGGGGTATGTAGCGCCCGATGGCGTCAAATTCACACCCAATTCATGGCACAACTCATACGTCTTCTGCGCACAGCCGTCCGGCAGATCCAGACTGAAGAAATAACCGCCCTTTGGATCTCCCCAGTCCCCGATTCCATAGGGCGTTAAACCCTCTCGGAATGTCTCGTTTACAACATCAAAACGGGCACGCATAATCTCGGCATGACGCGCCATATGCGCATACATGGCCTCTGGCGTACGGAAAAAATGCAGATGACGAAGCTGATTCATCTTATCCGGCCCAATCGTCTGCGTCTGAAGTGCCGGCATTACCCATTTCCGATTAACGGCATCCATCGCCATGAATGCAATACCGGCACCGGGGAACGTAATTTTTGATGTAGACGCAAAGTAAAGCACACGGTCTTCATGCCCATATGTGCGGCAAACAGCAAAAATATCATCCAAAGGGACATCTTGATAAACATAGTGAATCGCATAAGCGTTATCCCAGATGATACGGAAATCCGCAGCAGCAGTTTCCATCTTGGCCAATCGATGAACTACTTCGCTTGAGAACACAACACCTGTCGGATTTGAAAACTTCGGCACGCAGATCAGACCACGCACGGCAGGATCTCTTACCAGATCCTCTACCATATCCATATCAGGACCTTCTTTTGTCATGGGAACCGTTACCAGCTCAATCCCAAAACTTTCAAGAATCTTGAAATGCCGGTCATAGCCGGGAGCCGGGCAGAGAAATTTAATCTTCTTTCCAAACCAGGGGCCGTCTCCACCTGGAACGCCAAACAGCATCATGCGGGCAACCATATCATAAATCATGTTCAAGCTGGAGTTCCCGCCGATAATAATATACTCTTCCGGAACACCAAATACCTCCGCAAACAGCTGGCGCAATTCCGGTACACCAGTGAAAATATTTGCGGCATACGTACGGCAATCTGTACCGTTTTCCGAAAAACAATCCTTTGGATCCTGAATCGCATCATTCAGTCCTAGGGACAAATCAAGCTGTTCGGGACACGGCACGCCACGCGCCATATTTAAATTCAGCTTTTGTGATTGATAGTGCGCAAACTGCTCGGAGAGAAGCACACGCTCCTGCTCAAGCTTTTCTCGCGTCATCTTTTCATAATTCATGTTGAATTGACCCCTTTTTTTCGTTTAAAATTCAGCGGAACCCGTTGTACGCGGGAACGGCAGCACATCACGAATATTGGCAATACCAGTCACATACATCAGGAAACGTTCAAATCCAAGCCCATATCCCGCATGCCGTGTGCCGCCAAAACGCCGTAAATCCAAATACCACCAGTAATCTTCTTCTTTTAGACCACATTCCGCCATTCGACGCTTCAAAACATCCAGACGTTCCTCACGCTGGCTTCCGCCAATCAGCTCGCCAATCCCGGGAACCAGCATATCCATTGCGGCAACGGTTTTGCCGTCATCATTTAAGCGCATATAAAACGCCTTGATTTCCTTAGGATAATTGATAACAAAGGTCGGCTTTTTCATGATCGTTTCGGTAATATACCGTTCATGCTCCGTTTGCAAATCGCAGCCCCAATAGGCTGGGTATTCAAAATTCGCGTTGTTCTTCTCCAGCTCATGTACTGCATCTGTATAGGAAAGTACGCCAAAATCAGATTCTACCAGGAAATTCAGACGCTTTAACAGTTCTTTATCGGTGAACTGATTGAAAAATGCCATTTCAGCCTGACAGTTCTTCAAAAGATGCGCAATGACATATTTGGTCATGTCAGTTGCCAATTTCATGTCATCTTCCAGATCCGCAAACGCGATTTCCGGTTCAATCATCCAGAATTCCGCCGCGTGGCGCGGTGTAAAGGAACGCTCCGCCCGGAAAGTCGGGCCAAAGGTATAGGTCTTCCCAAACGCCATGGCAAAGGTCTCTGCGTTCAACTGGCCGGAAACTGTTAAATTTGCCTGTTTTCCAAAGTAATCCTGGCTGAAATCCACTTCTCCATCTTCCGTCAGAGGAGGATTTTTGGCATCCAGAGTTGTAAGACGGAACATTTCTCCTGCGCCCTCACAGTCGCTCGCTGTGATAATCGGCGTATGGGCATACACAAAACCACGATCATGGAAAAATTGATGCAGGGCAAAAGCCGCTTCGCTTCTGACACGGAAAGCCGCGTTAAACAAGTTCGCACGCGGACGCAGATGCGCAATCTCACGCAAAAATTCTACGGAATGACGTTTTTTCTGCAACGGATATTCCGGAGAAGAAGCGCCTTCCAATGTAATTTCCTGTGCCTGCAGTTCAAACAGCTGGTTGCCGCCCGGGGATTTCACTAAAAGACCACGGGCAATAATAGCCGCGCCCACATTGTATTTCATCACTTCCCGGAAATTCGGCAATTTCTCCTGCGTGGCAACAATCTGAATATTTTTTAAATAAGAACCGTCGTTTAATTCAATAAAACCAAACGCCTTCGAATCACGCGAAGTGCGGATCCAACCGCCCAACGTAATTTCCGTACCTAAAAACTGCTCGTAATCTTCAAACAGTTCTTTTACCGTCGTAAATTTCATCATTTGCATTACCCTCTCATTGCTTTTTCAAGCGCCAAAGCCAATTGATCAGGGCAGGAGGTACCCTTTCGGCCGCAGGTTGTACCGCGCAGACGATGGATTACCTCATTCGCATCCATACCCTCAACAAGCTTCGCGATCCCTTTTGTATTTCCATTACAGCCGCCTTCAAAAACCACATTCTTCACGATACCGTCTTCGATATCAAATTCCACGCTTCTTGAGCAGACACCGCTGACCGTATACTTCATGATAACCCTCCTGTCTATTCTATTCACAGTGCAATTTTCTGTGAAAGATTATGCAATCAAAAATACGAATTCTCAAAACATATATTTAATTATACCACGCATGTTTATTCTTTTCCATTGATACTATGCGAAAAAAGAGCCCTGGTGATGTCCATATTCTATCTAATTTCACCATAGGAGAGCTGCTGTCCCCCTGTGGCGCCATTATCCGGAATAATGAAACACGCCAGGACTCTTCATTCATTTTTGCAGGATTTACACCTTTGCGTCTCGTATCAGCTTATACTGTACGGATTCTGAAAGCGCTGTCCAGGACGCTTCCAGAATATCCGGGGAAACACCGACGGTGGACCAAGTCGCCTCGCCGTCCGTCGATGTCATCAAAACGCGAACTTTTGCCGCTGTCGCAGCCTCAGGATTCAACACGCGCACCTTAAAGTCACAGAGATACGATTCCGCAAGGCGCGGATAAAATTCATCCAGCGTTTTTCGAAGCGCAGTGTCCAACGCGTGAACGGGGCCCTCTCCTTCTGCGGCATTCACCGCTTCCCGGTCCCCCACACGCAATTTTACAACCGCAACAGAAGACATGTTGCTGGAATACGGACGTTCTCCAATTGTCTTATAAAAAATCAAATCGAAAAAATTTGGCAGCCGTCCGGTTTCCCGCCGTACCATTAGTTCAAAACTCGCCTCCGCCGCTTCATAGGTATATCCGTTTTGTTCTGTTTCTCTCAGTTTTTCAATAATCCGCTGCATTTCCGGAGAATCACGCTCCAATTCCGGCGCAATCCGATGGATTTTATAATATAGCGCACTCCTTCCGGACATTTCCGATGTCAAAATCCGGCGCATATTTCCCACATCCTCTGGAGAAACATGCTCAAACGACCGGGAAAGCTTTAATACGCCGTCTGCATGCATCCCTGCCTTATGCGTAAACGCATTGGAACCAATATACGGCGAATAGGAAGGAATCGAAATATTCGCAATTTCCGCCACCTGACGGGCAATTGTCGTCAGCATCGGCATATTTCCTGCCGGGATACAATCATAGCCCAATTTTAACTGCAAATTTGGGAGCAAGGTCGTCAGTTTTGCGTTGCCGCAGCGCTCTCCAAACCCCAGAAGCGTCCCCTGCACCATCGTCGCGCCGGCGCGAACAGCTTCCATTGTCCCCGCAACCGCAAGGCCGCAATCATCATGGCAATGAATCCCAATCCGCACAGGAAGACATTCCACGGCTTCCTTCGTCGCTTCATATATTTCTTCCGGCATGGACCCACCGTTGGTATCGCACAGCGTCACGCAGTACGCACCGGCACGAACTGCGGCGCGCAGCGTTTCCATCGCATAAGCCGGATCAGATTTCCGTCCGTCAAAATAATGCTCCGCATCATAGATCACCCGGCAGCCACGTGCAACAAAATGTGCCACTGTATCTGCAATCATGGAAAGATTTTCTTCTTTTGTGGTGCCCAGGACGTGATCGACATGCAAATCCCAAGACTTCCCGAAAAGAACGACCGTATCCGCGCCGGCAGCCTCAAGCGCCTTCACGCCTGCATCTTCTTCGACCGGAGTATCCTTTCGCCGCGTCGCACCAAAAGCCGCAATCCGGCTCTGCGCAAACGTATGATGCCGCACACGCCGGAATCCTTCCAGCTCCCGTTCCCCCGCCGAGGGATTCCCAAATTCCACATAGCTCACGCCCAGCATATCCAGCGAGGCGGCAACATTTAGTTTATCTTCCGTAGAAAAGGAAATCCCGCGCGCCTGCGCACCGTCTCGCAGCGTCGTATCCAGAATTTCTATTTGCCTGTTCATGTTTCGTCTCAAAGCTCCATTACATAGCGATTAACGCCGTTAATATACGACTTAATACTGGCTTCCAGAATATCGGTGGAAAACCCGCGTCCGGAAACACTTCGGTCGCCTTTTTTCAAACGTACAACCGCCTCTCCAATTGCATCTTCGCCGCCCGTCACGGAATTCAGACGATAACTCTCCAAAATAAAATCAATCCCGATAATTTCATTTACCGCTTTAAACGCTGCGTCCACCGGACCTTCTCCGATGGCCACGCGTTCTATCTCCTGTTCCCCGTCTGAAAGTTTGACTATGGCGGTCGTGGAAATCGTATTCCCACTGTTGACCACAAAGCTCACCAGCGTATAACGGCCGGTATTCTCGGAAATATGACTGGAAATCAAAGCCTCCAGATCGCGATCCTGAACTACTTTTTTTCGATCGGAGAGGTCCTTAAACCGCTCAAACGCCGCGTCCAGTTCCGCCGTATTCAAATAATATCCCAGGCTTGCAAGCCGTTCTTCAAATGCATGACGTCCGGAATGCTTGCCCAAAATCATGGACGTTTCCGGAATTCCCACAGACTCCGGCGTCATAATTTCATAGGTTTCCCGGGAAGCCATCATCCCATGCTGGTGAATTCCCGCCTCATGCGCAAAAGCATTGGTTCCCACAACGGCCTTATTGGGCGGCGGAATAAATCCCGTGATATTCTGCACCAAATGGCTCGCCCGGTAAATCTGACGGGTATGTATTCCGCAGTCCAGCTGAAACACATCCCGGCGCGTCACGAGCGCCATAACAACTTCTTCCAATGCCGCATTACCGGCGCGTTCCCCAATGCCGTTGATGGTACACTCCACCTGTCTCGCGCCGGCCGCGACAGCAGCCAACGTATTGGCCGCCGCAAGGCCCAGGTCGTCATGACAATGGACGCTCAACTCCACCTCGTCGATTCCCTCCACCTGTTTCTTCAAATAAGAAATCAGAGCGGTCATTTCCGCAGGCGTCGTGTATCCCACCGTATCGGCAACATTTAAAACCGTTGCACCGGCCTTTACTGCCACGGAAAACGCCTTTGCCAAAAATTTTCGATCGCTGCGCGTCGCATCTTCCGCAGAAAACTCCACCTCATCGCAGTACGCTTTCGCGTAGGAGACACCCTCGCGAATCATTTGCAGAACCTCATCCGGTTCCTTTTTCAGCTTATATTTCATATGAATTGGCGAAGTAGCCAGGAACACATGAATCCGCGGCAGACGGGCTGTGCGCACGCCTTCCCACGCAGCGTCAATATCGCTTTTCACACAACGCGCCAGCGCGCAGACCGTCGCGTTTTTCACCATCCCGGCAATGTGCTGCACTGCCTTCAAATCATCCGGCGATGACGCCGGAAAACCAGCCTCGATGACATCGACGCCCAGCCGTTCCAGATAACGCGCAACCTCTGCCTTTTCCGAAGTATTCATACTGCAACCGGGCGACTGTTCCCCATCGCGCAGTGTCGTATCAAATACCCTGACCTTTTCCATAAGCCCCGCTCCAATACTTTATTTCAAACGGTTTGCCAACGACCAGGCAAGTTCCGTCAAAAATTCCCGTTCGTCAAATCCTTCCAAGGCCGCCACGGCTTCCCCAGTCAAACGATTCACTTCCCGGCGGCAGGCATCCATGCCAATTAAAGCCGGATAAGTCGTTTTTCCCTGACGCTCATCCGCATGCGTTGCCTTGCCCAGCACCGCCGCATCGCCTTCCACATCCAGCATATCGTCACGAATTTGAAAAGCCCGGCCCAAACATGCGCCAAACGTGTCCGCAGCGGCAATCCGCGTTTCATCGGCGCCGCCTGCCACACAACCCATACGGCACGCCACACGGATTAACGCGCCGGTCTTCAGCGCAATCAAATCATCCAGCGTCGCGAGATCCGGTACGCGTCCATCGTACGCCAAATCCATACACTGTCCACCGATCATCCCAAAAACGCCGGCGGCGCCTGACAGTTCCCGTATCAGACGGAGAACCGTTTCCGCAGGCAGACTATCCGCCGCTTCTCTGGAAACCGCCACCTCGAAAGCGCGATTTAATAATCCATCCCCAGCCAGAAGTGCAGTTGCCTCGCCAAACGCGCGATGGCAGGACGGCTTTCCCCGCCGCATATCGTCGTTATCCATGCAGGGGAGATCGTCATGAATTAACGAATAGGCATGCACCATTTCCAGCGCACAGGCATAGGGAAGCGCTGTTACCGGTTCTCCGCCGGAAATGCGGCAAAACTCCAGCACAAAGGCCCCGCGCAACCGTTTTCCGCCACCCAAAACGCTATATCGCATGGCTTCCATCACGGAATCCTGCTTTCGTCCCTCCAAAGGCAGCAAACGGTCCAGTGCTGTTTCAATCATCCCCGCATACTCTGCAAGTTGTTTTTCATGTCTCATCCGCAATCCCAGCCTCAAATACCTGTTCTGTGACAGTTCCTTCCTCATTCTTTAAAAGGACCGTCACACGCCGTTCGGCCTGCTCCAACGCTGCGTTGCAGCGCCGCACCAACGCAGCGCCTTCTTCATAAAGTTCCAAGGACTGATCCAGTGGTGCGTCGCCCTTTTCCAAAAGAGCGACAATTTCCTCCAACCTTCCCAGTGCCTGCTCAAACGTCATTTTCTTTTCTTCCATCGTCCGCTCCCACCATCAACACCTCGTCGACACGACATTTCGCACGGCCATCCACAAGGCGCAGTTCAATGAAATCATCCACATTTAGTTGTTCAACACGTTTTACAATTCTTCCCGTTTCATCCGTTGTCATCGCGTATCCACGCGCCAACACCTTCATAGGACTCAGTGCGTCCAAAATCCCTGCTGCCCGAGCCATGCGTTCCCTTCTGGCAGTCATACCCCTCTGCACCATTTCAGAAAAACGCTGTGTGACATGCTCCAGCGCCATGGCCCGATCTTCCAAATAGTTTTTCGGGTTGGTCAATACCCGTTTCGAGGCAAGTGCCTGAACCCGCTGACGCTCCAACGCAATCCGATGACGCTCCAGCTGTACCAGTCGGGCTCCCGTTACACGAAGCTGCGCCGCCAGTTCCATTCGATCCGGCACAGCCAGCTCTGCCGCATTGGACGGGGTCGCGGCGCGAAGATCCGCTACAAAATCGGCAATAGTAAAATCCGGTTCGTGTCCCACCGCAGAAATCACAGGGATCCGGGACGCGAAAATAGCGCGCGCGACCCGTTCGTCATTAAACGCCCATAAATCTTCAATCGAGCCGCCGCCGCGGCCCGTGATAATCACATCCGCCAGCCGATGCTCGTTGACAAACGCAAGTCCCTCGCAAATCTCTGCCGGTGCCTCCGGTCCCTGTACGCGCACAGGGTAAATTCTCACACGGGCAATGGGCCACCTCGCCCGCAAAATACGTAACATATCGCGCACCGCAGCGCCGGTTGGAGACGTAACCAACGCAATCCGCATCGGACAGCGCGGAAGCGGCTGTTTCTGCGCAGGATCAAACAGCCCTTCGGCACCCAGTTTTTCCTTCAATTGCTCGTAAGCAACATAAAGCGCGCCAACACCGTCCGGAATCAATTCATCCACATAAAGC
>CALWBW010000020.1 GCA_944376195.1 uncultured Clostridia bacterium | reverse complement strand
AGGTGCAATTCGCAATTGGGCAGAGCGTGCGGATGATTATGATTGCTACTATTTCATGGCGGATTTGCACGCAATCACCGTTCGGCAAAAACCGGCGGATCTGCGCCGCCGTACGATTGAGCAGCTGGCGCAGTATATTGCCTGCGGATTGGATCCGAAAAAAAATACGCTGTTTATTCAGAGTCATGTGCATGAACACGCGGAATTGGGCTGGGTGCTCAATTGCTACGCCATGTTTGGCGAACTTTCCCGCATGACGCAGTTTAAGGATAAATCCGCCAAAAATGCGGAAAATATCAATGGTGGACTTTTCACGTATCCGAGCCTGATGGCGGCTGATATTTTGTTGTACCAGCCGGACTATGTCCCGGTTGGAGAAGACCAGAAACAGCATGTAGAGTTGACACGCGATATTGCAAACCGCTTTAACGGCGTATATGGCGAGACCTTTAAGATCCCGCAGTCGTTTGTGCCAAAAGTCGGTGCGCGTGTGATGAGTTTGGTGGATCCGACGAAGAAAATGTCGAAATCTGAAGATGAGGATCCGGGCCGTATTATTTTGATGGACAAGCCGGAGGACATTATGCGCCGCTTTAAGCGTGCCGTCACAGACAGTGAAACGGAAGTTCGGTATGATCCGGAAAAGAAAGCGGGAATTTCCAATCTCATGACAATTTATGCTGCTGCAACGGGTCGGACCTTTGCAGAAATCGAGACGGAGTTTGCCGGACATGGTTACGGAGATTTCAAAACCAAAGTCGGTGAAGCTGTGGTAGAACTTTTACGCCCGATTCGAGAGAAAACAGAGGAAATTTTAAAAGATAAGGCGTATTTGGAAGATGTATATACCGATGGCGCGCAGCGCGCACAAAGGATTGCACGCAAAACGCTGGATAAAGTCTATCGCAAGGTCGGTTTTGTGAAGCACTGAGTTTTGCGGAGGATGCTATGATACCAATCTCCTACCTGCGGATTACGGCAGCATTTGTGATGGCAGGTATTCTGGCGTTTGCAACGACGCCGCTTGCAAAGAAATTTGCGTTTTTAGTTGGCGCCGTGGACGAACCGCGCGGACGCCATGCGCATGAAAAACCAACTGCTCTGATGGGTGGACTGGCGATCTTTTTCGGCTTTGTTGTAGCCCTGTTGACGTTTGGCAGTATGGACCGGCAAATGACAAGCATATTGTTAGGCGCTCTGGTGATTATCGTTATCAGTGCGTTTGATGATATTTATGATTTGCCGGCCTGGCTCAGACTGCTGGTGCAAATTGCGGCAGCTCTGATTCCAGTGTTTTATGGAGGCCTCCGGATTGATGTGCTTTCGACATTTGGCCTGGGGTCCAATCCAGATATTGTATTGAGTGAATTCATTACCATTCCAGTGACCATTATTTGGATTGTGGGGATCACGAATGCAGTCAACTGGATCGATGGCCTGGATGGCTTGGCGGCGGGGGTTTCTGGAATATCCGCTATTACTTTGCTGCTCATTTCCTGTATTTTAGGGAATGGATATGCCGCAATTGTCATGGCGGCTCTGGCTGGAGCGATCATTGGATTCCTGCCTTACAATTTGAATCCTGCCAAAATTTTTATGGGCGATACCGGCGCGATGTTTTTGGGATTTATTTTGGCCACTATGTCGATTCAGGGCCTTTTTAAATTCTATGTTGTGGTTAGTTTCCTGGTGCCGTTTCTTGCAATTGGAATTCCCTTATTGGATATGTTTATTGCGATCATCCGCAGGGTGGCGCATGGACAGAGTCCCATGGCTTCCGATCGGGAACATATGCACTATAAACTGATTGACATGGGCTTTAACCAGAAGCAGACTGTGGCGATCCTTTACTGTATTTCCGGAATGTTTGGAATTGCGGCGGTTGTTCTGGCTGCCGGTGGAGAAATCAAGGCCATTTTGCTTTTGCTTGCCATTTTGGTTGCGGCGGTGTTCGGTGTCCGTTTGATTGCAGCGCGGGAGCATAAGCAGGAAGAAGAGCATGCTGCTTCTTCAGATAAACCGCAAAGTGAGAGCCTGACGGAAATACAACCGAAAGACGGAAAAGAGCCTCAGGACCGTCTTGAACGGCATGAAAATATTTAGCCGTTGCATAGGTGACGCACATGAAAAAGTGGAAGGTTGAGTGGCTGGCGGCAGTACTTGTTGTTTTGGTAATGGGTGTGGTGTTGGTGTTCCTTTTGTTGACCACATTAAATCCCAATCATCATGAAGTGAGCATCACGTTGCCGGATGAGTCGGAAGTTGGAGACAGTAGCGACGAAAAACAGCGTCCGAAAGAACCTGGAGACGACGCACAACGTGCCAAGGTCACTGCTCAGAATGTGCAAAATGTGATAAAGACCCTGGAACGGCCTCAGACGTATGCAATTTATGTGGAAAACGTTGTTTCTTACCAGGAGGAAAGCCGGGTAATGAGTACGCGGCAATGGGTTTTGGAAGATGCTTGCGTTACACAGACGCTGGATAGCTTGACAGGGCGAACGCTCTGTGCTTTGGCGCGGGATGGCGTCACCGTTTATTGGTATGAGGGTGATGACCGCACGGTCAGCCTGGCGACGGAAGCAACTGCGGACATGATTGCCGGAATTCCTACTTATGAAGATATTTTGGAATTGGATATGCAGACGATTACCGTTGCCGATTATCGAGAATGGGAAGGTTATTCCTGCATTTATGTAGAGTCGTATGACCCCCTTCTCAATTACACAAATCGGTATTATGTTTCCGATGATTTGGGACTATTGGTGCATGCGGAAACTTATACGCAAGGGGAACTGGTCTATTCCATGTCCATGTTGGAATATTCTGCGGATACGTCTGCCGGCGAATTGATTGTCCCGCCATCTTAAAATTAAAAGCCCTCCGCAAAGACGTAGAACTTCGTCTGCGCGAAGGGCTTTTTTGCAGGGTATTTACAAGTGTGGTACAATAATATTTGGCGGCGCTTTTTGTCGAAAAGCGGAAACCTTGCAAAAGAGGCGTGCCTTTTGAAATAGTTGAGGATGTCCTATGAAATCAGTTTGTATGAAATTGGCGCTTGCTCTGTTGTGTATCGTGTTCCTCTGTGGCTGTGGAATATTGCCTGCCGATGACGGGGCGGATGTTTCATCAGCTGCGCCGATTGAGGATGGCGTAGAGGAAGAAACGACGGAGAATGAAGAAAATCTTGGGTACACTGTGATTCCTGCGACAAGGGACGAGGAATCGGAACCTCCCCCGGTTGAACTGGATCCGAAGGACGAAGTGCTTGAGACGCTTCTGTCTGATATGTCTTTGGAAGAACGTGTAGCGCAAATGCTGTTTGTCAGTTGCCCATCATCAGGTGGGGCGGAGATTTTATCGGAGTATGCGCTGGGTGGTTACATTTTCTTTGCTTCTCATTTCTCCGGATTAACGGCAGAGGAAGTGCGTGGCATGGTGGAAGACCTGCAACGGAATGCAAAAATTCCGCTGCTGATTGGCGTGGATGAAGAAGGCGGTACCGTGGTGCGCGTCAGTTCTAATCCAAATCTTCGGGAAAAACCTTTTGCGTCTCCGCGGGAGCTTCTCGCAGAAGGCGGAGACGCGCTTTTGATAGCAGATGCACAGGAAAAATCGCAATTATTGCTCTCATTGGGGATCAATGTAAATTTGGCGCCGGTGTGTGACATTTCCGCCAATCAAGACGATTTCATTTATGACCGTAGTTTTGGAGACGATGCGGAAACCGTATCTACTTATATTTCACAAGTCGTCATGACGATGTGTGAAGAAGGAATCGGCAGTGTACTGAAACATTTTCCTGGTTATGGAAACTGTGCGGATACGCATGAGGGCATTGTAGTGGATCATCGCGCTGCGGAAGATTTTACGAGCTCGGATTTTTTGCCGTTTCAAGCGGGAGTGGAAAGTGGTGCGCGTGCCGTTATGGTGTGTCACAATATTGTAGAGGCGTTTGATGCAGAATTGCCTGCTTCGCTGTCCCCGGCTGTTCATGAGATTCTGCGGGAAACATTGGGAGATAACGTCGTGGTATTGACCGATGACTTGGATATGCAGGGAATACAGGCATATACGGATGGGGCGTCGGCGGCTGTTCAGGCAGTATTGGCGGGAAACGATTTGCTGCTGACGTCGGATTATGAAGGCAGTATCCATGCAATTCTGGCAGCGATTGAGGAAGGCCGCATTTCAGCGGAGCAGATTGATGCATCCGTCAAGCGGATTTTAACTTGGAAAATAGACTTGGGATTAATCCCCGTATAATGACGCCGGCCGGCGTGGAACAGGAGTAGAGATATGCATACATATAAAACCCCGTTTACTCACGCGTACTGGCGTGAAGCTTGCAAAGAGGTGAAAAGCACTCGGATGCTGGTGCTTACGGCATTGTTGGTGGCAGTGCGCGTGGCGCTAAAATCCCTGTCTATTCCGGTAGGGGAGAGCCTATATATTACGGTAGGCTTCTTTGTTAATGCGGTTGGCAGCATGGTGTATGGTCCGGTTTTGGGCTTTTTGTCCGGAATCGTATGCGATTTGTTGGGATGTCTGCTGTTTCCCAGCGGCCCTTATTTTTTTCCGTTCACCTTCATTGAAGGGCTGGGCTCATTGTTCTATGCACTGTTTTTCTATCGTGCCCGTCTTAGCCCGGTGCGTATTTTTAGCGCGAAGCTTACAGTGAACGCCATACTGAATATTGTTCTGACACCACTGGCACTTTCCTGGATGTATGGAAAGTCCATTATGGTGTATCTGATCCCTCGCATTGCGAAAAATTTATTGTTGTTCCCGCTGGAAGCGGTACTGCTGATGATGTTTATGGGGATCATGATTCCCATTTTGCGCCGCTTGAATCTGCCGGTTGGCGAACAGCCGGATTTGAAACTGACCAAACGGCACATTGTGGCGTTAGTAGCACTGTTTCTATTGGCTCTTGTGGCCGTGGCAGCGTATTATCGTTTTTTCTACGTGGCGAAGTAACGTGCCTCTGGTATAGAAAAAAAGATCGTTGTGCAAAATAACCGTTGAAAAAAGGAAGTTGTTGTGTTAAAATAAACTGAAATCTTGAGAAAGACGATGATCGGGTGGTCTGTTTTGGACCAACTAGCGTTGTATCAGACATGGATCAGAGAGGAAATGTCACCGGCTGCAAGCATTTCCCGTGTCACAGTGCGAAATTTCCCCCGTGAGTCCCGCCGCCGAACTTTACCAGTAAGCGGATGGCGTTTGGGCTGCGTTAAGGCCTCCCTGCCCGGTGCTTTCACTGCCGCGCAGGAATAAGTGTTTCCGCCTTTGGGTGGAAAAACCGGGGTGGTACCGCGGAGAGTTTCCCTTCGTCCCCGATGTGCTTGTAAAGCATGTCGGACGAAGGGTTTTTTGTTTGTAATTATGTGATAAAGAGGTGTCAAGAATGGGAATGAGAGAGGATCTTGAGCGTATCCGCGAGGAAGCGCTTGAGGCGATTAAAGCGGCAGGCAATGAACAGGAACTGGAGCCGGTTCGCATTCGGTATTCCGGGAAAAAAGGTGCATTGACGGCAATTTTAAAAACCATGGGAAAATTGAGCGCAGAAGAACGTCCGGTGATGGGTCAGCTGGCAAACGAAGTCCGAGCACAGATCGAGGAAAAGCTCGGAGAACGTTTTGAAGCATTACGTGCTGCTGCTTTGGAGGAAAAATTAAAAGCAGAGACGCTCGACGTCACCATGCCGGGCAAGGCGCCAAAACCTGGATTCCGGCATCCGCTCACCACAACAATTTCCGACGTTCGCCGGGTGTTTGAAAGCATGGGGTTCCAGACGGTCGAGGGACCGGAAGTGGAGCTTGCGTATTATAATTTTGATGCGTTGAATACTTCCGCAGATCACCCTGCCCGGGATCCGCAGGATACCTTTTACATTACGGATGACGTGGTGCTGCGTACACAGACTTCATCTGTTCAGGTTCGTACGATGCAGGGAAAAGAACCGCCGATTCGCGTGATTGCGCCGGGCCGTGTTTACCGAAACGATGATTTGGACGCTACGCACAGCCCGTTATTCCATCAAATTGAGGGACTTTTGATTGACAAAGGCGTACGGATGAGCGATTTAAAGGGGTATCTGGAGGTCTTTGCCCAGAGTATTTTTGGAGAAGAAACGCGTGTGCGGTTCCGTCCGCACCACTTCCCGTTTACGGAGCCTTCCGCAGAAATGGATGTATCTTGTTTTGCCTGCGGCGGTAAGGGCTGCCGTCTTTGCAAGGGAGAAGGCTGGATTGAAATCCTGGGCTGCGGCATGGTGCATCCGAACGTGCTGCGTGATTGCGGTATTTCTCCTGAGGTATACAGCGGATTTGCGTTTGGCATGGGTGTGGAACGAATTGCCATGCTGCGCTATAAGATTGATGAAATCCGGAAATTTTACGATAACGACCTGCGCTTCTTAAGCCAGTTCAACGGTTAATGGGAGGGCAATGAGATGAAAATTTCAATGAATTGGCTGAAAAGCCTGGTTCCATATGATTATGATCCGAAGCAGTATATTGCGGATATGACAATGTCCGGCTCGAAAGTGGAAACGCTGACGTATCTGGGCGAGGAAATTGAAAATGTAGTGGTTGGCTGTGTAGTCAGTATGGAACGCCATCCGGATTCCGACCATCTCTGGGTATGTCAAATGGATGTGGGAACGGGCGAAAATATACAAATTATCACCGGTGCGCAGAATGTGAAGACGGGAGATCTGGTTCCTGTTGCACTTCATGATTCCACGCTCCCGGGTGATGTGCATATTAAAAAGGGAAAACTGCGTGGACTGGTCAGCAACGGAATGCTGTGCTCCTATAAAGAATTGGGATTGACGGAGCATGATGTTCCGGGCGCCTATGAAGACGGCATTTTGATTCTTGGAGATACGCTGACTGCGGAAGAACTGAAAGAGGCAGTCCCTGGACGGGACATTCGAAAAGTGCTGGGCTTTGACGATTGGGTGGTTGATTTTGAAATAACGCCGAACCGTCCCGATTGTCTTTCCATGATTGGGTTGGCACGTGAAAGCGCCGTAACCTATGATAAAAAATATGTGCCCGAAACACCAGTGGTTCGCGGAGGAGCAGGCAGCATTGCAGAATGGCTGCGCGTACGCGTGGAAGAGCCGAAGCTTTGTCCGCGTTATTCAGCACGTGTTGTAAAAAATGTAAAAATTGCACCGTCGCCGAAGTGGATGCGTGACCGTTTGCGTGCCTGCGGTGTGCGCCCAATCAATAACATCGTTGATATTACAAACTATGTCATGCTGGAATACGGCCAGCCGATGCACAGCTTTGATTATGCCTGTCTGGACGGCGCGGAAATTGTGGTTCGCCGTGCACGGGAAGGCGAGCCGATGAATACGTTGGACGATCAGGAACGCAAATTGGACGCCGATATGCTTGTGATTGCCGACGCAAAGAAACCGGTAGGCATTGCCGGCGTCATGGGCGGCGCGAACAGTGAGATCACGGACAACACAAAAATGGTTGTATTTGAATCCGCAAACTTTAATGGCACGTCGATTCGTCTGACTTCCCGCCGCTTGGGAATGCGGACAGAAAGTTCCGGCCGCTATGAGAAGGGTTTGGACCCGCAGAACACCCTGCCTGCTCTGGAACGTGCCTGCGAACTGGTAGAGCTTTTGGGCGCCGGTGAGGTCTGTGACGGAATCATCGATATCGACCAATCCGGCTATCGGCCTACGGTCATCCCCTTTGAGCCGGACCGGATCAACCGTTTTATCGGCATTGATATCCCGAAAGAAGATATGCTGCACTGGTTTGATCTTCTGGGCTTCCAGATGGATGGCGAACAAATTATTGTGCCTTCCTGGCGTATGGATGTCGAGCAATTTGCCGATATTGCAGAGGAAGTGGCAAGATTCTATGGATATGATAATATTCCCACAACGCTCTTTGGCGGAGCAACGCGCTACATTCCAATGCCGCGCATTGCGTTTGATGATAAGATTCGAACCATTTTTTATGCGATGGGTTACAGCGAGGCACAGACATTCTCATTAAGCGGCCAAAAGGCGCTTGACCGTATTCGGCTTCCGCAGGATAGTCCGTTGCGGAACGGAGTGGTGATTCGAAATCCGCTTTCGGAGGATATGAGCCTGATGCGCACGGTGATGTTGCCTTCGATTCTGGAAGTGGCGGCGCGAAATTTCAACATGAAAAACAGTGCGCTGCGGCTCTATGATTTGGGCAGTGTGTATACGCCGGTAGAGGGAGAAAAATTGCCCCGTGAGCGGAAGATCCTTTCTGCGGCGGCGTATGGCAATGTGGATTTCTACGATATCAAGGGCGCGATTGAGACGTTGGCTGAGGGCTTGCGCATTCAAAATCTGACTTTCCGGGCAACACACGAAAATCCTTCTTATCATCCCGGCCGCTGTGCGGAGGTTTATTGCGGCGATGAGCTTGTCGGCGTATTTGGACAGGTGCATCCGAAAGTGACGGAAAACTTTAATGTCTCCGGAGAAATTTATGCGATGGAGCTCGAAGTGGAAGCGCTTTATGAAAATCGCGGCGGTCTTGTGGAGTACGAACCTTTGGCAAAGTTCCCGGCAATCAGCCGAGACATTGCTGTTGTGTGCAAGGAAGAAGTGACGGCAGCGGAAATTGAGGCCTGTATCCGCGAAGGCGCAGGAAAATTGGTGGAAGAGGTCCGTCTGTTTGACGTTTATCGTGGCGCACAGCTTGGCGCCGGGAAGAAGAGTCTGGCCTATACGTTTACATTGCGCG
The DNA here is from genome assembly GCA_944376195.1 of uncultured Clostridia bacterium. Lineage (GTDB taxonomy): Bacteria > Bacillota > Clostridia > Oscillospirales > QAMX01 > Allobutyricicoccus. The sequence goes on along the minus strand of CALWBW010000020.1, from coordinate 32,820 downwards.
ACCGCACGCGCAGTCTTACAGACGAAGATGCGGAAGCGGCCATGAAGCGTATTTTGCAGTTGCTTTCCTCCCGTACCGGTGCGGAACTGCGTGCATAAGGAATGGGAAGTTAATAATTTGGTTTTACGAAAAAGCATCGCGGTTTTTCGGCCGCGATGCTTTTTTGTTTTCTTTAAAACTTATGTCGAAAAAATTTTTTTACCGGTAAACTTTTTCGAAATCCGCTGCATCTAAAGGTTAGAACAGCTTTGGAGGGATCAAAATGACAAGAATACAAAAGAAAGTGCGCCGGAGAAGAAAATTGGGATTTTTACTTGCATTGACGTTGACATTTGCGGGATTCTTTTCTGCAACACGTTATCTGTCGCAGTTAAGCGCCAAAAGTGCCGGAGAGATGGTACAAGCTTCCTATACCGTGATACCGAAAACCGTTTTGAAGGATCATGCGGATTTGAACGAAAATTTAGAAAAACAGGGAGATTTTCAAAATTGTGTTGAAACCGGGGCAGGCCGGGTAAAAGAAACCACTGAAACTTCGGAAACAGAGGAATCATATTGTTTTTCCGAACCGGTGCCGGAGCGCACAGCGGTGGAAAATACGTATTTTGACGATGCAATTTTTATTGGGAATTCCAGGACGGAAGGATTCGCGCTTTATTCCGGATTGGGGAATATCCGGGCTTATACGGCGCGTGGCGCCAGCGTTATTTCTGTGTTTACGGATCCTGTAATCTCGCAGAAGGGAGAAAAGGTCACCATAATGGAAGCTGTTCAAAATGCGCAAGCTTTTTCCAAGGCCTATATTATGCTGGGAATCAATGAGTTGGGTTGGACCAATTATGCCTCCTTTATTGAGCAGTATGGGAAAATTATTGATGCCCTCCGCGAAATTCAGCCGGGTGTTGTTATTTATGTACAGTCTATTCTTCCTGTTACCAGCGAAAAATCTGAACATGACGCCATATATAACAATGAAAATATTCAGACGTTGAATCAACTTTTGCAGAAGATGTGTGAAGATAAGCAGGCATACTATGTCAATGTCGCGGAAGCCGTGTGTGATGAAAACGGCGCGCTTCCTGCCGATAGCGCATTTGACGGCGTTCATTTAAATCGAGAAAGCTGTGAGACGTGGCTGGATTATCTGAAAACGCATACAGTGGAGGAAAAATAAATGAGACAAAAAATATTTCCGGCGTTATTGCTTTTCCTGCTTTGCTTTGCATCCGGATGTACTCAGGAAAATCTGGATTTAGATCTTGATTCATGCACGGAATATATCATGAATACGGTAATTTTTGAAGATACACTTGAAGAACTGGATCGTGATGTGATAAGATGGCGTTATAATGTGGAAGAAGATGTGGATGCGCGTGTTTTTGCCGGAAGCGGAGCAACCGCCGAGGAAGTTTGTGTTATGCAGGCGATTGATGATGATTCGGCGTCGGATTTGGTCTCTCTTTTGGAGCAGCACGTGCAGGATCAGCGGGAATCCTACGAGGATTATCAGCCGGAAGAAGTACAGAGAATTGATCATGCATTTTTAAAACGTTATGGGGATACTGTAGTGCTGATCATTGGAAATGACAACGGCGTGTCGGAAAAAATGGCACGGTACGTGGAACAGGGTGGCGTATGAGTACGGTTTCACAAGATGGGTTTGCAAGATTTGTACAGGAAAATCAACATAAGTTTTATCGTTTGGCATACAGCTATGTGAAAAATCAGGAGGAAGCATTGGATCTGGTACAGGAAGCGGTGGTGCGAGCGTTACAGAAGCTTACAACATTACGCCAGCCGGAGTACATTAAGACTTGGTTTTATAAAATTCTTGTCAATGAATGTTTGATGTATTTGCGAAAACGAAAAATCATTAGTCTTCCGTTGGAAAGTGAATTGCTTCCAGATCCCTCATATGAAACACCTGAGCCGGTTGAGTTATTGTCTTATATTGAAAAGCTAGATCCGACACTGAAGACTGTGATTTTTCTTCGATTTTACGAGGAAATGAAATTGGAGGAAATTGCAAAGGTTACGCAGACCAATTTAAGCACTGTCAAGTCCAGGTTATATCGAGCTTTGAAGCTTTTGCGGCTTGAAATCGTGGATGAGGAGGTGGCATATTTTGAAACATCCAAAAGATCAAATTAATGAGGCGTTTGACTGCATTAAGGTTCCACAAAATCTGGACACCCTGTTGGAACGTGCTATACGGCAAGAAAAACGCAGGATGCGGATGGTGCGCGTATTTAAATATGCATCGTCAGTGGCCGCGGTATTTGTCATTACAGCTGTCGCCTTGTTGAATTTAAATCCTGTGTTTGCAAAAGCGGTACAAGACGTGCCGGTATTAGGTGATCTTTGCCGAATTTTCACATTCCGTCAATATGGATTTGAAGATGAGGTAAAGGTTATCAATGTGACTGTCCCCCAAATAGAAAATACGGGCAATTCAGATTTGGAAGCGCGAATCAATCTTGAGATTTCAAAAATGATAGAGCGTGAGGTGGAGGAATCAACAGAGCGCGCGCAGGAATATTATGATGCATTCCTTGCAACAGGGGGAGATCCTAGCACATATCATCCGCCGGCAACCAGCATTGACTATGAGATTAAATATATTTCCCAGAATATGATTTCTTTTTTGATTTATAAGCTGGAAACGATAGCAAATGCTTATCAAACGAATCGATACTATAATATTGATCTGGAAACCGGCGAAGAATTAACGTTGCGCGACTTTTTGGGAGAACAATATCAGGATATTGTCTATGAACAAATCAGCGAACAGATTCCGGAACTGGACGAATTTACAAAGTCCATGCTGTTTCCGGAAGTCGATATAAAAAATCTCATTGATGAAAATCGAAAGTTCTATATTGCTGAAGACGGCGTAACGCTGATGGTGGTGTTTGAAAAATACGAAATAGCAGCGGGAGCGGCCGGGCAAATTGAATTTCCGATTTACGTTCCTTAAAAAGGAGCCTGCGCAATTTTTTAATTGCGCAGGCTCCTTTTTTACTTTATTCGTGAGAGATTTAGACGGCCATACTGTAAACCACAAGCTTCCTCATTTGGCAGCATAGATTTCAACGTATTCCAATGTATTTACGTTGAGCTCAAAAATATGGGTGGCATCAAAATCCACTGCGAATTCTCGTTTCCAGACAAATTCACCGTCTTCATAGAAACCAAATGCAAAATCATAGCATTCAAATTCGTTATTAATCAGCTGAATATTGACAAACTGATAAGCAATTTCAGCATCCTCATCGTATTGTGACGCGGGGTTGCACCACCATTCCACCAAATCAATGGCCTCGCGCAGACCAGATTCATTACTGGGCAGCGGATTTTCCCCAGTTAATAGAACATACGAATACTCTTCTTCGTCAAAGTGAAAATACTCCGTGTCAAGGTCCATGCCACTGGTCATTTCGCCGTTTTCGGCAGCAATAATTGCTTCTTTGATTTTATTGGCCGCCTCTTCATCCACCTCATCCTGATCTGAACAGGCGGAAAAACAAAATGCTAAAAGAAGTGCAGTGAAAACCAAAAGAACTGTCTTTTTCATATAAAAAATCTCATCCTCCAATCACAAACCGATTTACATAATAGCATAAATGGCGATGAAAAGCAAACAGAAATTCTAGAAAAACCGTGAAGGCTATGTAAATATTTTTGTCTTTTATCGGAAGAAATTTTTTGAAAAGTTTAAGGGCCCCTTGTCCGTTGCCCTTTTGCTATGATACAATGAATTATCGGAATGCCGAAATGGTTGGAAAGGCGGTTGTTTTATGATTGAGGCCAGCATCTCCAAAAAAACAGGTCGTTTGACGTATGGAATGGTGGGAGGGGGCCCCGGGTCCTTTATCGGGTCTGTACACAGAGCAGCAATTCGAATGGGAGGGGATGCGCGTCTTGTTTGCGGGTGTTTTTCGCAAAATTATGAAAAATCCTTGGAAACGGGGCGAATGTTGAATCTTTCCGATGATCGTATTTACAAAAATTATGAGGAAATGGCGAAAGGCGAGGGAGCAAGGCCGGATCGTCCGGATTTTATGGTCGTGACTCTTCCGAATGTGGGACATTTTGACGCTTGCCGGGCTTTTTTAGAACAGGGATTTTCTGTCATGTGCGAGAAGCCGTTTACCTGTAGTTTGGAAGAGGCTCTGGAGTTGGAACGCCTTGCAAAAGAAAAAGGTTGTCTGTTGGGCGTCAGTTATGTCTATACCGGACATGTGATGGTAAAAGAAGCACGGGAATTGATTCGAGACGGCGTCATAGGGGATATAAGGGTTGTGATTGCGGAATATCCGCAGGAATGGCTGATGGATTTGGTCGAAAGCGAGAGCAAACAAGCTTCTTGGCGGACAGATCCTGCCAGGAGCGGAATCTCTAACTGTGTGGGGGATATCGGAAGCCATATTGAAAACCTTGTAGCATACATGACTGGATTAAAAATTACGCAGCTTTGCGCGAATCTTGATGTCATAGGGGAAGGACGTTCGCTGGATACCAATGCGGAAATTTTGCTTCGCTTTTCCAATGGCGCAAGTGGATGCTATTGGTGTTCACAAGTTGCGGCTGGCTATGATAACGCGCTAAAAGTGCGGATTTTTGGCACAAAAGGTGCAATAGAATTTGAACAGGAGCGCAGTAATTACTTGACATTGACACGAAAGGGAGAGCCCCCGCGTCTGCTTTCCCGAGGGAACGGGTACATTCACGAAAGTGTCAAATCTTTTAGCCGCTTGCCGAGCGGACATCCGGAAGGTTATCATGAGGCGCTTGCCAATTTGTATGATCAGTTTTTGCTGGCTGTTTCTGCACAAAAAACGGGGGAGTCTGTACAGGACGGGCAGTATGACTATCCGGGAGTGGAAATGGGAATCAGTGGCGTGAGATTTATTGAGAAGTGCGTGGAAAGTTCAAGCAAGGGTGCTGTTTGGGTAAATTTATGACATAAATTTTTAAAAGAAATGGGCATCCTGTCAAATGAATCTCTCATAGAAAACTTGATGCGCTTGTTTGACGGGCTCCCCATATAAAAAGCAGAGCACAAAACAAAAAGCCCCGTTAGAAAGCATAATACTTTCTAACGGGGCCTAACTTCGTAGTTCAGGGCAAACTCATTATCCTACTTTACTCACTATTTATGTACTATTCAAATAAAACCTGTAGACTGACTCTCCTCGGCTCCCGCATTCCAGAATAGATCCTGTGAACTTTCTCTCGGTTACTTTACACTGATTGCATTTCATCAGATACCGAGTACCATACATAATGCTGTCAGATTAGAGATGCTACCTTCTTTTTCTGTGACCACTTCTATGACAAGCGTCTTATCAAATCAGGAGTTACAACAATATTGCAAACATACATTGGTTTGATTTTACACTTTTTCGATGCCACATTACATGAGAAAAATAAACTTTCTATATAATGCGCTGCCAAGAAGCTTCACGTAGCTTTACTGAAATAGTACAATAGGTAAAGTCTCTTGATAATCAGTGTTTGTCTTACAACCCGAGTAAAACCGCGGGCTGCATGTTCAACAAATTAATCATCTTTATCATAAATACCCTGTACTACTTACAATAAATAGTACATTGGACTCAGCCCCCTCTCGACTTACTCAGGAGTAATTCCATTTACCGAAAACACCAGCATTGCAAATATTTCTTTGCTCCTTCTTTTTGACCTTTACAAAAGACCAAATCACTTTTCAAACTTTTGCTTCGAAACACAAAAGAACTGAAAACATTTGGAGTCTTCACTCGTAACTTCCAAGATCATAAAATCTGTTTTACCAATAGATTCTCTTAAAGATTTTTATAACTATCTTCTAAAAAGTTATCTTTCAAATCCTTATATGAAGAATCCATTCTTTCAACACACACAATTCTCTTGGTGCCTCGAGGTAAAGAACTTTTCTTTTCGCCTTTGCCTTTAGAAGGATACTTGCTGGTTTACTTTTCCGGGAGGATCTCTCCTTGTGTCTATAGTATAACATTCGTATTTTAATTTGTCAACACCTTTTTTAAAGTTTTATAAATTGCACAATTAAATACACTGTACATTTGTGCATTATTTCATATACTTATACGAATTGCATTGGATCACAAAGCTTTATATTAATTTCTAAAGTAAAAAATATCCTCTGTAAACCCAAGCGGCTTCCAGAGGGTACTCTTTTATACAGATATATGTTTTACAGGCAATTTGGCTTAAATATTTGCATACCGATCAAGATCATCGTTTTGCATTTCCAAAGCCGCCTGCGCTTCCAAACCGGCGATGCCCATTTGGGCGGTATACATGTGATAATAGAATCCACCCTGCTGCATCAGCTCCTCATGTGTACCGGACTCAATGATGTGTCCGCCATCCACCACCATGATGACATCGGCATCGCGAATGGTACCAAGGCGGTGTGCAATGACAAATGTTGTTCGTCCACGCATCAGTTCTGCCATTACGTGTTGAATGTGCATTTCCGTCCGGGTATCAATATTTGATGTGGCTTCGTCCAAAATTAAAATCGGCGGGTCTGCCAAAATAGCGCGCGAAATGGCAATCATTTGGCGCTGACCAGAGGAAAGATTGGCGCCATTATCCTGTACAATCGTATCGTAGCCATACTCCAGCCGGGAAATGAACCCATCGGCGCCGGCGGCTTTGGCTGCTTCCATAACTTCTTCGTCCGTCGCGTCTAATTTCCCGTAACGAATGTTATCCCGGATCGTACCGCCAAAAAGATAAGTTTCCTGCAATACCACGCCGAAGGTAGAACGGATGAAATCTCGTGTATAGTCCCGAAGATCTACGCCGTCTAATTTAATAGATCCTTTGTCCACATCATAGAAACGCGTCAGCAAATTAATGATGGTGGTTTTTCCTGCGCCGGTTGGTCCCACAAACGCTGCCCGCATACGGGGTTTGATATCAATACAGACATCCTCCAACACGCGAACATCGCTGCGGTATCCAAAGGTCACATGATCAAATTCTACATGGCCTTCAATGTGATCCGGTGCAATTGCACCAGGCCGGTCTTTGGATTCTTCTTGCTCACTGATAATTTCAAAGACACGTTCCGCACCGGCTATAGCGGATAAAAAAGTATTATAGGTATTTGCGATTTCATTGAGAGGCCGCGTAAACTGCTTTGCGAGACTTACAAATGAGGCAATCACACCGGCGGTCAGAGCACCATTCAGGCAGAGAATTCCGCCGAACGTACTAATCAGTGCATAGCCAAAGTTGTTAATTACGTTGAGCAGCGGCATAATATAGCCGGACCAGGTATTGGCTCGGGTACCAACATCGCAGAGGGTTTCGTTCAGCTCATCAAAATGCTGGATAATCTGTCGTTCACGGCCATAGGCGCGAACTGTTTGAATCCCACTGATGGTCTCTTCAATGTGGCTATTCATGATTCCCAGATAAGCCTGTTGCTCCCGGAAAAGTTTTCCGGTACGCTTGGTTACTGTACGGGTCAGCAAGAAAATAAGCGGTACGGTAACAAAAACTGCGATGGAAAGGAGGGGACTGAGAACCAGCATCATGGTAAGCGTACCGAGCACAGTGAGAACACCGGAGATCAGTTGAGTGGCGGATTGGGCAACTGTGCCGGAAATAGTATCCATGTCATTGGTCAGGCGGCTCATAATGTCGCCGGATTCGTATGTATCAAAAAATTTCAGGGAGAGTTTTTGCAGCTTGGCAAACAGCTCCGTGCGCAGGCGGTTTACAAACCGCTGCGACACACCGGCCATGATGAACCCCTGCATGAAAATCAAGACAAGATCGGTGACATACACGGCTGCCAGAACAGTCAGAAGATTGGTAAGCAGCGGAAAATCTGTGGTGCCGGGGATGGTCCCCATAGAGTCCACCACCTCGCCGACAATCATCGGGATCAGTACACCGAGTCCTGCCGTACAGGCTGAAATGAGAATAATCAGGAAGAGATACCACTTCAAGTTTCCCAAATAGCGCCATAACATCTGTACGGTTCCTTTGAAGTCTTTTGCCTTTTGTACCGGCATCCCGCGGCGTCCGCGCCCTCCCCGCATCCCGCCGATCGAGGCTCGTGCGTCGGACTGATATTTATCCATTGACCATCGCCTCCTGTCCAAGCGGGGCGTTTTCGGAAAGCGCCTCTTTGCCATACTGCGACTGATAAATATCACGGTAAACCTGGCAGGACGCTAAAAGTTCCTGATGGGTACCGACTCCGGCGGCATGACCGTCGTCTAAAACAATAATTCTGTCGCAATCAATGATGGAACTGATTTTTTGAGAAACAATTAAAAGGCCCCGCTCATGCGCTTCTTCCGCCAGACTTTTCCGGATGGAAGCTTCTGTCAGGGCGTCGACCGCGCTGAGACAATCGTCCAGGATCAAGATACGAGGTTTCTTGATTAATGCGCGCGCAATGGCAATACGCTGGCGCTGACCTCCGGAGAGATTGACACCGCTATGGCCGATCAGTGTATCATAGCCTTCCACGAAATTCTGGATAAATTCATGTGCGCAGGCGGCACGCGTCGCAGCTTCTACTTCCTCCTGTGTGGCGTCTTCTTTTCCCCAAAGAAGGTTTTCCAAAATGGTACCGGTAAACAGCATCACGCGCTGTGGCACAACAGCAAGAGAGTTGCGGACATCGTGCGGATTAGATTTTGTTGCATCTACTCCAAAAATATGGATACTGCCTTCTGTTGGTTGATAAAACTGGAGAATTAATGAAATTAACGTAGTTTTACCAGAACCGGTAGCACCGATGATGCCGACCTTTTCTCCAACATTACAGGAGAAGGTAATATTTTTCAGTGCTGGTTCCTTACCACGGTAGGAAAACGTAACATTTTCAAAGCGGATTCCCTGACTGTAATCCAGTTTTTCCGGTTTTTCCGGCATAAATTGTAATTCGGTAGAATCCAACACTTCACTGATACGGGTACAGGATGCCTTTGCACGGACGATACGGTTGAAGATCATGGAGAACATATTCAGCGATTGTAAAATCTGGGTCATATAGGAATAAAATGCGATGATTTCACCCGCCTGCATAATGCCATCGTTGACCTTGATTCCGCCGCGCCAAAAGATCATGACAATACCGAAATAGATGATAAGCGTAACGGTAGGATTAAAAATGGACATGACACGGGATGCCGTGATACTGGTTTTTTTCAAATCCTCGTTTGGACCGGAGAACCGAAGTACTTCATAGCGAAAACGATTAAACGCTTTTACTACCCGTACGCCGGAGAGATATTCGCGGATGACGGTATTGACACGGTCCAAGGCGTTTTGAACTTTGGCATAAAGCGGGAATCCGATTTTCAGGTTAAGAAAAATTACGCCAAAGATAATCGGCACCAGGATCAATGGGATCATACCCAATGAAGGATTAAGCCGGAACGACATAATGATTCCGCCGACACACAAAATTGGCGCTTTTACAAAGACGCGCATCATGCTGTGCGACAGGTTTTGCAGCTGGGTTACGTCGTTAGTCATACGGGTCATCAGTGTACCCGGACCAAAACGGTCCAGTTCATCAGGAGAGAGTTCCTGTATCTTGCGATACAGATCGCGGCGCATGAGGAATCCAGCTCGTTCAGAACCACGGCTGGAGAAAATATTTCGGCCTGCTGCGGCAAAAGCGGTGATAATAACAATCCCCAGCATGAGCGCGGCGGTTTTTAAAATGTATGCCATGTCGTGATTCTGTACGCCGATATCGACGATATTGGCGAGCAAAGAAGGCTGCAAAAGATCCGCAAGCGATTCTAACGCGATGCAGATTACGGATAGCAGCAGCAGATGCCAGACCTGCTTCAAATAATTCCAAAAAACTTTCAAATGAATACCACCTTACTAGGAAAGTAAAGAGATATAACGCCAGATTAAAATGATGGCCAGCAGCAACTGAAAGCACAAAATAAGAGGGACACCAACCGTAAATTTGCGGTGACGCGTTTTATGCCGAAACGCGTACATAGCAGCAAGACAGCCTATCGAACCGCCCGCTGCGCAAAAAAACAAGAGTGTTGCCTCCGGAACGCGACTTCCCCCGTTGCGAGCCAGCCTTTTATCGGCAAACATGATAAGAAAGGTACAGAAGTTGACTAGGAAAAAATAAATAAAGAGAAATGAAGAAAAAGTCAGTTCCACATGTTACTCCTCATTTCCTCCCAGCCCAAGCGCTTCTGCCTCAACTTTCATGCCTTGGATGCACAGGTCTGCTACATCGATAATGTCCATATGTAACATTTCGCAGCCCTGCAAAATTACAGAACGATCGCATTTCGCAGCAAACCGTTTATCTTTAAACTTTTTCATCAGGCTTTTCACGTTTAAACTGGTAATTCCGGCTGGGCGCATGAGTGATGCAGCGGTGATAATTCCCGTGAGTTCATCTACCGTAAAGAGGCTTTTTTCCAAATCTGTGAGGGGTTCCACGTCGGTACAAAGACCGTAACCATGCGATTCGATGGCACGGATATCTTCTTGATCTACTCCCTCAGGCGCAAGTAACTCCTCAATATGGAGACAATGCTCATCCGGGAATTTTTCATAATCGACATCGTGCAGATATCCAATTGCGCGCCAATGTTCTTCGTCGGCGTGAAAGTATGCTGCCATGGCCCCCATTGCAGCGCTGACCGCCAATGCATGTTGAAAGAGATGCTCTTCCGTTACATGTTTTTGAAGAAGTTCCACTGCTTTTTGAAAAGTCAATTTCATGTCAGCACCCCCAATTTCCGTATATTTCCAAAAACTTACCAAATTCAAAAAATGGCGTTATGACTCTAATATGGTTGTTTAGTCGTGTATTGGTTTTTCCAAAAAAAAGCGCCACTGCGCCGGCTGATTAAGGTGTTATTATAAAGCAGGTTTGTTTTTTCTCATTCTCCGTGCGTTTCATGGACATTCTCCTCTCAAAACATTTTCATAATAGAGTTAGTGTAGCACATTTCGTCGTGATTTACAATACTGCTGGAAAGGTATAATGGTTAATTGGCTATTTTGTAAAGGTATTTCCCTGACTGCTTGCTACTCTCTGAAATTAGTGCTAGAATATCGGTATGAACTGAGTCGATGAATGATGGAACAGCTTGGGATCGGGCCAATGGTGGAGATCTTTCATAAATCGGCTACCGCACAACCGTCATCAAAATAACATGACAAAATGGAGATGCAAATATGAAAGTGAATTTTGATGAAATCGTAGAACGTCAGGGAACCTACAGCGCCAAATGGATGGGAACAGGTGGAAGCAGCTTGGACTACCGTAATCCTGCCGTTAAGCTTCCATTTCAGGTGGCGGACATGGATCTGGCCTGCCCGGAACCAATTGTACAGGCTATGCATCGTGTCGCAGATCATCGTATTTTCGGATATTCCGTCCGTACGGAGGAATATACAGAGGCGTTTATTACCTGGTATCGGCGGCGTTATGGTCTGGAACTCAAGGGGGAATGGATTCTCCCCTCACATGGTTCCATGTCAGCAGTCAATGCTGCGGTGAGTACTTTTACGAATGTCGGCGACGGTGTGATCATTTGCCGTCCGGTTTACGGCCATTTCACTGGCTGTATTGAAGAAGAACTTTATCGCCGGGTCGTAAACGTACAACTTATTAACCGGGATGGCTATTATGAAATGGACTGGGATGCGTTTGAGGCTGCCTGCGCCCGCCCGGAAAACCGCGCATTTATCCTCTGTTCTCCTGCAAACCCTGTTGGTCGTGTCTGGACCAAGGAAGAACTTGCGCGTATGTGTGAGATTACGCGAAGGAACCATGTCCTGCTGGTCTCTGACGAAGTGCATTGTGACATTTTAATGGCCGGGCAGCATCATACCCCGATTTTGCAGGCGACGGATGCGTGGGACAACCTCATCATGGTTACGGGAATTAATAAGACATTTAATGTCGCAGGCCTTGCCTGTGCCAATGCCGTCATCCCGGATGATAATTTACGCGGGATTTTTAGTAAAGAATTTGGACACGGTTTATTGTCTCCATTCTCGATTGCGGCGCTGATTTCAGCATATACGGAATGCGATGAATGGCTTGATCAGCTGCGCAGCTATATTGAAGGGAATATCGATGCTGCAATTGCGTTTTTGAGAGAACATATGCCGAAGGTGAAAGTGCGCAAGCCGGAGGGAACGTATATCCTGTGGTTGGACTTTTCTGCGTATGGTCTTTCCGCGGAGGAAATCCATCGGCGCATCTACGAAGAAGCCCGCGTTCTATTGCAGGATGGTACAGTGCATGATCCGGACAGGGGCGGTCAATTCCAGAGGATGTGTGTGCCGTGTGCCCGAGCTGTGTTGTTGGAGGGCTTGCGCCGCATGGCCAAGGAATTTGAAGCATAAATTTGAGCATGAAAAAACGCCGCAGGAATTTTCCTGTGGCGTTTTTGTGTTTCCTTTCACGGGTTTACAACATTTACGGGCTTGCCTGCGAGGAACGCACGGAGGTTATCGACTGCGATATTCATGAGACGTTCGCGGCTTTCCTTCGGCGCCCAGGAAATGTGCGGTGTAATCAGACAATTTTTTGCGGAGAGCAGGGGGTTATCGCCGTGAATTGGCTCGGTGGAGACGACGTCTACAGCAGCTGCGGCAACTTTACCGCTGTTTAACGCATCCGCAAGATCCTGCTCGACGATCAGTGGGCCACGGGAATTGTTGAGGATGATCACGCCGTCCTTCATCTTGGCAATCGTATCGCGGTTAATGATGCCTTCCGTATCCGGGAAGAGCGGACAGTGCAGTGCAATCACGTCGCTTTCACGGAAGAGCTCTTCGCGCTCTGCATACCGGCAGTTTTCGTTTTCCAGCGCGGGGTTTTGAACTGTGTCGTTTGCCAGGACTTTCATCCCAAAAGCCTGCGCCAGGCGGCCGGTGGCCTGACCGATTCGGCCATATCCAATAATCCCCATAGTTTTTCCGGCAAGCTCTATGAGCGGATAATCCCAAAAACACCAGTCTTTGTTGTGCTCCCAACGCCCCTCGTGAACGGCGTCGGAGTGATGCTGTACGTGATGACAGATCTCCAAAAGCATAGCAAAGGCAAACTGTGCAACACTGTCGGTGCCGTAAGTCGGGATATTGGTCACGACAATACCGTGTTCTTTTGCTACGGCAACATCCACCACATTATATCCCGTTGCCAACACGCCGACATATTTCATGTTCGGACACGCCTCTATTACAGCGCGCGTGATGGGGGTTTTATTTGTAATGACAAGTTCCGCGTCGCCGATGCGGGCAACGGCCTCTGCCGCAGGAGTACGATCATAACAGATAAACTCGCCGAGCGCTTCAAACCCACTCCAGGAGAGATCGCCTGGATTTTCAGTATACCCATCCAAAACTACGATTTTCATAGGCCCTCCTTATTCACACAGTGCCCAGGCACGGTTAATGACGCGTTTTGTACCGGCCAGCACAATGTCGGCATCTTCCTCGCCCCATGGTTTGACCTCAAAAGAGAGGACATAAGGTTCAGCGGCATTGAAGAACCCCTCGGCTTTTAAGACCTGGAAGAAATCCACCAGTTCCATAGTGTCATTAGCACTCTCCGGGAAACCGAACCGGGGATGCTGATCGCCATAGGCTTCGGCGCCAGGCTTCACAACAGCATTTCCAATGTGGAAATGGTTGATGTAGGGCCGCAGAGTGCGAATAACGAACTTCGTAGTCTCATAGGTAGTCGGGAAATGGGAAAGATCGACCATGAGGCCGAAATTGTTGCACATGGTACGCATGTCGGCGGCAAAGCGCGCGGCAAGCGGAGCGGGTCCGATCAGCGCGGCTTTATCCATGTCAAAGTCAAAGACCTCCAGATTTACGGTCATTCCCTTGGTCGCCGCGTAATCGCAGACCGTTTTCGTGGTTTTGAGAAGCTGTGCATAAGCCTGTTCCTTTGTTTCGGGCGCCCATTTTCCTGCTAAAAACGCAATTCCGCGTGCACCGAGGTATTCCGCTTCGTCCACCGCTTCCAGAAGCGTCGCCTCCGCTTTTTTGCGGCCTTCCTCATCAAGATCGTTCGGGTTCAGTTTTGGCCCCAAAAGGCGCGGCTGCGCACCATAACAAACCGTCATATGCCCTTGCTCCAACATTTTTTTTGCCTTTGCACGGGCTTCGTCAGTGTCGAATTTACAGACCTCGATGGCGTCAAAAAAATCGTCGCACGCAATTTGCCGGATGGAAGTCAATACGTCACGGTCTGCCGGTGGATGGCTCATCCACTGAATGGTACCGATTTTAAAATATTTATGAATGGATTCCTGCATGATATGGCTCCTTTCCATTAGTACACGAATTCACGGACATTTGCCAGGCTGCTGCCCATTGAACAGTCGACGCTCGGATCACAAATAATATCAATTACGGCCGGCTTGCCGCTTTCCTGCGCACGTTTCAGCGCAGCGCCGATTTCGTTCGGGTCAAACACGCGTTCGGCGTAACAGCCGAGTCCCTCGCCGACTTTAACGTAGTCGACGATATCGTGATTCTGGTTTTCGGACATTTCCACTGCATATTCATAGCCATAGGCATATTTCTGGTTCTGACGAATCAGGCCCAAATAGGCGTTATTGACAACGACGACGATAACTGGAACTTTATTCTTGGCACAGACAGCGAGTTCCTGTACATGGAACGTAAAGCCGAAATCACCCATAACGGCGACGGTCTGTTTTCCGGTTGCGATGGCAGCACCGAATGCGGCGGGAATATCGTAACCCAGGCAACCTGCGCCGCCGGACGGCAAATAATTGCGCGGAATATTGGTTTCCTGAAGCTGACCGGACCAGATTTGCGTAATGCCGCAGCCGGTCGTAAATACTGCGTGATCGCCGAAATAACGGTTCAACTCTGCCATGACGCGGTGTGGATTAATAGGCTGACAGTCATAATCGGTTTTCCGCGCAAGCTGCTTCCGAAGCGCGGGCACGTCGATATTCCAATCGGATTTTTTCGCGTTTGCGGCTTCTTCCAGCAGTGCAAGGATGGCCTTTTTCGCATCTGCCACGATGCCGAGATCCGGCTTAAAAATCTTCCCGATTTCAGACGGCTCAATATTAATATGAATAAATTTTCGATTTCCGCGATACACGTTGATATCGCCGGTGTGACGGTCGGTGAAACGACAGCCAATGCCAAGCACCAGGTCTGATTCAAGGAAGACATGGTTGCCAATCGGCTGTCCTACTTGAATTCCGCAATGACCGGCGTTAAGCGGGTGGTTAATCGGAATTCCGCCTTTTGCCATATAGGTGGTAATCACCGGCATATTCAGTGTTTCCGCAAGCCGGACACATTCGCGTTCCGCGCCGGCGAGAATTACGCCGCCGCCCATCAGAAGCAACGGTTTCTTCGCGGCGGAAATCAATTCTATGGCTTTGTGAATCTGATCGGGATCAGGCGCTGGTGCATCGTAAGAGGCGGGGACATAAGTGTCGGGATCATAATCAATGTCGGCGTTTTGCACATCGAGCGGAAGATCGATCAGGACAGGCCCCGGCTTTCCGGAACGAGCGGTCAAAAATGCCTCTCGGAAAATTTCCGGAACTTTTTCCGGCTCGGTAATCTGCCAGGTACGTTTGGCAACAGGAGCCGCAATCTTTGCGATATCGACGCACTGGAAGGCGTCTAGGCCAAGTTGTGCGCGGACAGCCTGACCGGTGATTGCCAGAACAGGGATGGAGTCGATGTTGCAGGTATAAATTCCCGTGACAAAATTGGTTGCGCCGGGGCCGGATGTACAGAGCGCAACTGCCATACGGCCGGATGCGCGGAAATAGCCGCCTGCCGCGTGAACGCAGCATTCCTCGTGGCGATGGGTGTAATGATGGATTTTGCTCTCCGCCATGTACTTGTAAAGGCCGTTAATGCCTGCGCCGGGGATACCAAATGCATCGGTAATGCCCTCACGCTCCAGAATCTTTACGGTGACTTGTGATACGTTCATCATTCTCAACCTCCTTGTATTTCTCTAAAATATAAAACTGGTGACAATTTCTCGATTTTCTACTACATCCCAGTTAATATCCTCGCCAAGACCGGGCGTGTCGTTCAGCGTCAGATATCCGTCGATCAGCGGGTGGCGCTTATAAAAACAGGTTTTATGGTAATTGATATTCAAGAGATATTCGCCCATAGGCGAGGTTTCTGGGGAAGAAGCGGCGATGACATGCATGGCGGGCAACAGGTTGTGCCCATGCGGAATCATCTTTACGCCGTAGACCTCGCACAAATCGGCAATGCGCAAAGTTTCCGTGATACCGCCTGACCATTCCGGATCGGATTGAATATAGGAAAAAACGTCTTCTTTTAAATATTGCTGAACTTGCTGCCGGTTGTAAAAATGTTCTCCGGCGGCAAGTGGAATGGATGTCTCCTGCGCGATGCGCCGATACGCTTCCAAATATTGCGGACGGAAGAGTTCCTCAATGAATTTTGGATGCAGCGGTTCCAATTCGCGCAGCATCTCCCGCGCGTATGCATAATCCCAGCCCATCCAACAATCAAACATGATGGGATAATCCGGGCCGACAGTCTCACGAAGCGCATGGGCCATGGAAAGATTATGGCGCATTCCCTCCGTTCCGGAACCGGGACCATAGGGGAAAAACCACTTTTGCGCCTGAAATCCCATCGAAATAAACTGGCGCGCACGAGTACGCACCGACTCTGCGTCAGTTGCAAAGCTGAGCGTGGAGAGATAGGGGAGAATTTGCCGCCGTCCGCCGCCCAACAGTTTATAGACTGGTTGGCCTAAAATTTTGCCTTTTAAATCCCAAAGCGCAATATCAACGGCAGAAATCGCCATCATCATCACACCAGTGGAAGCGTGACGCTCAAAACGTGACAGAATGTCCCATAAAAACCGCGTCTCAAGCGGGTCGCGTCCAAGCAAATGCTCCCGCAACCCCTCCATGGCAACCAGAAGCTGGCTGCGGTATTCAATGGGACCGTGCCAGCCCTCCAACCCCTCGTCCGTTTCAATGACCAAAAACGCCACGGTATAATACCCATTTTCGGATTTGTCCCACCAACAGTGGTCACGGCGTGTTTTTGGGAAGGGACGGCCGTCTCCCATTTCTGCATATTCTTTGTAAATATCCAGCGGTGCGGCAGAACGTTGTGCGCCGACGCCTTCTGCGGGCGCGTGGTCCGGCATGGTCAGGTTCTCAATGCGCATACCTGTAATTTTCATGAAATCCCCCCTCAGTTTGCTTAATTTCTCTTATAGGAAGGTCAGTGTCTTTAAGACCCAGATCCACAGGAAAACAGTTAAAATAGAAAATAACGTGATAAAGACGACCAACTGTGACATCAGTTCGTCGTCGCCGCCAAGTTGCCGGGTGAGCACATAGGACGAAGTGGCAGGAGGTGTGGCAAACAGCGCCATTAAGGTGGCCAGTTCGGCATTACGGAAATCAAGTAAAATGGCCAGCGTAACAAAGATTCCCGGAACCAGGATCAGACGTGCTGCGGAACAGGCGAAAATATAAGTCCGGTAGGTAGAAATGTTGGAAAATTCAAATGTGGATCCTAAGACAATCAGCGCAAGCGGAGAAGCAACCTGCGCGATGCTGGCAACAGGAGAGGAGAGAAATTCGGGGAGCTTCCATCCGGATAACAGTACAGCGAATCCCAGAATGGAGGAGACGATATACGGGTTTTTAATAACATTGATGACAAGATCTCGAACCTTCGGCTTTCCGGTCTGATAATATTCTAGCGCAAAAACCGAATATGCGCTGGCGAGAGGCACAACAAGTGCGGTCAGAACAGAGAGCATGGCGCCGGCCGTATTTCCGTATAGCCCGGTAGCGAGAGGCATCCCGTAAATGATGAAATTGGAGCGGAAGAGAGAGACGGCAATGGCGCCGCGGCGCCGGTTATCGCGTTCTATATGCGGAATGAGCAGCATGCATAAGATAAAGACTGCCGTAGTTCCTGCAATACTGTAACCCAGCATGCGCCAACTGAAGACCGATTCCAAATCTGCGTCAATGATATTCTTAAAAATCATGACCGGGATGAATAGACTGAAAATCAGTCTGTTGATCCCACTGGCCAAACTTTTCCCCAAAATATGTACTTTTTTCATGAGAAAACCCACTGCCAAAAGCGCAAACATAGGGAAAACAACATTAAAAGAAAGAATCAGATTTTCCATGGGCTTCCTATCCCCTTATTACTTTTCACAAAACAGGCAAACGGAGCTGTTTGCATAGAAGAACAGAGATATAATTACTTGCAATACCGGTGGAATTAATTTAATTTCAAATTTATTATACGACTTTATTTTCGTAATGACAAGGCAAAATGGAGAGAGATTTGGAAAATATGGCGCAACGGTATTCTCTGGGAAAAACCAAGTGGATTTACACGCGTAAACATGTATTTAATACTTTTGTCAAACAAAAGGAAGATATTAACCTGGGGAAAATCTATAAATTTGTGCGAAGATTTTTTTACGCTTGACTTTTGTGCAACAAAATGTTATGCTAATTATTGTTACAGACGATGACCGAAAAGAAGTAGCTTTGTCGGAACCATCAGAGAGTTGCCGGATGGTGAGAGGCGCGGGTGAAAAGACAAAGGGAATACATTTCGAGAGTTTCACGCTGAACCGCAAAAGCGCAGTAGGTGGTGACGGGTGCTCCCGTTATAGGGTCGGGGTATGTTTGTACTCGTTGAGGCCGGCGCTGTGAGGCCGTCGGTGAATAGAGGTGGTACCGCGGATGTTTCCGCCCTCTGTTATTTAACAGAGGGCGTTTTTTATTGCCCTCTGACGGTTTTTTGATCTTGTGTGAAGGAGAGAACTGTATGCCCATTACGGAAATTTTGGCAAGGAATGCTGCGCTTTATGGCAACGACGTTAGCTTAGTGGAAGTGAACCCCGAAATACGGGAGCGGCACGGCACGACCTGGCGTGAATATGAACTGGTTGAGACCAATCCGGCGAACCGTTACCGCAGGGAGATCACCTGGCGGGAGTTTGACGATATGGCAAACCGCTTTGCAAATCTTTTGATGAGCCGCGGCTTGGGGCGCGGAAACAAGATTGCCATTTTGTTGATGAACTGTCTGGAATGGCTGCCGATTTATTTTGGTGTTTTAAAAACCGGCGCAGTGGTAGTGCCGATGAATTACCGGTATACTGCCGATGAGATCAAATATTGTCTGGAACTTTCCGAATCGGATGCGCTGGTGTTTGGACCGGAGTTTATAGGGCGTGTGGAAGATATTTGTATGGATATTCCGCGCGTGGGGACCATCCTTTACGTAGGAGAACAGGCGCCCACCTTTGCCGAAAGTTATGATAAATTGATGCCGTTTTTCTCAACGGAGCCGCCTCGTGTCCATCTCACAGATGATGATGATGCCGCCATTTATTTTTCTTCCGGTACGACGGGATTCCCCAAGGCAATCCTGCACGCGCATCGCAGTTTGGTTTGTGCCTGTGAAGTGGAACAACATCACCATGGACAAACCCGTGAAGATGTATTTCTCTGTATTCCGCCCCTGTATCATACCGGTGCAAAAATGCACTGGTTTGGAAGTCTCTTGACAGGCAGCCGGGCTGTGATTTTGCGCGGCGTCCGTCCTGAATGGATTTTAAAGACCGCCAGCGAGGAGCATTGCACCATCGTTTGGCTGTTGGTGCCGTGGGCGCAGGATATTCTGGATGCGATCGAGCGTGGCGAAATAAACCTGTCAGAATATGAACTGGATCAGTGGAGACTCATGCATATTGGTGCGCAGCCAGTACCGCCTTCTCTGATTCGCCGTTGGAAAGAAGTATTCCCCAACCATGCCTATGACACCAATTATGGACTTTCTGAGTCAATTGGTCCGGGTTGTGTGCACCTGGGAGTAGAGAACATCCGCAAAGTTGGGGCCATTGGCGTGCCCGGTTATAGCTGGGAGGTCAAGATTGCCGATGAATCAGGAGTGCCGGTGAAGCAGGGAGACGTGGGCGAGCTTTGTGTTCGTGGACGCGGCGTGATGAAGTGTTATTTTAATGATCCAGAGGCGACGGCAGCTGTACTTCGTGATGGTTGGCTTTTCACAGGCGATATGGCAATGCAGGATGAAGAGGGCTTCATTTATCTGGTAGACCGGAAGAAAGACGTCATTATTATGGGCGGCGAAAATATTTATCCGGTTCAAATCGAAGATTTCCTGCGGGAGTTAAATGTCGTAAAAGATGTCGCGGTGATTGGGCTTCCGCATGAGCGTTTGGGTGAAATCCCGGCGGCGGTGATTGAATTGAAACCCGGCATGGAGTGCACGGAAGAACAGATTAACACCTTCTGCGCGCGTCTGCCGCGCTACAAGCGTCCGAGAAAGATTATTTTTGATGATGTCCCGAGAAATCCGACCGGGAAGATTGAAAAGCCGAAGCTTCGTGAGCGTTACGGCGTTGGTCGCTTGGTAGCGGAACAAATATCGAAATAAATGGTGACAAGCAAGGCAATTTGGCCTGAAAAGCAGAAAAACGAGGAAATCAGTTTTCGATTTCCTCGTTTTTTCGTTTTGGAAGAGAGATACTATGAAATAATAGGGCAACGTTAAAGCAAATTCCATATTCGTTTATGTTGTGAGGTATTCTCGCAATGCATCCAGCCGTTCCAAGGCATCTTTTTTCCCTAACTGGTAGATGCTGTCCAGCTTTTCGCGGTTTTTTTCCATTCGTCCAAGCTGCAGGGGAACAGATGGCGCAATGAGAAACGCCTGTCCGGTTTTCTCCGCATTATGCACAAAATCCAATTGGGCGTTATATGCCAAATGCCGCATTTCCAATCGCTCTACCAGGGCGGGATATGCCCGATATTTCCATTTCAAAAGCGCGGTGGACTTGCTCGGACCCTTTCGGTAGGAACGGTCACGGGTGAGCACGACAACGTTTTTAAAATGTCCGTCTTCTTGGCTGCGGCGCAGTGGAATGGCGTCGGAAATGCCACCGTCTAGATAGGGCACGCCGTTTAGCATCACAAAACGGGAAAGCCCCGGAAGGGAACTGGAAGCCCGTACGAAATCGATGTCGCGGAATAAGTCACGAACCTGGGGATATTCAGGGGCGCCTGTGACGCAGTTTGTCACAACTGTGTGAAAATCTGAAGGCGTTTTACAAAATGCGGCGTTATCAATGGGATATAGTTTTTCGGGAAGCTCGTGATATAAAAACTCCACACCGAATAAATTTCCGGTTGTAACCAGACTGGTGAGACTGCAATAGCGCTTGTCATGCAGATAATCGACGTTTGTATGGTAAGCGCGTCCCTTTTGCCCGGCAAGATAACTGCACGCATGGCAAGCGCCAGCCGAGACTGCATACACGTCCCGCAAATGAATGTTATGCTCCAGAAAGCAATCCAAAACACCGGCGGTATAAATTCCACGAAGGCCCCCGCCTTCCAGTACAAGAGCGGTTTGGGTGGTCATAATAAAATTCCATCTCCTTTTTCGGTTACCGATAACATTATAACATAAAAAAGTTACCAGTGGTAAAAAACGAGACGGCGGCCGGATTTCCGGCGCCGTCCCAGCGTTTTATTTTGTGACTTTCGCAAGCAGCTTGACAATGAGTGAAATGAGAATCATTACAACAAAGATTCCCAGCATTCCCTGCCACATCACATTCAGTGCGGAAAGTAAATTGTAAGACATAAAGAACCCCTCCTTTTATCGAATGAGCTGCGGAATCAGGTACAAGATCATACCGCCCGCCAATACTGAAGCAATCTGTCCGGAAACATTCGCTCCGATTGCGTGCATAAGCAGATGATTGGTCGGATCTTCTTTCAGACCAAGCTTCTGAACAACGCGCGCCGACATCGGGAATGCGGAAATACCCGCCGCACCGATCATCGGGTTGATTTTGTTTTTCATAAAGAGGTTCAATAATTTTGCAAACAGAACGCCGCCAATGGAGTCAAAGACGAAGGCAACCAGCCCAAGGCCCATAATCAAAAGCGTCTGCCAGGTGACAAACATTTCGGCACGCATGGAGAAGGAAATGGTGATACCCAAAAGAAGCGTAACAAGATTTGCCAAAACATTCTGAGCTGTGTCGGACATACGGCCAAGCACGCCGCATTCGCGGAGAAGATTTCCGAACATCAGGAAGCCGACGAGCGCGACACTCATAGGAGCTACGATACCGGCGATAAACGTCACGATGATCGGGAAAAGAATGCGGGTCAGTTTGGAAACGTTGCCGGGCTGATATGGCATCCGGATCATACGCTCTTTCTTCGTAGTAACCATTTTAATTGCCACAGGTTGGACAAGAGGAACGAGCGACATATAGGAATACGCCGCGACGGCAATCGGACCGACATATTGCGATTTCAAAACCTGAGAAACCAAGATGGATGTAGGACCGTCTGCTGCGCCAATCATGCCAATGGAAGCGGCATCTTTTAAGTCAAATCCCAGTAATACGGCAACAGCGATGACCACAAAAATACCAAATTGCGCCGCTGCACCAAAGAGGAACATTTTCGGGTTGGAAAGCAACGGACCGAAGTCAATCATTGCACCGATACCAATAAACAAAAGGAGAGGAAGCGCTTCTGAAGCTTCGATACCAACTTCAAACAACCACTGAATAATACCGCTTGTCTCACCGACGTTCTCGACCATTTGGTTTAAGACGCCGGAATCTGGAAGGTTCACCAGAATTGCGCCGAACCCCATGGGAAGCAGTAACGCAGGCTCAAAGTCTTTGGCGATGGCAAGCCAAATCAGAAGTCCGCCGACTGCATACATGACAAGCATTTGCCAATTGATTGACAAAAGTCCGGAATACAGAAATTCCATTGTTTGATCCCCCAAAGTGTTATGATATATGATAAGTTAGTATATCATATCAAAACAGTGAATTCAAGTTAAATGTGATTTAACATTTCTGTCTGAGGGTTTGATCAGCGCTTTCGACGTCGGTACCAAACTATCCCGCCGCAAAGAAGTACCAAAAGGGGCAATACGCCAATAAAGAGAAGGGAAAGGAAGGAAACATCGCGTGCGGAGAGAATTAAGAAGTCTACGCTCATTCCCTTGGCGTCAATGGCAACAGTCTGTTTCCCTTCACACATCCAGTTTAAAGACTTTATAAACAGTGCACTGTTTCCGCCGGAAACGATGGTGTCGATCTGAGAATCGACAAGATAGGAAGTCGTATAAACTACAAGGTGCGTCTGAGAACCGTCTTCGTTATCCTCTGTAATAGCTGCGCCGAGCGTAAAGGGGCCGGCTGTGTCGCCCTCTTCATACTCAAAACTATTCAAAGTATAATCGGTAACCAGTTTTGAAAAAGCATCCTCTGAGGTTGTCAAGAGCGGCTCAATAGTCAAAGTATCTCGTAGATCTTCTTTGATAATGAGTCCTTGTACCACGGGCGCTAAAATGTAATATCCGTCATTTATGATCGACGCGGTGATTTCATGCTCCACCAGGTCCGGCAGGAGATAGTGTGCATATCCTTGGATATGACGAGAAGAATCGCTTTCTATCACAATCCCGTCTTGAAGTTCTATGCCATAATAGGAAAGAAGCGCGTGTAAGTTTGGCATATCCGTTTCAATATAATCCGTATAGAGCAGCATTTTCCCCCCATTTTGCAGATAAGCGAGGATTTTATCGTAATCGTCTTCGCTGATATCGGATGATGGGCTAACAATCAAAAGACAGGCACAATCTTCCGGTACACTTTCCGATGAAAGGAGAGAAAGCGGTTCGAGGGCAATATTTTGCCGGGAAACATAGCCGGACATGGTATCGTCAATGGTGAATTCCCCATGCCCAGTTAAATAATAGGCGGTCGGTAAGGTATCGCTCGTAACAAAATCAATGGCGGATGTAATTAAGCTTTCTCCGTCAAAATATGTATCATAGACATAGGTGGTGTAGTTGAGTTCATAGGTGTAAATGGAATCATAGGAAACGATGGTATTCCGGCGTTGACTTTCAACGATCAGGCTGTTTTCTGCAAGTGAATCTGAGGTATATTGTGCCGTAAAGTCGGGATGCAAAGTGGGATCAACGTATTGAATGGAGAGATAGGTGCTGAGATCGGCATAGCGTTCCAACATTTCCTGAAGTGTGGCGTCTTCATATCCGGTTGTTACAACACAGGTGATGGTAACCTCTTCAGAAAGGGAACGGAGCAGCGTTTCTGTTTCGGGTGAAATGGTATAAAGTGCATTTGGTGTGGTATCTACTTTTGTGATGTCTTCCGGCAATGCGGCAACAGCCAAATTAATACCGACAGCAAGTACGATTGCAATGAAAGCGAGCAAGACGATCCATATACCGGAATGAAACGAGCGTGTGTGCAAGCGCTCTTTGGTTTTTTGAAGGAGGTTGTTTTTTTCTCTCTGTACCATTTAACACCACCTCCTTCTTTCAAGGGAAAATACACTGAAAAGCAGGAAAAGGACAATGATCGTAAAATAGTACACGAGGCCGGCAAAATCAAAAAGGCCGGCCATAAAGTTTTCATAACGGGAAAAAACAGAAAGCGCGGAGAGAAATTTTGCAAATAATCCTTCAAAAAGGGAAGCTTTGCAAATATAGAGAATGGTCAAAAGCAATTCCGCCACAATCGCGCAGCAAGCGGCAAAAAAAGTACTCTTCGTTAAAAATCGGATGATAACTGCGCAGAGAAGGATGACGATAACAAAATAAAAGAGCGAATGATAAGCGGAAGCGGGAATATAAGCTGTGAGGCTTGCCATTAAATAGGAAAGAAGAACTGCTCCAAAGCTTAAAACGGCCGCAACTACTTGGCTTTCCGTCAGGGAAGAGAGAAACATGCCGACGGCAAGAAGTGCCGCGCCCATCAGGAAAAAGGCAAAAATGGAACTATAGGAAGTCATAAGATTAACAGTTCCGTAGAGTGAAAAAATCGCGGGAAAGCAGCAGAATACGATGCACGGGATCGCAAGTACCGTCACGAGCGCAAAATATTTACCGAGAACGATGGAAGAGAGACGCAACGGCATGGAATAAAGCAATTCTGATGTGTGCCTTCGACGATCCTCTGCAAATACCCGCATGGTGAGGATGGGGAGGATGATTAGGTAGACATAATCCATATTATATAAGGTGAATTCAAAAGTGGGGTAGGCGTTTGTAAGATTGATAATGGAAACATAAATACCGGCAAAAAGCAGCATCAATGCCAGGAACAGATAACCGGTAAATCCGGTAAAATAGGAACGCAGTTCCCGTTTATAAATTGCCCGCATGGTCAAACCTCCTCTTTGAATTCCTCGGATGTCTCACTCCGGGTCAAATCCAGGAACACATCTTCCAGTGTCGCGGTTTCCAAAGTCATGCCAAGCAGGGGAATACCGGCGGCAGCCAACGCCGCAGAGACTGACTCCCTCCTATCAGAGGCAGATTCCAGCTGAATTTGTGTTTCCGTTCCGGTGCTTGAAAGAATTACAACTGTCGTATCCGGAAGTTGCCGTAATCGGGAAACCGCAGCGTCTGGTTCTCCGCGGACTGTGACGATGAGACGGTGCAGACCCGGCATATGTGCGGAGAGATGTTCTGGGGTGTCCTCAGCCAATAGATGGCCTTGTGCCAGAATCAAGACGCGGTCGCAGAGGGCTGAGACTTCCGAAAGAATATGGCTGGAAAAAACGACGGTGTGAGATTGCGCAAGTTCCCGAATTAGAGTACGCATTTCGGTAACCTGCAAAGGATCCAGACCGACCGTAGGTTCATCCAAAATAACAGTGGCCGGGTCTCCCAAAATCGCCTGTGCAATGCCAACGCGCTGCCGGTAGCCTTTGGAAAGGTTTCGAATCAACCTGCGCCGCATATCGGCGATGGATGTTCGTTCCATCACGGAATCGACAGCTGTTCGAAGCTTTTTCCCGCGCAGTCCTTTTGCTTCCCCTACAAAACGGAGAAATTCTTCCGGTGTCATGTCGTCATATAGGGGCGGTTGCTCTGGCAGATAACCGATACGGCTTTTCGCCTGAAGCGGAGCGCGCAGGATGTCATAACCGTCAATTTTCACATTGCCGGAATCGGCTGCAAGGCAGCCGGTTATCATATGAAGCGTGGTGGTTTTCCCGGCACCATTGGGACCTAGAAAACCATAAATGTGATGATCTTCTATAGTCATTGTAAGGTGGTCTACGGCAATCGTGGCGCCGTATCGTTTGGTGAGATTTTGTACTTCTATCAATGAGATCTATCCTCCTATCGTACTGTTCACAAAGGCTATTATACAGCGTCCTATGACGCAAAATGAAGCGGATTTGTGAGGATTTCATCAAGGTTTTGTAAACCATTGCTAAAAAAATAACCGAAACCGTAGAAAACAGACGGTTTCGGTAAAAAAATTTATGTGACAAAATTAAAAAAGGGGTGTTGAAAAATACCGCTCGGCGGTATCGGGAAGAATGGTGACGACCGTTTTTCCCGGGCCGAGTTCCTTAGCCAGCGCAATGGCGGCCGCAACATTGGTACCCGATGAAATGCCACACATTAGGCCCTCTAAACGAGCCAAATCCTTAGCCGTCTGAATTGCTACATCGTCTGCGACAGTATACACGTTGTCATAGATTTGCACATTTAGATTCTCAGGGATCAGACCGTCGCCAATTCCCATTTGCAAATGCGTTCCGATAGTGCCTCCGGCAAGTATGGCTGCATTTTCCGGTTCCACAGCCCAAATTTGAATGTTTGGATTTTGCGCCCTTAACACTTCTCCAATGCCGGTAATGGTTCCTCCTGTGCCGATACCGGAACAGAATCCGTCTATGGGAGCTGCAATCTGCTCCATCAATTCTAAAGCGGTATGATACCGGTGTGCAAGTGGATTGGCTGGATTAGAGAACTGCTGCGGCACAAAAACGGTAGGATCACGTTGCTGCATGGTCAATGCCATATCCAGACAGTGCTGAATACAATCCCCGATATTGCCATCGTCATGCACAAGAACAACTTCCGCCCCATAGTGCTCTACCAGTTTTCGCCGTTCCAAACTGACGCTATCCGGCATAATGATGATGGTCCGATATCCACGCACCGCACCGACGAGTGCCAGACCAATTCCCTGATTACCGCTTGTCGGTTCCACAATCGTGGAGCCTGGACCAATTAATCCCTGCCTCTCCGCTTCTAAAATCATATAATAAGCAGTACGTGTTTTGATGGACCCGCCTACGTTCAGTCCCTCGTACTTAACAAGAATACGGGCGCCGTCTGCAGGAGCCATGCGTTGAAGCTCCACAACAGGTGTACGCCCGATCCCTTCTAGAATTGTTTGATATACCATAGAAGCATCTTTCCTCCTACACGGGATGTGCTGTTTTTGAACACTCTCATTATAGAACGTTCTGGGCTTTTTGTGATGCACGCTGATTTTTATAAAGAAGGAAAGAAAAAAAAGCCCCCGCAGGCGTTACCTGCGGGGACGACATGCGTATACACGCAACGGGGGACAAAAATGAGTCGTAGGAGTGAAATTAACCCAAAATCGGTTCACGGCCCAAAGTGACCAGATAACGGTCAATTCTGGCTTGAATGACATCCGTGTACTCCTGCATGCCAAGATTGTCATAAGCGTATTGCAGATCTTCCTCGAGTGTATCTGTTGACTTCTGGCCGGTAATATGGCTGGTTGTCAACTCGTTCAGATAGAGGATCAGGTCTGATTTGTACGTATCAAGAATCTTGGCCTCATCTTCTGTGGCGAGCGTTTCAAAGTTTACAGTGATGTCGTACAAAATATTGTCGGTGCCAAACTCATTCATCATATTCATCAAGCGCTCCTGCGGGGAAATTTCACGCCAATTATAGATGGAGTTTTGCTGCTTCCATTCCTCGAAGGTAGTCATACCACTGCGGTACGGTTCGCCAGCTTCAAGGGCTTCGTCAATAGAAGTATAGGTAGCGGCGGTGACATCGTAAATCGCGGTATTGAACTGCGGGAACAGGCACCACGGCGCATAGCACCACATGTCGCCATACCGCTCTTCTTCTTCCTCCGTCAATTCTTCGCCGACTCTGTAGCGGAAGATCGTACCGTCATCGTTCCATTCCCAAGCCATGCCTTCAATACCATACTGCCAGAGCATAAACAGGTCTTCCCCGAAGATCCAGTTCAGCCATTCTGCTGCGGCGTTATAGTCACATTCGGGGCTGAAGGAAATAGCACGGGCAGAGGAAACCGTTGCCTGACCAAGAAGGTGCGGCTTTACGCCTTCAATTGCCTGAATAATGGGCATCGGTTCATATTCACTGTCCGGATCACCGGTCGATACAGTCATCATGGTGTTCGGATACTGCGGATGCGCAGAACAGTAGTTACCGGCTGCATTAACTGCATGCTGATATGCCATGCCTTCGCCAATCAAAGCAACCTTATTGCTGTACAGCTCATGGGCATAATTAACATAAGCAACATAACCCGGATCTTCAATTGCAGATACTACACGTCCATCCTGCGTATCCATGACGAAGTTATCACGATGGAGACCAAACCATCCGGCAACACCGTTGGAGAAAACAGTACCTATACCGTTGCCTTCATTGTTGATTCCGAAGCCGAGGAATGCACGCTCATCTGCAGCGCCGTTTTCATTGACATCGTTCGTCTGGAAGGCAATCAGCGCTTCTTTGAACTCATCAACGGTAGTGGGCATTTCCAGGCTAAGCTTATCTAACCAGTCACGACGAATACAGACGTCATACCAGTTGGACATACCGAATTCTACGAGATAATCAATTTCATCGTTATCCATATCCAGACCCACGGCACCATTGTCGGTGTTTTTCACCATATACCAATGATTATCAGGGGCCGTAGACCAGGCTTTCAGATAACTCATTTTTCCGCCATCTGCAATCAGGGAAGCAAAAGTCCCGTCCGGAGAACAAGCGACGATATCATCAATGTCGGCAAAACGCCCATCCAACATGGTGTTCACAAGCAAAGCGTCTTCCATCATGCTCTGAGAGATGAAGGTGTCCGGCAAAGTATTCGCCGCCAGGTAGCCAGAAAGTGTTGTCTGATAGGCCTCGTTATCAATAGGCGAAATAGTGACGACCAGATTATGTTTGTCCAGCAGTAATTCTTCATAATAGGCAAGCGTCTCAAAATTCTGCTGTTTTGCCTCTTCATAAGTATAGGTCCACTGGTGGGATTCACGGCCCATATACTCTAACTGCAATGGATCAACTTCGACAGGACCGTCTTCATTTGAGGTGTCCTCATCATCTGTCTGATTTTCTGCTTCGTTGCCCGTATCGGCGTCATTATCTCCGGCGGAATCCACATCGGCAGTGTTTCCTTCAGACGCATCGTCCGGCTCAGTAGCACAGGCACTGAAAAGCGCCAGCAACATGAGCAACGCGAGAAGCAGAGCTAAGAATTTCTTCATCATTTTTCGTCTCCTTTCAAAATATAACCGGTTTATGGTCGGTCTTTTAAATATATATTATATAAAAATTAACGTAATGTCAACAAAAAATTTATTTTCGAAGTTTTTATCAATTTTTTTGTTAAAATCGAAAAATATTATGATTTTTATAAGAAAGAAAAATGCTTTTGGATTAGGGCAACATATATGTTTTATTTGCATGGTTTGTTAGAAAAGAAGACACATGTTGGAGAAAACTCATAATTTTTTAGATAATACTTGCCAAACACCTTGTTTCGTCGTATAATAATACTAGCTATGAGCAATTTATATATTGATGGAGGTTTTTCTATGATTACTGCCGGCGATTTTCGCAACGGTGTTACCTTTGAAATGGATGGACAGGTTTGCCAGGTTGTAGAGTTTCAGCATGTCAAACCGGGTAAGGGCGCAGCCTTTGTTCGTACGAAGATTAAAAATGTGATAACCGGCGCCGTTACGGAACGTACCTTCAGCCCGACGGACAAATTTGAAAACGCATATGTTGAGCGTCGTGAAATGCAGTATCTTTATGCAGACGGCGATCTTTACTATTTCATGGATATGGAGACCTTTGAGCAGTTGCCGATTGATGGACATGTCTTGGGTGACAGCCTGAAATTTGTGAAAGAAGAAATGATGGTCAAAATTCTTTCCTATAAAGGAAGTGTCTTTGCTGTAGAACCGCCTACGTTTGTGGAGCTAGAAGTGACGGCCACGGAACCTGGCGTCCGTGGTGATACTGCGACAAATACGATGAAACCCGCAACGTTGGAGACGGGTGCGGAAATCAAGGTGCCGCTTTTTATCAATATCGGTGATAAAATTAAAATTGACACGCGCGTCGGCGAGTACTTGAGCCGCGCCTGATGGAAGCGAGGAGAAAAAGCATGACTTCTCAGGAAAAAGTAGCGTATCTGAAAGGCCTGATGGCAGGTCTTGAGTTAGATCCTGAAAAAAAGGAAACCAAAGTTTTAAATGCAATGGCCGATGTTTTGGATGATATTGTGCATGATATGTTGGATATCGAGGACGACATCATTGATATCGGGGATCAAATCGACGGAATCGACGAGGACCTTACCTCTTTGGAAGACGACTTCTATGAGGATGAGGATGATGAAGACGATGAGGATGACGATGATGACTTTTTTGAAGTGAAGTGCCCCGGTTGCGGCGAGGAATTGTATATTGACGGCGATATTCTGGAAGACGGTTCGCTGGAATGTCCCAAATGTGGACGTGTGATGGAGTTCCATCCTGCCTGTGACTGTGATTGTGACTGCGGATGCGAACACTGCGACGACGAAGAGGACGAAAAAGATGATTAAGCGCAGAAATGAAATGCAGACCCGTGTTGTGGAGCATGTTCGCGACGGTGAGGGAAAGGTGCAGTTTCTTGATTTGTTGCGGGAAGAAGAAACGCTGGGGAAGATGCGTGTCACTTCTGAGGTGACGTTGGAGAAGGGTTGTTCGATTGGACGTCATCCCCACGGCCCGGACGCAGAAATTTATATCATCACCCAGGGAAAAGCTGTGGTAGACGATAACGGTGAAATTTCTACGGTTTCGGCCGGTGATGTGATTTATACCGGCGGCGGCGCATTCCATGCAATCGCAAATGAGGAAGAAGAACCGGTAAAATTATTTGCGTTGGTAATTAAGTAAAAAAAGAGCTTGTCAGAATTCTGACAAGCTCTTTTTTTACTGTCAAGCAGGAAAAGCGGTCACGGGAAGGTCGTGCAGCTTTGCAAAAAGCACCGCTGGAAACTGCGGCGGAAATCTCATCCCGACTGGGAAGGTAAAATCGTACCAACTCTGTCAAGAACAGAAAATGTCATTAAAACAGATAGGAAAATACCACGTTTCTACACTACATAGTCAAACTGATAGCCTTCGACGTCCACCGTATCGCCTTCGGAAATTCCCATTTCTTCTAACTTATCATAAACGCCTGCTTCGCGTAGTGTTTTGTCAAAAAACATACGGGATTCATAATCGGTAAAATTGGTGCTCTGGATCAAACGCTCCAACCAGGCGCCTTCGACGTAATATACCCCGTCTTCAACGGTAATTTCAACTTCCCGGGAAGTATCGTCCTCCACAATGGGCGGGACATACTCCGGTTCGAAAACAATCACGGGCGGCAATTCCGAAAGCTTCTGCGCGGCGGCACGAATCACGTCACGCACACCGGCCGTTGTCGCCGCCGAAATTTCAAAATACGGCAGATTCAATTCTTGAATGTACGCGCGGAAACGCCGGAAAGCTTCCTCGTCTTGGATCATGTCGGTTTTGTTGGCTACTACAATCTGAGGACGCTTGGACAGTGCTTCACTGTAAACGGCGAGTTCCCGGTTAATAGTTTCAAAATCTTCAATTGGGTCGCGGCCTTCCACACAGGACACATCTACCAGGTGCAGAAGCAGACGGCAGCGTTCGACATGGCGAAGGAAATAGTGGCCCAGACCGGCGCCCTCCCCGGCACCTTCAATCAGTCCCGGAATATCTGCGGCAACAAACGAAGTGGTCTCATCGACCGATACCACTCCCAGATTTGGTACCAGCGTTGTAAAATGATAATTTGCAATTTTAGGACGTGCAGCGGAAATAACGGATAACAACGTGGATTTCCCAACATTGGGGAATCCGATCAGTCCAACGTCTGCCAAAAGCTTTAATTCCAAAATCAGTTCGAACGCTTCGCCTTCTTGTCCTGGATGAGCAAAGCGGGGAACCTGTCGCTGGGCATTGGCAAAATGACTGTTGCCCCAACCGCCGCGCCCACCATGCGCGACAATAAAGGGTTCGTTATCAGACAGGTCTTTGATAAGCGCACCGCTTTTTGCTTCGCGAATCAACGTGCCGCGGGGGACCTTTACCACTACATCTTTTCCGGATTTTCCATAACAGCGGGCACCGCGACCATTTTCACCATTTCCCGCGACATATTTCCGTGTGTATCGAAAATCCATCAGGGACGACATGTGGTTGTCTGCGAGAAAAACCACATTTCCACCACGGCCTCCGTCGCCGCCATCCGGCCCACCAGCCGCAACATATTTTTCTCGATGGAACGAAACCGCGCCGTCACCGCCTCGTCCGGCCTGAACGCGGATTTTTACAAGATCTACAAACATTTGTTACTCCTTAAAAGCTAATGGGTTTCCAGGATGGATTCTACAGTGGGAAGCTCTGCCGTACGTCGATATTCCCGGCAGTCAACGCTGCGGGAGAGAAAGCCAAAATCGACTAACTCGCGGCGCATGGTTACATAGTCGGAAAACGCAATATGAGAACGAATAATTTCGTTTACGTCAGGCTCCGAATACGTTTGTTCCGG
>CALWBW010000019.1 GCA_944376195.1 uncultured Clostridia bacterium | reverse complement strand
TCTACTAGCTCTGGGGGTCGCCGACAAAAATTGGTTAAATACTCCCGACAAAATATGGTCGCGATCTCCCGGCGCCATCAATGTATTTTTTAACTACGCCCATGTTAAACAAAAACGGGGACAACTCATACTGTATACTTCTTCCAGCAATTTGTGCGGTTAAGGCTAATCCTATCGCTTCTAAAAGTGTGGATTTTCCTGCTTCATTATCGCCGACAATTATGTTTAGATCATCATTAAAAGACATAGTAAAATCTTGAAACAGCTTATAGTTTTTAATTTTTACTTTTTTAATACGCATAAATAATGCTCCTTATAAATAACGTCCTGCCTTTCGGCAGGACACATACGTTTACCTTGCATAGCTGCCATTCAGATAATTTTAGAAAGGCTTTGCTGTACGATGTCACTTTTCACTTGTTGCAAAAAAGAGTATTATAATTTATTATAGCACATTTTCCCATAGTCTTCAACAATATACGGCTATAAACGGCTATTAAAGCAAGAGTGTAATCCTATTTTTCATACAGAAAAAAAGTGGGCAAGAGGTTGTTTACCACTTGCCCACTTTTTGTTGCAACCCGTTTGGCAGCTACCCTGTTTCAGTTAGTTGTTGATACTGTTTTATGAGTAGCTACCTTATGGGGCGGTTTTTTTAGGTGGTTGCAAAAGGGCTTGGAATATGGTAAAAATATAAGAGAAAGAGTATGGTGTAGTACCTGGTGAAGCCGGGAATCGGAAAAGGAATTTGTATGAATATTTTGCATTTGAAGTATGCCGTGGAAGTGGAAAAAACGCGTTCGATTAACCGGGCGGCGGAAAATTTGTTTATGGCGCAGCCGAATCTGAGCCGTGCGATCCGTGAGTTGGAAGAATCCCTCGGCATTACCATATTCCGGCGTACCTCGAAGGGAATTACCGTCACCCCCCAGGGCGAGGAGTTTCTGCAATACGCCAAAAAGATTCTGGCGCAGATTGACGAGGTGGAGGCGCTGTATCAGAATGCACGGACGGGAAAACAGAGTTTTTCCATTTCCGTCCCGCGTGCGAGTTACATTTCCTCCGCTTTTACGGAGTTTTCCAAAAAGCTTGACCTGACAAAACCCGCAGAATTGATTTATAAGGAGACCAATTCCCTGCGGGTTATCAATAACATTTTGCAGGCGGACTATAAACTGGGTATTTTGCGGTATCAAAAGCCCTTTGAGCAGCATTTTAAAACGGAACTTTACGAAAAAGGTCTGGCAAGCGAACTGATTATGGAGTTTTCCTATGTTCTTGTGATGTCCGAGAAGAGTCCGCTGGCGGAAAAGGAAACCATTGAATTGCCCGATCTGGCGGACTATGTGGAGATTGCGCATGCAGACCCGTTCGTCCCTTCCCTGCCGCAGTTGGACGCAAAGAAGGCGGAGCTTTCGGAATTTGTGGATAAGCGGATTTTTGTCTTCGAGCGCGGCTCACAGATGGAACTTTTGAGTGGGAACCCGAATACGTTTATGTGGGTTTCGCCCATCCCGGCACCTAGTTTGGAGCGATTCGGTCTGGTACAGCGTCAGTGTCCGGCCAATCAGAAAGTTTACCGGGACATGTTAATTTACAGAAAAGGGTATCGTTTGACGGATCTGGATCGTTTGTTCATGGAAGAAGTCAATCGATTTAAACCTATATAAAACGGTTTCATAAAAACACCCCCAAAACCATTGGTTTTGGGGGTTTCCTTTTCCCCCATGGCGGTGGAAAAAGGGGGATTTTCAGGAACCATTTCTTTTTGCGCCGCCAAAAAGAAACGGTTCCTGCCCTCCCAAGAAAAAGGCGGCCGGGGGATTCCGATTTCCCCCGGACCCCTTGAAACGGCCAAAGAGGGAGTCCCCTCTTTGGAATCTCCCCGAAAAGCGCGCCGCATCCTTCCGGAGGGACGGGAAGATTCCTGCGATAATCGAACCAAGAAATACCGGGTCTACTTACTACACGCATAACGTGGTTCCCGCGCCGCATCCTTCTGGAGGGGTGGGTCGAGGGAGGGGAGGGTGCCGGCCGTCTTGCGCGCCGGTTCTCCCCTCCCTCGCGGCTTTCTTTGGGGATACAAAACCCCGTTTCTTTTCCGCAAAAGAAATGGGGTTTTGAAATGCTTTTAAGAATGCCCTGCTTTTTCATAGGGAATGGGATTATCCGTCCGCTCAAGCAGATAATCTACGCTAGTCTCGTAAAAATCCGCCAGTTTGCAGAGAATCGGAATGGGTATATTTAAGTGACCAAGTTCATAATCGGAATACGTCGTCTGATGGATGGAAAGCATCTCCGCAAGTTGTTTTTGTGATAAATCCCTGTCTTCTCTTAAATTCCTGATTCGGTTATACATAGGCGCCACCTCAGGGTTATTATGGCGCAAGGGAATATCCCTTATTGACTTTTAAGGGTTATTCCCTTAAAATAACCGATAGGAGGTGCAGGATGAGGGTTGCAATCATTGAATTAAAGAATGCCGGGTCTACTTACAACACACGTAACATAGCTCCGCGCCGCGGCCTTTCCGGAGGGGTGGGAAAATCCCTGCGAAATCAGATTATTTAGCACAATCGTTTTCCGGTACTTGTATTTTCCCATTTCTGTTTTCAAATTGCTCGATATATTGACGAATCAGGTAAATGACTTCCCCATTACCAGAACGCCCTTCATATTTTGCAATATAATGAAGCTTATAGTGCAATTCCTGATCAATCCGCAATCCTAAATGTTTTTCTTTCTTTTCCATGTAACTGTACCTGTGATCTCAAAATTTCAAGTTTATTTTAAGTATATTTTGAGATATAATGTACGATATGTACTTAATTTAAGTACACCAAATTTAGGAGGTGCAGGATGAGGGTTGCAATCATTGGATCAAGGAGTCTTACGATCCCAGATTTTACGCCATACTTACCGGAAAGAGTGACGGAAATCGTTTCCGGGGGAGCAAAGGGCGTGGACTTGGCGGCGCGGACGTATGCTTTCTCACATGGCATAAAACTGACGGAATTTCTGCCTCAGTACCAGCGATACGGCCGTGCGGCGCCTTTCAAAAGGAATATACAAATCGTCGAATATGCAGACCTTATTGTTGCCTTTTGGGACGGAAAGAGTCGGGGGACAAAATTTGTGATAGACTACTGCAGGAAAATTGAAAAAGAATGCCGGGTCTACTTACAACACGCATAACAAAGTTTTTTCCCGGTATCCTTTTGCCCGAAGTGCTGCCGCGGCTCTACTTACTACACGCATAACATAGCTCTCGCGCCGCATCCTTCCGGAGGGGTGGGTCGAGGGAGGGGAGGGTGCCGGCCGTCTTGCGCGCCGGTTCTCCCCTCCCTCGCGGCTTTCTTTGGGGATACAAAACCCCGTTTCTTTTCCGTAAAAGAAATGGGGTTTTGAAATACGGCCAAAACCGTCCCGGTTTTTTAGATTTCCCTCGAATGAATGCAAAACGCATCGGACCCTGAAAAAGCAGAAAAAGGGCCGGACAAATCCTGTCCGGCCCAACATATTAGAAAACAACCAAAGAGAAAGGAATAATGATTTATTCGTAGTCCACAACGTCGACCCAGGAGAGCAGGAACTCGCGCTCTTCGGGCTTGCCCTTGACGGACTGGGAAGCGGCCACGATCGGCAGCCACTTGTCAACATACTGACGGGCGGTATCGCTCTTTTGGCAGAAAAGCTTCATGTACTTCTCCGCAAGATCTACATCTCCCGCCAGACGGAAGAGCAGATAGGTACGCGCGACATCCGCGGAGGCATTGCCCTGCGTGGCATGGGACCAGTCGAGGATGTACGGCACGCCTTCCGGCGTGATGATAATGTTCGAGGGGTTGAAGTCGCCGTGGCAGACTTTCACGTGCTTCGGCATGGATTCCAGACGCGTGTGCAGCTCGTAACGGGTGGTGGCGTCAATATTGGATTCGGAAATCTTGCGGTTCATCTTGTCTTTCAGCTTTCCCAAAAGCGGGGAACGCTTGGAGTGAACCTCCATCTGCAAATCCACGAACAGCTCCAGATACTCGTCAAGCTTTTCGGGATTTTCCTGCATGAGACGGTCGAGCGTCTTGCCCGGGATATATTCGGAGACAATGGCCCACTTGCCGTCGATCTTGCCGACTTCAATTACCGCCGGGATATGCAGCCCGGTCTCCTCCACTCTTGCCTGATTGAGGGCCTCGTTCAAAATGTCGGATTTTGAGAAGTCCTCGTCGAATACCTTAACAGCGAGATCGCCGTCACGGTAGACAGTCTTATGGGTTCTGACTGCGATGATTTTCTCCAGTTTCATACCTTACTCCCTCCAAATCAGTTTCCGTAATACGCATTCAGGTACATCTGACGAATCTCGCTCATCAGCGGATAGCGCGGGTTGGCGCCGGTGCACTGATCGTCAAACGCCTGCTCAGTCATTTCGTCAAGGCGGGCAAGGAAGTCGGCTTCATCGATGTTGTAATCGCGGATGGTCTTCCGGATGCCGATCTTTTCTTTCAGCTCGTCAATCGCGCGGATCAGGTTCTCCAGGCTCTCTTCATCCGTCTTGCCGGCCAGGCCCAGGTACTGTGCCACTTCGGCGTAACGGGCGAGGGTATGCGGATGGTCATACTGCGGGAAGGTACCCATCTTCGGCGGAACTTCCGCGGCGTTGAAGCGCAGCACTTCGTCGATCATCAGGGCGTTTGCCACGCCGTGCGGCAGATGATGGAACGCGCCGAGCTTGTGCGCCATGGAGTGGCAGACGCCGAGGAAGGCGTTGGCAAACGCCATACCGGCCATGGTGGCGGCGTTGGCCATCTTTTCACGGGCTTCCGGATCATGCGGACCGTCCGCATAAGCACGCGGCAGGTTTTCAAAGATCATCTTGAGTGCGCGCAGCGCCAGGCCGTCGGTGTAATCGGTGGCCATCATGGAGGCGTAGGCTTCCAGCGCATGGGTCACGGCGTCGATACCGGAAGCGGCGGTCAGGCCACGCGGTGCATTCATCATCATATCGGCGTCTACAATCGCCATGTTCGGCAACAGTTCGTAGTCGGCGAGCGGATACTTCACGCCCGTCTTTTCGTCTGTGATAACGGCAAACGGCGTCACCTCAGAACCGGTACCGGCCGTGGTCGGAACTGCAATAAAGTACGCTTTTTCGCCCATCTTCGGGAAAGTATAGACACGCTTGCGGATATCCATGAAACGCATGGCCATATCCATGAAGTCTGCTTCGGGATGCTCGTAAAGAACCCACATGATCTTACCGGCGTCCATTGCGGAACCACCGCCGACGGCGATGATGACGTCCGGCTTGAAAGCAGCCATCTGCGCGGCGCCTTCACGGGCACAGGCCAGCGTGGGATCCGGCGCGACATTGAAGAATGTGGCGTGCGTGATGCCCATCTCGTCGAGCTTTTCCGTGATGGGACGGGTATATCCATTTTCAAAGAGGAAACTATCCGTGACAATAAAGGCACGTTTTTTGCCCAGAACGGAGTGCAGCTCGTCCAGCGCAACCGGCAGGCAGCCTTTCTTGATATAAACTTTGGACGGGGTACGGAACCACAGCATATTCTCTCTCCTTTCGGCGACGGTCTTGATGTTCAAAAGGTGCTTGACGCCCACGTTTTCGGAGACGGAGTTGCCGCCCCAGGAGCCGCAGCCGAGGGTCAGGGAGGGCGCGAGCTTGAAGTTATATAAGTCGCCGATGCCGCCGAAGGAGGATGGCGTGTTGACAAGGATACGGCAGGTCTTCATGCGGGCGCCGAACTCGTCGATCTTTGCGGTTTCCTTCACCGGATCCAGATAGACGGAAGCCGTGTGGCCGTAGCCGCCGTCTGCGATCAGGCGCTCGGCCTTCTCCAGCGCTTCGGTAAAGGTTTTGGCGCGGTACATGGCAAGAACCGGGGAGAGCTTTTCATGCGCAAATTCTTCGGAAATGTCCACGCTCTCCACTTCGCCGATCAGGATCTTGGTCGTTTCGGGAACGGTTACGCCGGACAGCTCCGCAATCTTGTGCGCTTTCTGGCCGACGATTTTGGCGTTCAGCGCGCCGTTGATAATGATGGTTTTCCGGACTTTTTCCGTCTCTTCCGGATTTAAGAAATAGCAGCCGCGATAGGCGAATTCCTTTTTCACTTCGTCATAAATATCGTCCAGGACGATGGTGGACTGCTCGGAGGCGCAGATCATGCCGTTATCAAACGTTTTGGAGTGGATAATGGAGTTGACGGCGAGTTTGATGTCTGCGGAAGAGTCGATGATAGCCGGGGTATTGCCCGCGCCGACGCCGACTGCCGGCTTGCCGCTGGAATATGCAGCCTTGACCATGCCGGGGCCGCCGGTGGCCAGGATGATGTCCGCTTCGCGCATGACGAGGTTCGTCATGTCAAGGCTCGGTACGTCGATCCATGCGATGATGTCTTCCGGAGCGCCCGCCGCGACGGCCGCTTCCAGCACAACCTTGGCTGCCGCGTTGGTGGAAACCTTTGCGCGGGGATGCGGGCTGATGATGATGCCGTTACGGGTCTTCAAAGCGAGGAGGGTTTTAAAAATCGCAGTAGAAGTCGGGTTCGTGGTCGGAATGACCGCCGCAATCACGCCAATCGGCTCCGCAATCCGGCGGTAACCGAATGCGCGGTCCTCTTCAATCACACCGCAGGTCTTGGTTTCTTTATACTTGTTGTAAATATATTCGGCAGCATAGTGATTTTTGATGACTTTGTCTTCCAAAACACCCATGCCGGTTTCCTCAACCGCCATGCGTGCCAGTGGGATCCGCTGCGTGTTCGCCGCAGTGGCCGCAGCAAGGAAGATCCGATCCACTTGTTCCTGCGTGTAGGTGGCGTATTTGCGCTGTGCTTCACGCACGCGTGCAATGGTCTCTTCCAGCGTTTCCACACTGTCGACTACTTTGTACTCACGTGTTTTTTTCATACTGCACTCTCCTTAAGCTCCTATTTCTCTTGCAACTGCTGCGCCAAGTGATCTGACAGCATGGCAAGCGATACTGCAATGTTTTCATTTCTGACTAAAATGTTTTCCGGCGTAACAAGATGTGTCGGCGCGAAATTCAGGATGGCCAGAATCCCGCTTTTGATCATCTGGTCGCAGACCTGCTGCGCCGCGGCGGCCGGAACGGCAATTACGCCGATTTTCACCGCGTTTTCCCGGCAGAACCCCGGAAGCTTGCTCATGGGATAAATGGGCTTGCGGTTTTTTTCGTCCATGGCATCCTGCTCGGATGTGACGGCGAGATCAAACCCTGCAATGATTTCAATCCCATACCGCGCAAACCCGTCGTACTCCAAAAGTGCGCGGCCTAATTTTCCGACGCCGACGATCAACGCGCTGTTTAAATTATCATACCCCAAAAAGCTCTCCAATTCCGAAATCAAATCGCGAATAAGATAACCAATTTTTGGTTTACCGGCTGTGGAAACCGAGGCAAGGTCCTTTCGGACCTGCACTTCTCCCAGACCCAGCGCCGACGCAATGATCGTGGCGGAGATGTTGGGCGGGCCGCCTTCCGGAAGAGATTTCAGGTACTCCAAATAAACCGGCAAACGGCTAAGTGTAGATTTCGATATGCCGTGGAGTCCCATTCCGTTCACCTCCCTCATCCTGCAGCG
Organism: uncultured Clostridia bacterium; assembly: GCA_944376195.1. Classification (GTDB taxonomy): domain Bacteria; phylum Bacillota; class Clostridia; order Oscillospirales; family QAMX01; genus Allobutyricicoccus. The sequence continues at coordinate 36,522 of CALWBW010000019.1, read as the reverse complement.
TTCCTGATGATGGTTTTATCATACCGTACCGGGCGGGTTTTGTGAAATATAAAACAGGTATATCGATATGCTTATATCGATATACCTTTGATATATTTGGTCCCGGGTCCCCTGGTTAAAGCGCGGGGCTTTTTGGAAATTTTGTTGCATTTGGGGCGGATGCCTGCTAAAATAAAAACAGAAAATAGAAATACAGGAGGGTTTTTTCATGGAAGCGATGGAAGCATTACTTGGGCGGCGCAGCATTCGGAAGTTTAAAAGCGAGCAGATTCCGGACAGCGCATTGGAGGCCGTATTAAAAGCCGGTGAATATGCGCCCAGCGGCGCGAATCAGCAGGGTGCGTTTTATATTGTGGTGCAGGAGCCGGAGGCCCGGAAGAAAATTGCGGAAATGAATGCTGCCGTGATGGGGAAAACCGGAACAGACCCCTATTATGGCGCGCCGACCGTGATTCTGGCCTTTGCGGAAAAGGGAAAGGCCACGCCGTTTGAGGATGCCTGCCTGGGCCTTGGCAATATGTATAACGCCGCGTATGCCCTGGGTTTGGGGTCCATCTGGGTTCACCGCACCCGGGAAATGTTTGAAAGCGACGAGGGAAAAGCGCTCTTAAAGAAGTGGGGCGTTGAGAAGGAACTGGTGGGCGTCGGTTCCTGCGCACTGGGATATGCGGATTGCCCGCAGCCTGCAGCTGCGCCGAGAAAAGAAGATTTTGTCGTCTATGTGAAGTAAGGAAAACGGCGGGCCGTCTCTGCGAAAACCGGATACGGCCCGCTTTTCCATTGTGCCAGCCGGCGGGAGGAACGAATGGAGACTGGGCAATTTTTGAAAGACGCCGCCGCGTGGGCGGTGCAGGATGCGCGGTTGGAGAGCGTGATTTTAGTCGGTTCCCATGCGCGCGGGACCAATCATGCCGGGAGCGACGTGGATCTGGTGATTCTGACGGCTGATAAAGCCGGGATGCTCCGCGATCCGTCGTGGACGGCGCGTTTTGGCCGGGTGAAGCGTTGTCAGGTGGAATCCTACGGCGCATGTACATCCGTGCGCGTGTGGTATGAAAACGGGCCGGAGGTGGAATTTGGGCTGGTCCTCCCCTCCTGGGCCGCCGCGCCGCTGGACCCTGGAACGGCCCGTGTACTGCGCGATGGCTATCGCGTGTTGTCGGACCGCGCGGGGCATTTTGCCGCGCCCGAAATCCCGCCGCTTGGCTGAACAGGCGCAAAAAACGGCGGGACGCAGAGCCCCGCCGTTTTCGAGATTTTTTCTTATATTTTTTTCGGATAACAGGCCAGCGAAATGGGAATGCCGGAAAATGTGAAGAGCAGGAACCGGGTATTGATTGTGAAAGCCCACAACAGTTCGTAAATAATCCGGGACTCCCCATTCAGAAGAGAGAGCAGGAACACGACCAGATAACAACCTACGAACGCGAGGGAAACGACGCGGGCGGTGACTCTCAGCCAGTTTGGGATATTTGCGCGGAGCAGCAGCAGGACAGACGACAGCGCGAATGCCGGCTCCGAGAGCGAGGAGAGCGGTTTGACAATGCCACCCTGAAGAGTACCGACCCAAGCGGGCGTGGTGGTCCAGTCCTGGAAATTCTCGTAGACGGCGGCAAGAATGCCTGAAAGAATGGCAAGCCCTAAAAAAAGAAATGCGGAGAAATTTCGTTTCATGCGAATACCCCCTTTTTGCTTTTACCCGCCTGTTTTTCCAAATATCTCGCCTTTTCAATCTGAGTTTAGCAAAAAAAGAAATTTATTACAATTGAAAAGATATCTAAAAAAATCCTGGGTTTTTGTGGATAATAACGATAATAAGGAAATGGAGGCATATTCATGCCGGAAATACAATCGGTCCTCTGCGCGCTGGACTTCCGGAAAGAGCTGCTTGACCGGATCGACCGGGCATTTGCCCCGGCTATCGTGCACCATGTTTCCATCCGCGACGACGAGGCCATCCGCCGGGTGATCCATGAGGTAGACGTCGCCGTTTTGCCGGACGACCTCGACGAGCGCATCCTCGAGGGGGAGCGCCTGCGCTGGGTCCATTGCTGCCACGCGGGATTGACGAAGTCCGCGCGGCCGGAGGTCTTTGAACGGGGGATCATCCTGACAGGGGCGGCGGGACGCAGCGCGCCGTCTTTGGCGGAGCATGCCTTTTTCTTTATGCTCGCGCTGACTTACGACGCCTGGAGGCTCCATGAAGCGCAACAAGCGCACGATTGGGGCCGTTTTTCGCGGCAGTACGCCGCGTCGCGCGGGTTAAACGGGCAGACGCTCGGCATCGTCGGGCTCGGCAATACCGGCCGCGCCGTTGCACGCCGGGCCAAAGCGTTTGATATGCGCGTGCTCGCCTACTCGCGGCGTGTGCGTGAAACGATGCCGGAGGACGTGGACGCATACTATGCGGCCGACGCCGGCGATACCGTCCGGCCGCTTTTGGAGGCGTGCGATTACCTGGTACTCTGCTGCCATCTCTCCGACGAGACCTATCACCTGATTGGGCGGCGGGAGCTGGCCTGCATGAAGCCGACGGCCTTTCTCATCAATATGGCGCGCGGCGCGGTGGTCGATCAGGCGGCGCTTTTTGAGGCGCTGCGCGGCCGCGTGATCGCGGGCGCCGCGTCGGACGTGTTTGAAACGGAACCGCTCCCGGCGGAAGATCCCCTGTGGGATCTGGACAATTTTCTCATTACGCCGCACGCCACGCCCCGTGTGGCGGATTTCCAGGGTAATTCCACGGCGGCGCTGTTTGAAAATATTCGCCGTTACCGCAGCGGCGAACCCCTGCTCAACCGCTTTACAGAGCGGGATGTGTATACCGGCGGGAACCTGCGTCCGCAGCGCGGCGTTTAAAATTTGTTTAAAATTTTTGGGAAGGCGCATCCGCGGATAGACTTTGTCGAAAGAGTGTGGTATAGTAAAAAAGGATTTGAAAAAAAAGGGGCTGGGAGGTTTCGAAATATGGCATTTTGTGCAAAATGTGGGACGCAGCTTGAGCCCGACGCAAATTTTTGTCCGGCGTGCGGAACGCCGGTGAAAGCGCGGTCCGGCGCGCCGGGACAGACCGGTACCGGGACGGAGAACCGTCAGCAGCCGGGCGGCAGTACGCGCGATCAGGTGGAAGCGGCGTTTGAAAAATTTAAAAACGACGGAGAAGACCACACTTTCCAGTTCGCGCCTGAGGATATTGAGCAAAATAAAGGAATGGCGATTCTGGCTTACCTGGGCATTTTGGTGCTGGTGCCGATTTTTGCGGCGAAGGAATCCCGATACGCGCGGTTCCACGCCAACCAGGGGCTGATTCTTCTGATTGCGCTGGTTGCCTATGGGATGCTGGAGAAATTTTTAAGCGGCGTATTTTATGCGATCTGGTGGGGACTGGGTTCCGTTTTTTCCATCGCGCTGAATCTGGTGTATCTGGTGTTTGTGGCCTACATCATTCTGGGAATCATGAATGCCGCGAAAGGCAGGGCAAAGGAACTGCCCATCATCGGGAAATTTACGCTGCTGCACTAACGGATCGCATTGAAAAAGGAAACCCCGCAGGGGTTTCTTTTTTTGTCCGCGCGGAGGAAACGTTTTGCTCCCGCGCGGATTTTGTGGTATACTAATCTATCAGGGTTTGCCGCGGGCAAACCGGGAAACAGAGGTTTTGTCATGCACTATTTTGATAATGCCGCGACGACGCGCGTCTATCCGGAAGCGTCCCTGCGCGCGGCGCACGCGATGAATACGCTTTACGGCAACCCCTCGAGCCTGCATAAGGCCGGGCGCGAGGCGGCTGCGGAACTGGCCCGCGCACGTCGCGCGGTCGCCGCCGCAATCGGCGCGGCGGACGGCGAAGTCGTGTTTACTTCCGGCGGGACGGAGGGGGATAACCAGGCCATTCAGTCGGCGGTATTTGCCGCGCGCCGGGTCGGACGGCATCTTATTACCACGGCGGTCGAGCATCCCGCCGTATTGGAGCCGATCCGCGCATTTCAGGCAAAGGACTTTGACGTGACGTTTTTAAAACCGGAGAAGGACGGCGCTGTGACGGTGGAGGCGCTGGAGGCCGCGCTGCGCGACGATACGGCGCTGGTGTCCGTCATGCTGGTCAACAATGAGACGGGCGCGGTCAACCCCGTTGCGGCGATGCGCGAGGCGATGACGCGGCGCGGCAGCCGCGCCGTATTGCACTGCGACGCGGTGCAGGGGCTTTTCAAGGTCCCCATCAACGTCCATGCGCTGGGCGTGGACATGCTGACCGTCAGCGCACACAAGATCCACGCGCCGAAGGGCGCGGGCGCGCTCTATATCCGGCAGGGATTCCGCGCCATACCGATCCTTTTAGGCGGCGGACAGGAGCGTACGCTTCGTTCCGGTACGGAGAATCTGCCGTCCATCGCCGGGTTCGGGGTGGCGGCGCATCTGGGGCGCGAGCGGTTTGCGGAAACTGCGCGGCGTATGCTGGAACTGCGGCGCTATTTCGACGCGCGGCTTGCGGCGGATGTGCCGGAAGCGCACGTGAACTTTGCAGGCGGCGTCCCGCACATTGCCTCGGTCTGCCTGCCCGGATGCCGCAGCGAGGTGGTCTTACGGATTCTGAGCGACCGGGACGTGTATGTCTCCGCGGGTTCGGCCTGCGCCAAGGGAAAACGCAGCCATGTGCTGACGGTCTGCGGCCTGCCGTCGGACGTGATCGACTGCACGATCCGCGTGAGTTTTTCGGAGATGAACGAAGAAGCGGACATCGACGCGCTGGTTTCCGGCCTTGCGGCCGCATATGCGCGGTTTCATAGAACATAAGACGCGGGCCGTTCCCGCGCCCGGAATAAAGGAGAGCAAACCATGCAGGAAGTGATACTCTGTAAACTCGGCGAATTGGTATTAAAGGGACTGAACCGCCAGAAATTTGAGGACAGGCTGAAAAACGAACTGGCCGCGCGCCTGGCGTCCTGCGGCGCGTGCGTCGTGGAGTCACGCCAGTCCACCATGTATATCGTGCCGCAGGACGCGGCGTTTGACCTTGCGCGCGCGGAGGAACTCTGCGGCCGCGTATTCGGCATTGTGGCGCTGTGCCGCGCCGCGGTGTGTGAAAAATCCGTGGAAGCCATCGTCGCCACAGCGTGCGATTATTTGAAAGACCGCCTTGGCGCGGTGCGAAGCTTTAAGGTGGAGGCAAAACGCAGCGATAAAAAATTCCCGCTGACCTCGATTCAAATTGCGCAGGAGGTGGGCGGGCTGTTAAACGACGCCTTTGCCAATCTTCACGCAGACATGCATGCGCCGGAATTGACCGTGCATGTCGAGATCCGGGAAACGGCGGCATATGTCCATGCGGACGCCGTACCGGGCGCCGGCGGCCTGCCGCGCGGCATCAACGGGCGCGCAACGCTTCTGATCTCCGGCGGCATCGACAGTCCCGTCGCGGGCTGGCTGATGGCGCGCCGCGGGCTGGAACTGCACGCCGTGCACTTTTTCAGCTACCCCTATACTTCCGAGGAGGCAAAGGAAAAGGTGCTGACCCTGCTGCGGATCCTCTCCGAGTGGACCGGGCCGATCACGCTGCATATCGCGCCGTTTACGGATATCCAGGAAGAAATCCGCGACCATTGCCCGGAGGAGCTGTTTACCATCATCATGCGGCGCTTCATGATGCGTGTGTCGCAGCGCATTGCCCAGACGGTGCATTCGTCTGCGCTCATTACGGGCGAAAGTCTGGGCCAGGTTGCGAGCCAGACGCTTCCTGCGCTGGTTGCGACGGACGACCTCGCCGTTATGCCGGTCTTCCGTCCGCTCATTGGGCTGGACAAGTCCGATATCATCGCTTTTGCGCGCCGTATCGGCACGTTCGACACCTCGATCCTCCCCTATGAGGACTGCTGTACGGTGTTCACGCCGCGCCATCCCGTTTTAAAACCGCGGATTGACCAGGTGGAGCAGGCGGAACGGAAATTGAATCTGGAAGAACTGGTGGAAGCCAGCGTCCGCAGCGCGGAGCGCTGGACCGTCCGTCCGGACGGCGCGTCGCGTACCGGGCGGGACGTCCCAATGGAAGGAATTCGGTGAGCCATATGACGGAAGCAAAACGCGTAGTGGAGATTCTTGCCGCCCAGGGCGCGACGATCGCCTTTGCGGAGTCGTGCACCGGCGGGCTTTTGACAAAATTGATTACGGATGTTCCGGGCGCGTCCGCTGTGTTAAAGGGCGGCGTGTGCGCCTACGCAAACGACGTGAAGCACGGCGTGCTTGGCGTGCCGCAGCGCGACCTGGACCGTTATGGCGCGGTGAGCCGCCCCGTGGCGCTTTATATGGCGCGCGGCGTGCGCGCGCTTATGGGGACGGAGATCGGCGTCGGCACCACCGGCATCGCCGGCCCCGCGTCGGACGATACGAAAAAGCCCGTAGGCCTCGTCTATGTCGCCGTGGCGCTGCCCGGCGGACGGTACCTCGTGCGTGAGCTGCACCTCTCGGGAAACCGCGACGAAATCCGCGAGGAGACCGCGCGTCAGGCGCTGGCGCTTGTACTGGACTGCGCGGCGCATCTTTAAAGTCATCTGTCATACTGCCCGGTAAAGGAACGCTGCTGCGTTTTGCGCCTCCGGAGAAGCGTCGGAATATGGCATAAAGGCATGACAGACAGGCGGATATTTCTTTTAAAATGATGGAGAAGCGTTTATGAAACTGTCTAAAAAACACCGGAACAGTATTGCGGTATTCACCGGAATCTTCCTTTTTCTCCTGGTCGTGGCGGGGTTTTTGATACCGTTCCGTGAAACGATCCATTATGCGGCTCCCGCATTGATCTGGAGCCAGGAAGACCGCACGGCGTTGGCCGGCGCCGCTTTTGAACTCAATGGCCATATCGACCGCTTTCTCTTTCGAAAAGATACGGTCTCGGGTACTTTGACGGTTACGCCGGACGGCGCGTTTCCGGAACTGACCATCCCTTTGGAAAAGGAACCCTGCCTGCGCTTTCTGGATGGAAGTCTGCTGTCTTTTGGTTATTATGAAAACGGCGCAGCTAAAACTTGTAGCCTGTGGTTTGGAGATGATTTGCAGGCTTTCGAAGTATACAGCAGTGTCTACGGTTCTCAGATAAGAGTTACGGCCCCGGCCTGCTCCATGGAAGACGTAAACATAGTAGAAGAGGCTCTTTTTTTGCGTCAGTAGCGCAGTTGCCCGCTCGTATTTATGCATGACATCGCCCGGTAACGCCGCAAAACGTTCCCCGTCGAGACTCAGCCCGCCGCCCGAAAGGGACGGCGGGCTGTTTTACTATAAAATCGTTGACAGAACGCGAAAAATACGATATCGTATAAGAAATACAGAAAATAACAGGGCGCTGTCGGCGCTCTGGAGCGCCGGTTTTAGAACCGGTTGGATCCATGACAGGCCGTGTTGGTAATTTGCCGACACGGCCGAATCATGTTCCCGGTCCGACGGTCCGGGAATTGGTTTTGCAGAAAAAGGAGGCGACGCTATGCCGGGAAAAGTCCGTTCCCTGGCGCTTACGGGGATTGAGGGATATGAGGTGACGGTGGAGTGCGACATTGCGGGCGGGCTGCCGTCTTTTGACGTAGTGGGCCTGCCGGACGCCGCCGTCCGCGAGAGCCGTGAGCGGGTGCGCGCGGCGATGAAAAACTGCGGCCTTGCCTTCCCCGCGCGGCGCATCACGGTCAATCTCGCCCCTGCCGGTACGCGCAAGACCGGGTCGCTTTACGACCTGCCGATCCTGCTCTCGATTCTGCTGGCGCAGGGAACGCTCGATACGCTGCCGGAAGACGCCGTATTTTTGGGGGAGCTGTCGCTTTTCGGCGAACTGCGTCCTGCGGAGGGCGTGCTGCCCATGGCGACCGCCGCGCGGGACCGGGGACTGCACGCGTTTTTCTGTCCGGCCGCCAACGCCCGGGAGGCGTCGCTTGCGCGGGGGCTGGACGTGTATCCTGTTGAGAACCTGACCGCGCTTCTGACGCATTTAACGGGCGGGACGGCGCTGCGTCCTGCAGAGCCGTGGGAACCGGAGCCGGCACGTGTGGCCGGTCCGGATTATGCGGACGTGATGGGCCAGGAACAGGCCAAACGCGCGCTGGAAGTCGCGGCGGCGGGCGGGCATAATATCCTGCTCATTGGCCCGCCCGGCGCGGGGAAAAGCATGTTAACGGAGCGGCTGCCGTCCATTCTGCCCTCCATGACGGCGGAGGAAGCGCTTGAAGTTACCAAAATTCACTCCGTGGCGGGCCTGCTCTCCCCGGAACAGCCGCTTTTCACGCAGCGGCCTTTCCGCGCGCCGCACCATACGGTGTCCGCCGCGGGACTGACCGGCGGCGGTTCGCGGCCGCGCCCGGGCGAGATTTCCCTGGCGCATTGCGGGGTGCTGTTTTTGGACGAACTGCCGCAGTTTTATACAGATGCGCTCGAGGCGCTGCGCCAGCCCCTGGAAACGGGGCGCGTGACAATTTCCCGCGTGGCGGGTACGTTGACGTATCCGAGCCGCTTCATGCTCGTATGCGCCATGAACCCCTGCCGCTGCGGTTGGTACGGCGACCCGTCCGGACGCTGCACCTGTTCGCAAAAGTCGGTGGAAACCTATGTATCCCGTCTGTCCGGACCGCTTTTGGACCGGATTGATATCCATATCGAAGTGCCGGCGGTGAAATATGACGACCTGGCCCATAGGACGCCGTCGGAACCTTCCGCCGCGATCCGCGCCCGGGTGGAGGCGGCGCGCATGGTACAGCGCGCCCGGTTTGCCGGGACGGACGTGACCTGCAACGCCTATATCCCGCCCGCTTCCATGGGGGAAGTGTGCCGGATGGACGATGACGCGGCCGCCTTCATGCGCCGCAGTTTTGAGCGGCTGGGACTGACCGCGCGCTCGCACGACCGCATTTTGCGCGTGGCGCGCACCATCGCCGATCTTGACGGCGCGGCGGTTATCGGCCGGCGGCACCTTGCCGAGGCGGTCCAGTACCGTGCGCTCGATCGCCGCCGCGTTTGACATAACGCTGCAATTTATGCAGGGGATGTATTCCCTGATCCTGTGGAAAACCCTGTGGATAATGTGGATAAGTAACGCGAAACCCTGTGGATTCCGTTTCCCACCGCACTTTTTCAAGGGGAAAACGTTGTTGACATAAACGCTTTTTTGCAAACACATTTGTGATTATGCAGATTGATAGGAGTTTTCATGATCGATTTTTCGCACATCCATTCCTCTTGGAAGCCTTTTTTTACAGAAAAGAGGGAAATTTTGGAGCCTATTCTGGAGACAGTCCGGAAAGAACCGCATAACCCGGCGGATGCGCTGCTCTTCCGGTTTGCGCAGACGGACCTCTCCCGTGTGCGCGTCGTGGTGTTGGGGCAGGACCCCTATCCGCAGCCGGGCGCGGCAACGGGCCGGAGTTTTGAGGTTGCGGGGTTAACCTCCTGGCAGGGCGCGATCCGGCAGACCTCGCTGCGCAACCTGGTGCGTGCCATTTATCAGGCGTATGCGGGAGAACTCCTCCCCTGGCGCGACGTCCAGGCGCGGATTGCGGATGGGCGTTTTCCCCTGCTTCCGCCGGACCGGCTTTGGGACGCGCTGGAGGCGCAGGGCGCGCTTTTTTTAAACGCCTACTTCAGCTGCCGGCCCGGGGAGCCGCTTTCGCACAAACGGCTCTGGGAGCCCTTTACGCGCGCGCTGATTGCGTATCTGGACGCGCAGCGCGGCAGGGACGCCGCGTGGTTCCTCTGGGGAACGGATGCGCGGCGTCTGGGTGCGGATGTCGTGCTCGGCTGGCACTATGAGAGCCGTCATCCCATGATGGCGGATTCCCGCCCGGGTGGGTTCTTCCAAAACCCCTGTTTTTCCGAAACCTGGGATGAAATTGACTGGACGGGTATGAAAACCCAGCAGAATCGTTAACTTTCTTCAAAAAACCTTGAATATCCGCCTTTTTTGCTGTATAATGATTCTGGAATCAGACGAAAAAGGAGGGGTACCCATGTATTCGCCGGGAGATGTGATCGTCCATCCCCTGCATGGCGCCGGCAAAATTGAGGATATTGCCGAGCAACGGATTTCGGGGGAAATGCGCAGATATTATGTCCTGAAGATCCCGACGGGAAACGTTCGGGTACTCGTGCCAGTCGATAGCTGCGACACGGTGGGAATCCGCCCGCTTATCGGAGAAGAGGAGGCGTGGGCGGTTCTTGCGGCGTTTGCACAGATGGAGGCCGATCCGGCGCAGAATTGGAACCGCCGGTATCGGGAAAATATGCTCCGCTTAAAAAGCGGAAAGCTTTTGGAGGTTGCCCGTGTGGTGAAAAGCCTGATGGTGCGGGATACGGAACATGGGCTCTCGACAGGGGAGCGGAAAATGCTTGCCACGGCGAAGCAGATTCTTCTGTCCGAGCTCTCTCTGGCGATGGGAAAGGACTACGAAACGCTGGAACGCGCGTTAGCGGAACGCCTGTAGGCAGCGCGGGAATGCGTTTTTCGAAGGATGGTTTTATGAACGTGAAAAATTTGGTTGCCAAAATGATAGATAAGCGAAAGGAGCGGGAGGAAGACCCGCGTCCTTTTTGCAGCGCGGTGGTACCTGCCGCCGGAAATTCCACCCGCATGGCGGGCTGTGATAAGCAGTTTTCCACTTTGCGCGGGATTCCCGTTCTTGCGCATACCCTGATGAATCTGGAGGCGTGCGAGGCTGTGGACGAAATCGTGGTGGCGACGCGGACCGAGGAAATCCCCCATGTGGCGCGGCTTGCCGCGGAGTATGGCATTACCAAGCTGACGCAGGTGGTGTCGGGCGGCGACACGCGTGGGAAGTCCGTTGCGCGCGGAGCGGCTGCCTGCTCGCCGCAGGCCCGCTTAATCGCCGTTTATGACGGCGCGCGGCCGCTGGGTACGCCGGAAATGATTGCGCGCACCATCGCGCTGGGCGCCAAAACCGATGCGGCCGTCGCGGTGGTCCCCATGAAGGATACCATCAAATATATGTCCGACGAGGGCTATATCGACCATACGCCGGACCGGGTCCATCTCCGTGCGGCGCAGATGCCGCAGGTATTTGACGCGGCGCTTTTAAAGGCCGCCTATGCCAAGGCGGAACAGGACGGCCTGGAATATACGGACGACTGTGCCGTGGTGGAGGCGCTGGGCAAGCGCGTCTATGTGTGCGACGGGGAAACCACCAATATCAAGATTACCACGCCGGACGACCTGATCCTGGCCGAGGCGATTTTGGAGGCGCGCGATGCTTAATATACGGATTGGGCATGGGTACGACGTCCATCGCCTGACAGAGGGGCGCGCGCTCGTCTTAGGCGGCGTAACGGTGCCGTATGCGCTGGGGCTTCTGGGGCACAGCGACGCGGATGTTCTGACCCATGCCGTGATGGACGCGCTTTTGGGCGCGGCAGGACTGGGCGATATCGGCCGCCATTTCCCGGATACGGACGAACGGTACCGCGGAATCTCCAGCCTTTTGCTTCTCGAGCGCGTGCGGCGCCTGCTTGCGGACGCCGGATGGCGTGTTGGGAACGTCGACGCGACGGTGATCGCCCAACGGCCGAAGCTGGCGCCGTTTATCGCGCAGATGCGCCAGAACCTGGCCGCCGTACTGGAAATCAGCCCGGACTGCGTGAATGTGAAAGCTACGACGGAAGAGGGGCTTGGGTTCACCGGATGCGGCGAGGGAATTGCGGCGCACGCTGTGGCGCTTTTGGAGCATACCGGGGCCGCCGGTTAAGATTTAAAGACGGCGGCATACCGGGGGCGCTTTTCAGGCCTTTTTCCGGGAACGAACGGATGCATGCCTGCGCGGGCCTGGTTTTTATTTGATTTCGAACTTTCCATAAGACGAGGACGAAGACGCTATGAGAAATGGATTTTCTGTTTATGACGCGCATTGTCACATTTATCCGGAGAAAATCGCCGCGCGCGCCGTCGCCGGCACGGACACTTTTTATGGCGAACATTCCACGGGCCGCGGGACGGTCGCGGACCTGATGCAGCAGGGCGCCGCCGCGGGGATTGACCATTTTATTGTGCAGTCGGTTGCCACGACGCCGCGCCAGGTGAAGAGCATCAATGAATTCATTGCGGCGGAAGTGGAGAAAAATCCGGAAAAGCTCACGGGGTTGGGCACTTTGCATCCCGACAGTGAGGATATCGCGGGCGATATCGAGCATCTGGTGGCCCTGGGACTGCATGGCGTCAAGCTACATCCCGATATCCAGAAATTTAAAATTGACGATTATCGCTGCTTGAAAATTTATGAGCTCTGCGAGGGGAAATTGCCGATTTTAATGCATACGGGCGACTACCGCTATGATTTTTCCAACCCCAACCGCCTGATCCCCATTTTGCAGATTTACCAGGGCCTGACGGTTATCGGCGCGCATCTGGGCGGATGGTCGATTTGGCAGGAGGCAAGCCGTCAGCTCTCGGGATTTCAGAATCTTTATGTCGACTGTTCCTCCAGCTTTCCTTACTTAAAGCCGGAGGAGGCGCGTGAAATCATTCTGCGCTACGGCACGGACCGCGTGCTTTTCGGCACGGATTATCCCATGTGGCCGCCGGAGCAGGAACTTGACTATTTCTTCTCACTGGGATTTAACGAGGAGGAAAACCGCAAGATGCTGAGCGGGAACGTCCGCCGTCTTTTCGGAATTTAAAAAAAAGAGGGCTCCCCTGCCCCAACGCAAAAAGCGTCCGGTAAAAAAACCGGACGCTTTTTTCTTATTGAAATTTTGCAATTTCCGCCCGGGCAAGTTCGTCGCAGCGGTTATTGTGTTCGTTTTCCGCGTGACCCTTGACCCAGTGGTAATGGAGTTCGTGGCGGGCAACCAGGTTTAAAAGCGTTTCAAACAAATCTGGGTTTAACGCCGGAGATTTGTCCGCTTTCCGCCACCCGCGCGCACGCCAGCCCTCCGCCCAACCTTTCGAGAGGGAATCGATGACATAGCGGGAGTCGGAGAAAAGTTCCACGACGCAGGATTCCTTTAAAAGCTCCAGCGCGCGGATGACGGCCGTGAGTTCCATGCGGTTGTTGGTTGTGGCGCGTTCCCCTCCTGATATTTCGCGGCGAAATTTGCCGTAAGAGAGGATTGCTGCCCAGCCGCCCGGACCGGGATTGCCGGAACAGGCGCCGTCGGTATAGATCGTCACAGTTTTCATAAACACCTTCCCTCTGCCGGAAGTACGGAACGGGCAAAGACCGCCGTCCCGGCGTACTCAGGTTTCCGGATACGCGGCGCTTTCATAGGTGCGCCCGGTGATCACGCAGAATTGCGCGGCGGCCTCCTGCGAAAGCGAAGCAAGCTTCTCAAGCAGCGCGGCGGCCTCCGTATCGTCCGCCGCATAGGCCCAGATACGGTCAAACGTCGCGGAGAAAAGCGAAACATCCTGGCCTTTTGTCTCGCTGGCGCCTTCTCCAAACAGATCATCGCCGGAAACCACGGCGCCCAGACGGAGGTCCGGGAATGTTTCGCGCAGCAGCGCGGCAAACGCGCCGATCACTTCGCGCGGGGAGTCCTCCACATCGCCGTATTCGATGGGTGCAAGATTGCCCGAGTTGGGGAACGAGAGATTATCCAAAAGCAGTTCCTCCGCGCCACCCGAGACTGCAAACCGGCAGTCCGCCAGTACGGCGTCGCGCGCGGCTTCCTCGTAGGGATTGAGCCAGGCGCTGTAGTCATAGTCGACGAACAGCGCGCCTTCCGCGTCGCACACGGCCAAAGACGGCTGCGCGCGTGCGGTGACGTCGTCGCGGAAGCAGGAGAGATAGGCAATCAGGCGCAGGCCCGCCGTTTCACAGGCTTCCGCCGCCCAGGAGAGCTCCTGCGCGTCAATGCGCGGCGCGGACGCCGTTTTCACCGGGACAACCGCCGCCGTGTAACCCAGATTTTTCAGATTGACGGCCGCGGAGAGAATTTCCTCACGCGAGAGGCCCGCGACTTCCAAAAGCGAACCGTGCACCGGCCCTGCGCCTTCCGGCGGCAACTCGCCGCGGTCAATGCTGATCTGCGGCGCATTGTCCTGCCCTGCGTCGGAAAGAAACGGCGCAGAGGCCCGGTCGGCCGTATCGGAAACCGCGTCTTCCCCGAAGGAAAAACGGATTCCCTCCGAAGTGAAAACCACATATTCACTTAAAAAGACCCAGGCTCCGGCGAGAAGGGCAAGAAGAACCAGCACGGCCGCCAGTTTCCTGCGGCCGCGCCTTTTTCGACGTTGATGCGCCGCTTGATGCGGCGTTTTCCAGGTGGGTGTATTGCTCAAAGGGCTGCCTCCCCGGTTTTAAAGGGCCGCTTCCGCACGGGATGCGGCGGTAATCAAGATTTCTTCCTCACGAATAATGCCGCGCGGGCAGACTTTCAGGCACTCGCCGCAGCCGACGCATTTTTCATAGTCGATCCGCGCGAGATTGTCCACGACGTGGATGGCGTCGTGCTCGCACTTTTTCACGCACAGCGTACAGCCGATACAGCCCGCCTCGCAGACGCTGCGCACAAAGGCGCCGCGGTCACGCGAAGAACAGTTCACGGAAATCGGGGCTGCGGCGGGGATCAGGCCGATGATTTTCCGCGGGCAGGTGGAAGCGCACTTGCCGCAGCCGGTACAGCGGTCGCGGTCGACAAACGCGTGTCCGGCTTCGATATGAATGGCGTCAAACGCACAGGATTTTACGCAATCCCCAAACCCCAGACAGGCAAACGTACACTCAACCGGGCCGTTTGCCACGCGCGACGCGGCAAAGCAGGACTGGACGCCGGTATATTGGAAGCGGCGCGCGGTTACATCGCCGCCGGAACAGTAGACATGCGCCACGCGGCGTTCGCGCGTGTCGACGTCCACGCCTAGAATTTTTGCAATGCCCTGTGCGGCAGCCGCGCCGCCTGCCACACAGGCGGAGGGAGACGCCTCGCCGCGCACCACGGCGCTTGCATAGGCGGAGCAGCCCGCAAATCCACAGCCGCCGCAATTGGCGCCGGGAAGCAGCGCGGCGATCTGTTCCACCCGTTCATCCGTATGAACCGCGAAAATGCGGGAGGCGACGGCAAGCAGTACGCCCATAATGAGGCCCAGCGCGCCGAGCGTCAGCGCCGCTTTCAAGATTTCAATCCACATAAAAGCTCATCCTTTCCGCAAACCGTCCGGGTTTAACCGAATATATTGAGTCCCTGGAATCCCATAAACGCCATGGAGAGCAGCGCAGCCGTAACCAGGGCGATGGGGAAACCGTCAAAGCATTTGGGATACTCGCAGAACGCGATCCGCTCCCGCACCGACGCGAAAATCACGATGGCAAGCAGGAAACCCACGCCGGACATGGCGCCGTAGGTGACGGACTGGATGAAGTTATAACCGTTGTCCACATTGAGGATCGCGACGCCCAAAACGGCGCAGTTTGTGGTAATCAGCGGCAGATAGATACCCAGCGCCTGGTACAGCGCGGGGACAGACTTTTGCAAAAACATTTCCACCAGCTGCACAAGCGCGGCAATGAGCAGGATGAAGGCAAGCGTCTGCATGTACTGCAAATCAAAGGGAACCAGCAGATACGTATTCACGACATAGGTCAGGGCGCTTGCCATGGCCATGACAAATGTCACCGCAATGCCCATGCCCGCGGCAGTGGAGACCTTTTTCGAGACGCCGAGGAAAGGGCAGATGCCGAGGAATTTGATCAGAACAAAGTTTTCAATGAGGATCGCCGTTAACGACAGCGAAAAGAATTCAGTCAGACTCATGATTTACGGCGCTCCTTTCCCTCTGCGCGCTGGCGCAGCTTCTGCACAAGCGCGATAATCAGTCCCAGCGTTAAGAACCCGCCCGGCGCCATAATCATGATGGCGGCCGGCTGGAATCCCGAACCAAAGAGCGAAATCCCGTAGAGCGTGCCGTTGCCCAGGATTTCACGTACAATGGAAATTGCGGAGAGCGCCAGCGTGAACCCGACGCCCATGGAGAGTCCGTCGACAAAAGACGGCAGCACGCTGTTTTTCGAGGCAAAGGCCTCGGCACGCGCCAGAATGATACAGTTGACGACGATCAGCGGGATATAAAGCCCCAGGCTTTTGGAAAGCTCAGGGAGATAGGCCTGCATGAGCAGATCGATCACCGTGACGAAGCTCGCGATGATGACGACATATGCCGCGATGCGGATTTTCTGCGGGATGAATTTCCGCAAGAGCGAAATCACCACATTGGAAGCGGCCAACACGGCTGTGGCGGCCAGGCCCATGCCGACGGCGTTTTCCAGCGAGGTGCTGGTCGCAAGCGTCGGGCACATGCCGAGCAGCTGCACAAACGTGGGGTTGTTGTCAATAATGCCGGAGACAAACTGCCTCATATATTTTTTCGAAGCCATAGATTCCTCCCTCCCCGCTTACGCGACGGCCGCCGCAGCCTTCATGGCCGCGAGGACGCCCGTCGTCACCGCGCGGGACGTCACGGTCGCGCCGGTGATGGCGGAAATCTGATTTTCTCCCGCTTCGCCCTTTACAACGGAGAGCGAACCGCTTTTCCCGGCGTACTGGGAAAGGAAGGCGGGATCGTTTGCCTTGGTGCCGAGTCCGGCGGTTTCGGACATTTCCGTAATGACGACGCCTGTCACGGCGCCATCCGTGCCGATCCCGACGATCATGACGATTTCACCGCCGAAGCCGCGCGGCGCAACCATGACGGCATAACCGGCGTCGGCGCCGTCCGAAGCGGTAGCGGAAAAAATACCGGTGATGGTATTTTCAGTTTTAAACTCCTCGCTCAATGCGTCGGAAACGTCCGTAAACGTCTCGGCGTCCGGCAGGACTTCGCGCATGGCGGCGGCTCTTGTTTCCGCCTCGATTTCCGCGATTTTATCTTTTGTCACAGCGTTGACGACGCCCAGAATAGAGGAACAAATCAAAGAGATGGCAAACAGCGTGACCACCATGCGAATGATCTCGCGCGATTCCCGTTTTTTCATTTCTGCGCCTCCCGTTCTCCGGCATGTTTGGCGCCGAATTTTTCGCGCAGGCGCGCAAAACGGCGCAGGCCATAACGGCGGGGTTTCGCCGCCATATCAATCATCCAGACAAAGGCGTTCATGAGAAGGATCGCAAAGCTCACGCCTTCGTTATACGCGCCGAAATACCGGATTACAATGGTGATGACTCCGCAGCCGACGCCGAAAATCCACTGTCCGCGTATGGTGGAGGGAGACGTGGTGTAGTCGGTCGCCATGAAAATGGCGCCGAGCATCAAACCGCCGCCCAAAAGCTCATAGAGCATCCAGTCCAGGCCGCTCCCCGTTTTCGGGAAGAGGAGCGATAAAAGCGCCACGGTGCCCAGGTACGCCACGGGGATACGCGGCGTGATGACGCGGCGGATGAGGAGGTAAACGCCGCCGGCCAAAAGCGCCAGTGCGGAGGTTTCCCCGATACAGCCGCCGGTCTGGCCGGTCAGCATGGCCATGAGGTCCAGCCCCGACGTGGAGCCTTCTTTTAAAATCGCCATGGGGGTCGCGCCCGTCACGGCGTCCGCCACATTGGCAAACCACGGCAGGACGGCGCGCGGCAGCGTCCAGGTGGTCATCGCGGACGACCAGGCTAAAAACAGGAATACACGCGCGGCAAGCGCGGGGTTGAAGATATTTTTGCCGATGCCGCCGTAAAGCTGCTTGACAATGACGATGGCAAACAGCGCGCCGACGACCGGCATCCACAGCGGGACGGCGACGGGCAGGTTAAAAGCCAGCAAGACGCCCGTCACAGCGGCGGAAAGATCGCCGATGGGGTTCTTTTTATGTACCAGGCGGCTGAAGCCCCACTCAAAAAAGAGGCATGAGCCGACGCTGATGACGGTTAACACGAGGGCGCGCGGCCCAAAGGTAAATACGCCGACCAGCAGCGCGGGGAGCAGCGAAATGAGCACGTCCAGCATAATGCTGCGCACGGAATCCGTGCTTCTGACGTGCGGCGAGGAAGTCACCACGGGCAGGTGTCGTGTTTTATCCAAGTTCATCACCCTTTTGCTTTTCTTAAATTGGCGTTTCAGCGGCGGCGCAATTCCATGGCCTTTGCCTTTGCAACGCGGAACATCTGCGTCAGATGCAGACTGCCGGGACATTCAAAGGTACATGCGCCGCACTCCATACAGTCGGCGACATGCATACGCTCGCATTCGTCCCACATATCGTGCGAGGCGTAGAGATACAAATAGGTCGGCAAAAGCCGCATGGGGCACACCTGGACACAGCGGCCGCACCGGATGCAGACCGGATCATCCACGCGGCGGTCCTCATTTTCGGAGAAAGCGAGGAAGGCGTTGGTGCCGCGGATGACGGGGACTTCGTCCGAAAACTGCGCGACGCCCATCATCGGGCCGCCCATCACCATTTTCTGCGGTTCCTCCCGGTATCCGCCGCAGGCCGCAACCAGGGCGGAAAGGGGCGTGCCGACGCGCACGAGCAGATTTTTCGGCGTAGTAATGGCGGAACCGGACACCGTAACGACACGCTGGATATCCGGCAGGCCCTGGGTAAACGCGCGGTTGATGGCCGCGACGGTATCCACGTTAAAGACCACGCAGCCGGCGTCTGCCGGAAGCTTTCCGGGGGGCACTTCCCGCCCCGTGACGGCGCGGATGAGCTGTTTCTCACCGCCCTGCGGGTATTTGGTTTTCAAAAGGTCGATTTTAATGCGGTTATCCGCGCCAATGGCGCGCCGCAGGGATTCCACGGCGTCCGGCTTGTTATTTTCCACCGCGATGATGCAGCGGATGCGCGAAAAAATACGCAGCAAAATCCGGATTCCCGCGACCACGTCGTCGGCATATTCGAGCATGACGCGGTGGTCGGAGGTGATGTAGGGCTCGCATTCGGCGGCATTGATAATCATGGCGTCCACCTTGCCCAGCGCGGAACGGATTTTGGCGTGCGTGGGGAACGCCGCGCCGCCATGGCCGACGATGCCGGCTTCCCGGATCAGCGCGATCATTTCATCCTGGGTCATCATCTGCCATTCCATGGCGCGGGCGAGCGGTTCCAGTTCGTCCTGCCCGTCATTTTCAATGATAACGCTCATCACACGCGCACCGTTCGGATGCAGGGCCATGCCGACGGATTTCACGGTGCCGGACACGGTCGCGTGAACGGGAACGGATACGAAAGCGTCCGTATCACCGATTTTCTGTCCCATTTTGACATGTTCGCCCGCCTTGACGAGTGGTTCTGCCGGTACGCCGATGTGCATGGACATGGGAATCTGCACAGTCGGCGGGGCGGGGAGCGCCTCGATGGCGCGCCCGGCGGTCGTTTCTTTGTGCGGGTCGGGATGTATGCCCCCGCGGAAGGAGTGGGCCATAGGTTCGTCACCTCTTGTTTCTCATTTCTTAAAAAATCCTGCACGTTACATTATATCTTGAAAACCGGTGCAATGCAAGAAGAAAACCATGGTTTCGGCCTTTTCCGCTCCGATTTTAAAAGAGCGAACCGTTTCCGGTGAAATTCAGGTAATTCGCGTCATCCCGCACGCAGACAACCACGGCGGGACGGTAGGTTTCAAGATACGCGGAGAGGGACTGTTCCTCATAATAGCGCAGGTCCAGGCTCCGCGTTTCGTCAAACCCGGTATAGAAAACCGTTTCTATGGTGTTTGTGTAGGAGTCGCCGAAAATCAGCGCGTCGGAAAGCGCGGGACGTTCGGTTGTGAGGATCGTCTCTGCGATATCCCCGCCCATGAACATGCCGTAGTCGACGGGCTCGCTGTCGGTTTCCGGCAGGGTATATAGGGAAGCGTCTACCTCTTCCCCGTTGTCGCGGCGGGAAAACGCCACGTCCGGCGCCGCGTCAAATACCTCGACCTGGTCGGTAAAGGGCGAGAGCCCGTAAAGTTTGCGGCCGCGCGAGCCGTAAAAGGGGTTGGGCAGCCTATGATAAGAGAGATCCGCAAGGAAATCCGGAATCGCTACGCCTGCCTCGCGGAGCGCGTCAAAGATCAGACGGCAGGTTTCAACGCCGCCGGACAGGGTCATATGGTGATCGGTCTGAAAATAAAACGAGGAGAGTTCGGGAAGCGCCGCGCCGACGTCGAGATAGGCAACGCCGCGCGCGTCCAGCGCGGCATAAAACGCGTCCAGCGCGGCATCGAGCCCCTCCGCGATATAGTCCATGTAGTCCGGGTATCCGTCGCGAAAGACGGAATACTGGTTCGGCACGCCGACATAGAGGAACACGCCGCCATAGGACTCCACCTGGGCGGCAATGGCCGCAAGCTGGTCGGCCATCCGTGCGGCGTCCTCCCGGACGGTGTCCGGATCTATCCCCTCCACATAGGGTAAGAGCGCTTCGTCGGCGGTGAGCACATCGTTGACAAACAGCCGTCCGGCGGCGGTTTCCAGCCGTGCGTCGAGCGCGAGCAGCGTATCGCGCTGCCAGACGCGATCGCGCAGATAGTTCTCCCAGCCCTCGAAATAGTCGCCGGAGAGGAGCGCGGAAAGGGAAAAGTCGGGACGGGAGGCCAATGTGCGGTTTTCATAGAGGGAATAGTCGCCGGCCTCGGAAAACGCGGTCAAAACCGGCACGGCGGCAAGGACCAGCGCGCAAAACGCCAGCAGGAACACCTGACAAAAGGATTTCATAAACCCGCCTCCTTGTTAAAACCGGAAATAGATGAAGGGATTGAAGGACGAGCTGACGACGGAAAGGAGCGCCAGCAGGAAGAGCGCGCAGGCCGCCGCCGTGACGGCGGGCAGGACCCAGGCGCGGCCGTCCAGCTTCTGCCGCAGCCAGGGCGCGACAGGCAGGGAAAACAGGATACAGCACAGCCATTCGGGCAGATACTGGCGCAGGTAATAAAGCGCCTGGCCGGCGTCACGCGCCGTATCCGGCGCACGGAAGAGCGCCGCGAAATACCCCGCCGCGTGCGAAAGCGAGGGACTGTTGAATAAAACCCAGCCCAGCACGATGAGCGTGAGCGCGTAAAGATGTCCCACTGCGCGCGGCGCGCGCTGGAGCACTTTTAAAAGGAAGAGCTTTTCCGCCGCCAGGATCAGCGCGAAGTAGAGCCCCCACGCCACGAAATTCCAGGCTGCGCCGTGCCACAGGCCCGTCAGGGCCCAGACGACCAGGAGATTGAAAAGCTGCCGGGCCGGACGGCAGCGCGAACCGCCCAGCGGGATGTAGACGTAATCGCGGAACCAGGTGCTCAGCGACATATGCCAGCGCCGCCAGAACTCCGTGATGGAACGGGAGACGTAAGGATACCGGAAGTTTTCCGGAAACGTGAAGCCCAGGATATGTCCCAGGCCGATGGCCATATCGGAATAGCCGGAAAAATCGAAGAAAATCTGAAAGGTGTAGGCCACCGCCCCCACCCATGCCACCGGGGCGGCAAGGGTTCCGGGGTCTTCGGCAAAAACCGCCGCGGCGATTTCCCCCATGGCGTTTGAAAGCAGCATTTTTTTCGCAAGGCCGTAGATAAACCGCCGTGCGCCTTCCGCCGCGCGCGGGAGCGTTTCGCGGCGGTCTTCCAGTTCCGCCGCGACCGTTTCATACCGGACGATGGGCCCGGCAACGAGCTGCGGGAACATGGAAATGTATGTCGCGACATGCAGGATGTTGCGCTGTGCCGGCACCCGGTGCGCGTAGACGTCGAAAACATAGCTCATGCCCTGGAAGGTGAAAAAGGAAATGCCGATGGGCATGGCAAGCCCCAACGGGGGAAGCGCCAGCCCTGTCAGGGCGTTCAAGTTTGTAATAAGGAAGTCGGCGTATTTGAAGACGCCGAGCAGAACAAGGTTGAAGACCACCGAGACGATGAGCCAGGCTTTTGCACGGCGTCCGGCGCCGATGCCGCGCGCGAAAAGCCAGTTCCCCGCGATGGAGGCAAGCATCAAAAGAATCCCGACCGGTTCGCCGAAGAAATAAAAAAAGAGGCTGACGGCGAGCAGCACCAGATTCCGCGCGCGGCGACAGCGCGCCGGAACGAGGAAATAGGCGGGCAGGGAGACCGTGAGAAAGAGAAACAGAAACACCATGCTGCTGAAAACCATAGAAGACCTCCCGGAAAGTCGTTTTGCAAAGGGGGAATACGCCCTTTTTGAAAGAAATGGGCGGGAAAAACCAAATTTCCCTCCTATTATACCGCAGGCGGCGCCGCGCCGCAATAAGAATCCGCCGCAGGCCGACGGTTTCAGGCGCCGCGGCTTGCGTTTTGGGGAAAATCCCTGTATAAATAGGAGGAGAAGAGGAGGCGAACACCATGCAGGTTGCGCTTTACAGTCATATGCCGTTTGACGCCCGTCGGCCGTACGCAGAGGGTCCGGCGTCGTCGCACGCGCTGCTGGCGCGTGCCGCGGCGCGGTATACCGGCCGTACGCCGGAAGCATTCTCCGAACCGGCGCGCGGGGCATACGGCAAGCCGGTTTTTTCCGTTACGCCCCCACTTTGTTTTTCAATCTCCCACAGCGGGTCGTTATGGATGTGCGCCATGGCGCCGCGGGAGGTGGGGTTGGATGTGCAAGAGCGTCGCGTACAGAATACGGCGGGGATTGCGCGGCGGTTTTTTCATCCGCTGGAGTGGGCGTACCTGGAAGCGCGCGGCCCGGACGCCTTTTTTCAGGTTTGGACCGCGAAGGAGAGCGTGTGCAAATACCGCGGCACAGGCATCGACGGCACGTTTTCCCGGTTTTCCGTCACGGACGGCGCGCGGCTTCTGACTCAGGTGGAGGAGCTGTGGCTGACCTGGTTTTCGCCTTGCCCGGGATATGACGCGTGCCTGTGTACGGGGGAAGCGGCGGAGCTGACGCCGCAGCCTTTTTAAAACGCGCAGACTCCCCTTTTTCGCCGGACGCGCGGCTTTTGCGAAAAAACGCGCTTGCAATCCGGCGCGGGATGTGAGAAACTGAAAGGGTACCGGCTGAAAACTGCCGGGAAAGGAGCGTTATGCTGTTTTCTTCTACGATTGGCGGAAAAGACGATTGGGCGCGGCTTTTTCAGTCCGCCGAGGCGTTTTGCCCGCTGATAGAACAGATTTTTAAGACGCACGGCCTGCCGTTTTCCGAGGTGGAAAATTGCACGCCGGGCACCAACGCGGTGTTCCGTGTGGGAAGTTTTGTCGTGAAAATTTTTGCGCCGATGGAGTCCGGATTTTCCTCCGGCGAGGATTACGAAACGGAGCGTTTCGGCCTTTCGCGCGCGAACCGGATCGGCGCCCGTGCGCCGCGGCTTTACGCTGCCGGCACGATAGAAGACCGGTACCGTTTTGACTATCTTGTGATGGAAGCTGTGCCGGGGCAGGAACTTGGGGTGGTGATGGACCGCCTTTCCGCAGAGGAAAAACGGCGGATTGGGCGCGAGCTGCGCCGCTTTGTCGACCAGATGGACACGCCGTGCGAACCGTTTCACGCCGGCCGGCTCCGTAACGCCGCCGCTGCCGAACGCTGGACGCCGTTTTCCCCCGCGTTTTTGCGGGAGCGCGAGGCGTTTCTTGCCCGCGCGCCCCGCAGCGCGCCGGTTTACGTCCACGGCGACCTGACCTGCGACAATATCCTGATTACGCCGGAGGGGGAACTGTGCGTGATCGACTATGCCGACGCGCTGACGGCGCCGATTGAGGTGGAACTTGCCTGCGTGATGTGCGAGGCGTTTTATTTGGAAAAGCCGTTTCTCGCGGGATTTTTTGGCGACTACGATCCCGAATCGCTTGCCGAAACCTGCCTTGTGGGGCTTTTGTTACATGAATTCGGCGCGAATATTATCGAAAGCCGTCTGGCTGCGCCGCAGGATGTGGAAAGCGTCGGCGCGCTGCGCCGCCTGCTTTTCAGGCGGCTTGTCTGAAATCTGAACGATTACTCCGGAAAGGAATGACTCAATATGAGCGATATTAAATATCCCGAACTGGCGCCGCAGGGCGCGAAAAAAATTGAATGGGTGCGCGATTATATGCCGGTGCTCGCCGCGTTGGAGGAAAAATACCGCGAGACGAAGCCCTTTGCCGGCCTGCGCATTGCCGTATGTGTGCATCTGGAGGCCAAGACCGCGTATTTGTGCAAGGTTTTGCGCGCGGCGGGCGCGGAGGTATCCGTCACCGGCTGCAACCCCCTCTCCACAAAGGACGAAATTGCCGCGGCGCTTTACGCCGAGGGCTTCAACGTCTGCGGCTGGTTTGATGCGACGATGGACGAATATTATGAGCATGTGCGCAAGACGCTCTCCTGCCGTCCGCATATCCTGATCGACGACGGCGGCGATTTTGTCGCCATGCTGCACGGCGAGCATCCGGAGTACGGCGAAAACCTGATCGGCGGCTGTGAGGAGACGACGACCGGTATCCACCGCTTGAAAGCGCGCGCCGCGGCGGGAACGCTCCGTTTCCCCATGATGGCGGTTAACGACGCCGACTGTAAACATCTTTTTGACAACCACCACGGTACGGGCCAATCTACCTGGGACGCGATCATGTTCACGACAAACGTCATGGTTTCCGGCAAGACGGTCGTCGTTGCGGGTTACGGCAACTGCGGCAGCGGAATTGCCCTGCGTGCCAAGGGGCTCGGCGCAAACGTGATTGTCACGGAAGTCAATCCGCACCGCGCGCTGGAGGCCGCGATGGATGGGTTCCGCGTGATGAAGATGGACGATGCGGCGCCCCTGGGCGATATCTTCGTCACGGCGACCGGCTGCCGCGACGTTATCACGCGCAGGCATTTTGAAAAAATGAAGCACAATGCGATTGTGGCCAATTCCGGCCATTTCGATGTGGAATATAACCTGAACGACCTCGCTGCTCTTGCCGTCGAGCACTGGGAGCGCAAGCCCTTTATCGAGGGGTTCCGCCTGGCCGACGGGCGTATCATCAATTCGATGGCGGACGGGCGGCTGGTGAATATTTCGGCGGGCAACGGCCATCCGGCGGATATTATGGATTTAAGCTTTGCCATTCAGTTTATGAGCTGCCTTTACATGAAAGAGCACGGCCGCGGGCTTGCGCCGGGTTTGTATCCGGTCCCGGAGGAGATCGACCGTGAAATCGCCTTTATCAAGGCGGAGGCCATGGGCCTCGGCGTCGACGTGCTCACGCCGGAACAGGAGGCCTACCTCGCGGGGATGTAAAAAACCTCGCGTACCGGGAAAGAGAATCCCCCGGGAAACGGTCAATTACCGTTTCCCGGGGGCATTTTTGTAAGGCGCGGCGTTACGGCGCCGGGTTTATCGGAAGGCGCAGGGTGAAAACGCTGCCCTTTCCCGGTTGGGAAGCAGCCGTTACGGTGCCGCCGTGCTCTATGGCGACGGCACGAACGATGGCAAGTCCCAAGCCGTCCCCTCCGGCCCGCGTGGTATACCCGCGTTCAAAGATGCGGGGTAGGATATCGGGCGGAATCCCGGCGCCGGTATCGGAAACGGAAACGGCAGCATAGGCTCCTTCCCGTTCCAGTGTCAGTAGGACATGCCCTTGCGGGGGCGTATAGGAGGCGGCATTATAGCATAAATTTTCCAAAGCGGTCCACAGCCGTTCCCGGCTTCCCAGAATGAACAGCTCTTCTTTCGGGAGTTTCAGGGAAAAATGCAGGAGCGTAAGCTCCATATCCGGCCGGTTTTGTTCATAAAACCAGTGCAGAAATTGATTGAGACAGATGGTTTCCGGCTGAAATGCGCCGCGTTCCCCGCGTGAAAAGTCCTGGAGAATGCCGAACCGTTCTTCGACGGCCCCGGCGCGCTCCGTAAGCGCTTCCAGATACCCCGCGGTTTCGGAGTCAAGCGCGACGTTTCCGGTGCGTACCAGTTCGGCATAGCTGCGTAGCGCGGCAAGCGGGTTTTTGATGTCGTGCAGGAGGTTTGCCAGCAATTCCCGGCGTTCGGCGAGCAGGGTCTCCATGAAACGGGTTTTGTTGTCGACTTCTTCTTGTAAGTGAAAGGTCAGACGGCGGTTTTCCTGTGCCAGAAGGATCCCGCGGCGCGCCATCAGCGCGGCAAAACCGATCACCAGCACGAACCCGCCGTACTCCTCCGACCAGGCTCCGAAAATAGGTTCCAGATGGTTT
The DNA here is from genome assembly GCA_944376195.1 of uncultured Clostridia bacterium. Lineage (GTDB taxonomy): Bacteria > Bacillota > Clostridia > Oscillospirales > QAMX01 > Allobutyricicoccus. The sequence continues at coordinate 10,526 of CALWBW010000019.1, read as the reverse complement.
GCGCCCAATACGGAGACGGACAGAGACAGGCCGTAAAACCCGGAGGCGCATAGAAGATAGCGGTCCAGAATTTCCTTTGTCCGCAGGGAAAGGCAGGCTAAACAGAATAGATAGATGCCGGCAGCCAATTTCCACAAAAAAAGGAGCATGCCATAGGCATTGATGAAGGCCGGGACATATGGTAAAATAAACAAAGGAAATACCACGGTCACGACGCACAGGGTTGCCGCCGCAGGAACGGCAAAGCGCCGGTGGAACCGGCGGCCTTCCAGGCCGGACAGCGTTCCGGCCAACAGGATACAGCATAGCAGCACGACCGCGCCGCAGACATCTTCCAGCGCATAGAGCGGACGAATCATGGGGACGCCGAGGGCACGCAGAAACGGATAGCAGACCTGTATGGAAAATGCCAGGCTGAGGATGCCCATTTGCCGCGTAGGTTTGTCCCGCCCCAGGAGCCACTGGACCAAGTTCGAGAGAGCGACGGCCAGAGGCGCAAAGCACAGGAGCCCGTAGATCATCAGGCGCAGGGTGAGCATCCGGGAAATGGCGCCCGGCGAACCGATGGCCGGCGGATAATACAGGCCGGAATAGTAGTGGGTGTAATTGGCGCACTGTACGATGAGTTCCAAATCGCCCGACGCGGAAAAGGCGTACACGCCGTCCATCACCCGCGGAATATACGGGTCGAGGCTGCCCTGTTCTCCCAGCAGGTCTCCGTTGAGGTAGACCCGCCCTGCGCACAGCAGTTCCGGCAGGTAAAGCGCGACTTCCGCCGGCGTGTCGCCGCATTTTAGGAGGATCCGGTATGTGGCAACGCCATAGGGGCTGTTTAAGTGCGCGGAAAAATTCGGATATTTTCCGATGTAGGTATAGATTTCGGCGGTGACGCCCGCGGAAAAATCTTCCGGATCCAAAAGTTGCCCCGGATAGTATTCCCAGCCGTCAATCAAAAACGCGACCTCATCCAAATTTTCCTGTAGGACATTGTACCCGTATCCGCCGGGGAGCGCGGCCGTGTACTTGTTGTCCTGTTTGTATAGGAATAAGAAGGCACCCAGGGCGAAGAGCAGCGTAACCATTAAACAGAGTAAATTCGATCGTATTCGTTTTTTCATAGAACATACCTCATGGAGGGAAATATGGGAAATAAAATTTTCTACAAACTGCTGATTTCCTGGTTGTTGGTGTTGACACTGGGATGGGGCGGTTTTTCCCCCGCCGCACAGGCATTGCTTGCACCCGGGACAGAGAACCCGCCCGCGCTGGGCGAAACGTCCGGGACGGAGAACCCGCCCGCGTCGGGAGAAACGTCCGGGACAGAGAACCCGCCCGCGTCGGGGGAAACGTCGGGGACAGAGAACCCGCCCGCGCTGGGCGAAACGTCCGGGACGGAGGAAACGCCTGACATCGAGTCCTATACCGTGACGCTGGATTCGTGCGTAATCGGGGACGGAGAATCGCGCAGCTACACAACCGTTTCCTCCGCCTTTGCGGGGGAGGATATCACGGCCGACGGGTATTACCCCGGGAATTTGACCGTGGAAGTGACCGGCCAGATTGTGATAGAGGCGGGAGGTTTCCTCGGTATTGGTGCCCTGTCAATCGGAGGACCGGAGGCCAGCCCGGTTTTAACCGGCGCCTGCCGGGAGGACGGACTGATTGTCGTAAAAGCCGGCGGACAATTAAAATTGACGGAAGTCACGCTGCAAACGATTGGCGAGGGGTTTTTGATTGTCCAGGAACCGGGAGGTTCTATAGAGCTGTCTGCGACGGAGTTGGAAGAAGGGCTTGTGCAGTGGGCGCCTCCCCTGGTGGAGAATCAATATGACAGTCCGGATGACCTCTGGCTGGAAGAGGGGACGCGGCTTATGCAGGACATGCTGCCGGAATCCCTGCGGGTGAATGTACAGAGTCAGGGGACTTCGGAGCGGAGGGAAGTTCCGCTTTCCTGGAATCTGCAAGACTATGACGGCCGTACCAGCGGCGAACTGGTGCTGGAGGGCACATTTCTTGATAAAGAAGGGAACGTGATGCCAAGCTTGCTCCCGTTGGAACTGACCGTCCACTGGTACACGCCGGAAAAATTGATCGTGACAAAAGCGGTGTGGAAAGGGGATCAGGTCCCTACCGTTCAATTGACGGTGCAGAATCTGCCGGAAGACGTCGATGTCTGGGGCGAAACCTCCCTCGATGGCGGCAGGACCTGGGAACGATGGGAAGATGAAACGTCGTTTTTCCTGGTGAAAGAGGATCAGGACGAGGCTACGGTCTGTGTCTTTGTTTTGCAGGACGCCAGACCCCGTCTTTTCCGGATTGCGGCGGAGGATCCCTGGTTCCATGAGTACTGGCGTTCCGAGGCGTATTTCCTCTATCCGGAGGAATTCGATGATTCGGGCGGAAACCGGGGCGGCAGCGTCTCCCCGATTGCCCCGGACCGTGAACCGGTACTTGGATCAGAGCAAGCGCCGGAGTCTGAACCAGAGTCCGAGCTGGAGCAGGAACCGGGACAGAATTCGGAACCCGAACCTGAGCAGGCGCCGGAACAGGAATCAGAGCCTGCGCTCGTGCCAGAGCAAGAACCGGTTTCCGAACCGGAATCGGAGACAAACCCTGGAGGAGAGGAGGAATCCGAGTCCGCGGCTGTTCCTGGGATGGAATCCGGATGGGAAATCACGGTACAACCGGCTGAGGAGCCTAGACTAGAGTCTACGAGTGCGGTATCGGAGCCGGAGGAGCCTGATACGGCAGATGCCGCGGCAGGCGAGACGGCGCAGGAATCTACGTCGGACTCTGTTAGTACAGCTCCCGAGTCAGAGCAAGAACCGGCCCCCGAACCGGAAACTTCGGAGACATCGAAGCCGGAGGAACCGGCAATTCAACCGGATCAGGCAACGCGGGCGGAAAGTCCCGTTGTTGTGCAGGCCGCATCCCCGCAGGAGGAACCGCCCTCCGTTTTACTCCAGACGCTCCTGGTTCTGGGCGGGTTGGGCGTGTGCGCCGCCGCCGGGATCCTGTCCGTTCGGTTATCCCAAAAAAAGAAATAAGTTTTACCCGCCCCGGGTTTTCCCGGGGCGTTTTTTTGCCTTCATGCCCTTAAAAATTGCGGAAACGGTACCCTTTTCCCCGTACGGTTTCGATATAGTGCTTGCCGGGACATAAAAGGTCCAGCTTCTGTCTGGCGCGCGCCATGCAGACCTGAATGTTGTGAAGGCCCTTGTTGAGCGAGGATTTCCAAACTCCGTCATAGAGTTGTTCGTAGGAAAATACCTGACCGGGGTTCCGCGCTAAAAACGTTAAAAGGTCGAATTCCAGCGCGGTGAAGGCGGCTGCCGTGCCCTGGTAGCGAATTTCCCGCAGGCCGGTGTCGATCTCCAGTTCGCCGAAACGGAGGACTTCGTTATCCTCTACCGGATGCCGCTGTTGAATGCGCAGACGCAGGCGCAGCTCCAATTCAACCAGGGAGTAGGGTTTGCCCAGATAGTCGTCACCGCCGGCGATAAGGCCGCGGATCCGGTCGTCTGTCGCGGCATAGGCGGACAGAAAGAGGATGGGTACGCTGGAAGTTTCCCGAAGACGGCGGCAGACGTCCAACCCGCTCATATCCGGCATATCCAGATCCAGCACAATGGCGTCCAAGGCGGCGGAAGAGGAAATCGCCAGCGCTTCCGCGCCGTTTTGCGCAAGCAGGACTTGGTACCCTCGTTTTTTTAAGAAGGCTTCGTTGGCGGACAAGATATGCGGATCATCGTCCACCAGCAGAACACGATACATGAGAAAACGCTCCTTGTCAGCTTTTTTCTGTATTATATCACAGAAGGGCGAATAGAAAATCACAAAATCGTCACAAATTTTTAAATTGATAGAATTTCTATATATGCTCCAATATAATATTGTCGAAGAATTGAGAAAATGGAAAACCTGCGGTGAAGAGAGTCAAGAAGAAAAGACGAGACATAACGCAAACGAACCATCAAAATCCTGAGCGATGTTATAGGTGTTTATCTTGGTTTTCCCTTGTTTTATAAGAGGGATTTTTGCCGAATATGGCGGCGAAGAGGAAAACGCTGATATTGCTCGTGCTGTCAAATGGAGTTTGGTGGCCGGGGCTGCGGGAGAAGCGTTTGAAAATGGTCATGAGCAATCGCGTATATATCGGATCAAATAGACTCATGGAAATGATCCGCAGCTTGAAAATCGCGCTGTCAATGATGTTGTGTCAGCACCCGGTATCACCATTGGCCTTGACGTAGAGATTACGCAGGCCGACTAACGCGGGAATTTCTGTTCCTGTCGGCGCGGTTGAAAGAACCGTCCCGACCATATAGCGGCGGGACGGCCTATTTTGTATAAAAAAGGCGAAAACCGCGGCGTTGTTACAAACCGTAAACGAGGGAAACTATGGGAAATACTGCAAAACTAAACTGGCTGCCGACTGTGGCGCTGTTTCTCTTCTTGTTGCAACTTCTCCTGTTCCCAATGGCAATTGAGGCGGCCCATTCCGGCGGGAGCGAAACGCCCGGCCATGTCCTCACCTACACCACCGGCAGACTGACCTGGGACAGCGGCACCGCCGTCGGGGAAAACGGCGTGGCGGAGTTGCGCCTGTTTGACACGGTCTACCAGAACGTGCAGTCGGAAAACGACGGCCGGATGGTCGCGTCCGGTACGGAACGTCTGGACGTCGTACGTTTGCAGAATGCGACGGACCACATGATCCGGTATATCGCAATCCTGTATGTAGAAGAAGAGGAACCTGACCTGCCGGTTGCGCCCATTCTGACCGGAGACGGATTTACGGATACCGGCGCGTATCCTCTGTCTGAAGGAGTGGAGGCAGACCAGGTAGTCCGCGCCGTGACCGGAACGGTGCGGGGCGGGGAATATCAGGACTTCGACCTCAGCTGGTATTGGAATGACGACGATGGCGCCGAGTGGGATCAAATGGATACGGCATTGGGGAACTGGGCCCCTTTTGCGGAGGCGAATGACGTGACGGCGGGTTTTTATGTCGTTGTGGTGGAAAATTCCGGGGATTCGGATGACTCCCGGGAGACGGACGCCGCCGGCGCCCCATCCTATATTACTCCCGAGGTCCCCAAGATTGGGGGATGAGAACCATCTTGCGGCATACGGCGTGCTGCGGGAAGCCTGAAACCGGCGCTGTTAAAACAAAACTGCCGGCGTGCGAAAGCGGAAAAACAGGAATTTTCCGCCGGCGGACGCGAGATTCAGCAGATTAAACAGTTGAAACATTCCCTTACATATGGTATAATACAAACTGGATTTTGCCGGGAACCTTTGGTTCCTGGTTCCATTTTGAACAAGAAACCCATTTTTTTACAACCGAAAGAGGTGCTTTATATGTTGACGGCTATCGTGGGGATCAACTGGGGCGATGAAGGTAAGGGACGCATGGTGGACCTGCTAAGCGCGCAGAGCGATATTGTATCGCGTTACCAAGGCGGCAATAACGCCGGACATACCGTAGTGAACGAACGCGGTAAGTTTATCCTGAATCTGCTTCCCTCCGGCATTTTGCGTCCGGAGACGGTGAATGTGATGGGCCCCGGCATGGTAATCGACGTGGAGCACCTGTCGAATGAGATCCGTTCCCTGCGGGAGAAGGGCATTGAAATCACGCCGGAACATTTGAAAATCAGCGACCGTGCGACGATCTGCATGCCGTATCACAAGCTTTTGGATGTTTTGGAGGAGGACCGGCTCGCCGACCGGAAGTTTGGTTCCACCCGCCGCGGGATCGCGCCGGTTTATGCCGACAAATATATGAAAAAGACCTTCCGCATGGGAGATCTGCTGGACTTTGATTATATCCGCCGCAATATGGCGGACATTGTGGAATGGCGCAATTTGACCATTGCAAACGGCTATGGCCACGCGCCGATAGATCCGGAGGAAATGCTTGCCTGGCTTGAGACATATGGGCTGCCGCTGGCTTCCTATGTCTGCGACACCACGCAGTATCTCTCTGCGGCTGCGGAGAACGGCAAAAACATCCTGTTCGAAGCGCAGCTGGGCGCGTTGCGCGACATTGATTTCGGCATTTATCCGTACACGTCTTCCTCTTCCACCATCGCGGCCTACGCGCCGATCGGCGCCGGGGTACCGGGGTTGAAGCTGGACCGCGTGATCGGTATTATGAAGGCCTATTCCAGCTGCGTGGGCGAGGGCCCGTTTGTCTGTGAATTTTTCGGTGAGGAGGCCGAGCGTCTGCGCGGCGCGGGCAGCGAGTACGGCGCCGCGACGGGACGTCCGCGCCGCGTCGGCGGGTTTGACGTCGTGGCGTCGCGTTATGGCGTCCGGATGCAGGGCGCGGATGAATTGGCCCTGACCAAGCTGGACATTCTCTCCGGCATCGGCCCAGTTCCGGTCTGCACGGCCTATGAAGTGGACGGCGTGCGCACGGACGCGTTCCCGTCCGGCGACCGCCTGATGCGTGCAAAGCCCGTCTATGAATCCCTGCCCGGCTGGGACGAAGATATTTCCGCCTGCCGTACCTGGGAGGAACTGCCTGAAAATGCGCGTGCCTATATCCAGTATGTCGAAAAAGCGGTTGGCTGCCCGATTACCTATATTTCCGTCGGGCCGGAGCGCGAACAGTATATCAAACGGTAAAAAACCGCAAAGAGCCAGAAAAAGGCCCGGGACTTTGGTCCCGGGCCTTTTTTGAATTGTTCCGGCGTTTTCAGCGGAACAGACGTTTTAAAAATTCGCGCGCGGCGTAGCGCCACACATCCCACTCGTGGAATCCCGGGCAGGAATAGAACACATTGGAGAACCCGCGTTCGTTGAGTTCCCCGAGGGTTTTGCGGAGCGTATCGCACATGGGCTGCTCATCCTCGCCCGCCGATACAAACAAAAGGTCGAACCGTGCGCGGAACTTTTCGACGTCCGAGAAGACGTCCGTGAGGTCATAGCCGTCGCCTTGATAGTTGAACCCGCCGGAGAAAATCCCGACGCTTGCAAACACGTCCGGGTTCTTCATCACCGTGACGTTCGACTGCATGGCGCCCATGGAGAGGCCCGCCATTGCGCGGCCGTGACGGTCTGCGACGGTACGGTATTTGGCGTCGATGAACGGGATGCAATCGCCGACGATGACTTCGTCGATGCTGCCCATCGACTCGTTGCTGGTGCCGTCGTCTTTAAAGGCATAACCGTTGTTCATAACGATAATCATGGGCTCCATCAGGCCCTCGGCCAGGAGATTGTCCGCGATATAGTTGATCTTGCCCTGCCAGACCCAGCCGACCTCGTTTTCGCCGCCGCCGTGCTGGAGATAGAGCACCGGATAACGGCGCGAAAGGTCCGTCTCATATCCCGGCGGGGTGTAGATAAAGCAGTTGCGCCAGCGCCCGGTTAGCGCGGACTTGTAAAGATCCATGCGCACTGTCCCGTGCGGCACATCTTTCAGGAGGTAAAATTCCGGATCAGCGCCGCCGGGCATCTCAAAGAAGTTGATGGGCTGGAAACAGCCGTAGCCATAGGGCGCAAGTACATTCGGCGCTTCGACGCCGTCGACAAAGTATTTGTGATAATGGAAGCCGTCGCGGATATCGTCCACCGTGACGGACCAGTAACCGTCGCAATCCGGCTTCAGTTCATAGGTGCCGGGCATGGAGCCGCCGATTCCCTTCACGACGACGCTCTTGGTTCCCTCGGCGGGACGGTAGTTGAAGCGTACGCGGCCGTCTTCCAGAAGCTCGCAGCCGGGACGCAGCGGAATATATGCGCCCGTTTTCGAACGGTCGCCAAAGGTCAGAAGCTTATGGACGTCATCGAAAAAGAGCGGGTAGGAAGCCAGCGCCTGGTTCTTTCTGATTTCATTCATCGTATGTTCCTCCCCTCACCGAAACAGAAGCTGTACATATTCGCGCAGGCTGTAGCGCCACACATCCCATTCGTGATAGCCGGGACGCGTGTATTCCACGCCGTGGATGCCTTTCGTAGCGGCCAGTTCCTGCAAAGTGGTGTGGTTGGCCTCCGTCATCCGTTCGCTTTCCCCTGCGGAGACAAAGAACACCCGGATCAGCCGGTTAAAGCGTTCGCCGTCCGCAAACGCCTCCGACACATCAAAGTCGTCAAACATCCCGCGCGGGTTGATCCCGCCGGAGAAGACGCCGATGGCGGAGAAGAGATCTTCCATATGATTGAGGCCGATGGAGAATGCCTGGGCGCTGCCGAGCGACAGGCCCGCGATGGCGCGATTCTCCCGCTCCGTACGCGTGCGGTACTTGGCGTCGATGAACGGGACGCAGCCGGCCGTCAGTTCCCGGTCGAAATCGCCGGGCAGGAACATGTTGATTTCCCCGTCGCGGAACGCGTAGCCGGAGTTCATGACAACGAGCATCGGTTCGCATTTGCCCGCGGCGATCAGGTTATCGAGGATATAGTTGAGTTTGCCCTGCCAGATCCAGCCGGTCTCGTTTTCTCCGACGCCGTGCTGGATATAGAGGACGGGATACCGGCGCTCCACCTCCGCGTCGTACCCTGGCGGCGTATAGACCCACGCGGCCTTCCAGCGGTCGTTGACCGGAGACTTGTAAAGCTCCATGCGCACGTCGCCGTGCGGGACGTCCTGCAGCAGGAAGAAGTCGGAGTCGTGGTCGGGCATTTCGAAGAAGTTGCAGACATAGAAGCCGCCGTATCCGTACGGGGCGAGGGGGTTCAGGGTTTTGACGCCGTTAACGTAGAAATCGCAGTAATGGAAGCCGGGGTTGATGTCGTCCGCCGTGCAGCTCCAATAGCCGTCGCCGCAGGGCGCAAGATCATAAGACGCGCTCATGGAGCCGCCCCAGCCCTTTACGCGCACGCTTTCTGCGTCCGGCGCGTAATAGTTGAACCGTGCAACGCCGAAATCCAGGATTTCCACGCCCGGTTTTTCGTCCACATAATAAATGCGGTTGCGTCCGTTTGCGCCTTTTTCAAACACTGCTTTTTTGTTCAGCGGATCAAAAAAGAGCAGATGCTGCGAAAGCGCCTGGTTTGTTAAAATAGGGTCTTTCATGCAAGACCTCCCTCCTTGGAAAATGAATCAAGATACTTCTATCTTACCTGTAAGACGGAGCAGAATAAAGTTACCGTTTTAAAAAAAGGTTATATTTTTAAACAGTGCGTAAAAAAGTACAAAAAGACCCCGGTTTAGTCGGGGTTTTTTGGGTTTGTTGGAAGTTGGATTTCCAATTGCAGGTTTGCGTAAATACGGACGGCATGCGTCCGCAGAGACAAATGCCGGTCCGGTTTGCACGAACGGGATGGCGGCATCAGGGAAGAATTTCTGTTTCCTGCGTGTTCTGACGGTTTTGATAAATTCCAATGGAAAAAAGCAGGCCCAGAAACGGAAATACGAAATGAGCGTTGAGTCCGGCAATGATCCAATATGCAAGACGGAAAACGGCGCGCGTCCTTGGAAAAGGGAAACGCTGCCACAGGGGAAAACGTCTCAGTCGTCGCCGGCGAACACCTCAAGCTTATCCTTTGCCGGGAGCGGCTTGGCGTCGCCGTGGCGGACGAACAGCATCGTGACAAACGAGAGTGCGACAAAGAGCGCACCGTAGGGGAACAGGAACACGTACCCTGCATTCGGGTCCGCGCTGCCCAGCAGGAGATACCCATACTCCAGCACGGCGCCGGAGAGTACCGGCGTAAGCACCTGCGCCGCCATGGAGGTGGTGTAATAGTAGCCGGTATACTTGCCGATGTCCGCGCCGCGGCTCATCTCCACGACCATAGGATAGCTGTTGACATTAATGGCGGCCCAACCGAACCCTGCCAGGATAAAGAAGAAGAAAATCAAACCGCCGAAGGTTTTGAAAAAGACGCAGGCGGCAAACGCCACCGTTAAAAGGACAATCCCGCCTAAAATGGTTTTCCGGCGGCCAAACTTTGTCGCGAGGATTCCGGCGGGGATGTAGGCCGCAATGGCGGCGCCCTGTGCAATCAGCAGCGTATAGGCAAAGGCGCCGCCCTCCAGGCCCCAATAGATGTTTGCATATTTGGAAAAAGCGGTGGTGACGGCGTTATATCCCATAAACCACAGGAAAATGGAGGCCAGGACCAGAATGAGCGAACGGCGTACCTCGCGCGGCAGCGGCGCGCCGGGAGCAGCGTCCTGCGCCTCTTCCCCGCTGTCCAGCGCAGCGGAATCAGCCAGCATCTTTTGATGCAGTTTTGGCTCGCGAATGGTGAAAAGGAGTATGGCCAGGCAGACCAGCATAAAACCGGACAGCACGAGGAAAAGCGGCAGATAGTCGGGGTTTTCGCCCTTCGGGACAAGCACCGCAATGGCGCCCAGCATCACAATGCCGCCCACCGTCCCCGTCAGGTTGATGATCGCGTTAGCGCGGCTGCGCAGCGGTTTTACCGTGACGTCCGGCATGAGCGCCACGGCAGGGCTTCGGAAGATCGCCATGGAGAGCAGCACGAACGCAAGCGCGGGCAGGAAAAACGCCAGGTTTTTCAGGTTGCTTGCGATGGGAAGCAGGATGGTGAAAAGGGTCGACGCC
>CALWBW010000018.1 GCA_944376195.1 uncultured Clostridia bacterium | reverse complement strand
CACATGTCCGCAGATCGCGGCAAGCTCGTCCATATCCGCAGCGCGATAGGCTGCGGAAAACACGTGGCACTCGCCGCCGAACGCCTCGTGCGCGAGCCGCGCCTCATAAAGGCCGCTGGAGGTCGTACCGTCCAGGTACTGCCGCAAAAGCGGATAGGCATAAAACATGGAAAATGCCTTCTGCGCCAGCAACACCTTCGCGCCGGTGCGGTCCGCGACGCCGCGCAGGATTTTTGCGTTCTCGATCAGCCGCGCTTCGTCCACAATATAGCACGGCGTCGGCAGGTCCTGACGTTTCATCAGTCCACAAGCTCCGGCGAGAAGCTCTCCTGCCAGGGCAGGCCGAACTGATTCAGCGCATCCATAAAGGGATCCGGATCAAACTCCTCGATGTTATGCACGCCCGGCTGGTTCCAGGTGCCGGTCAGAAGCATCGCGGCGCCGATCATGGCCGGCACGCCCGTTGTGTAGGCGACGGCCTGGCTGCCGACTTCACGGTAACAGGCCTCATGATCGCATACATTATAAAGATAATAGGTTTTCTCTTTTCCATCTTTCTTCCCGCGGAAAATACATCCGATATTCGTCTTGCCCTTTGTGCGCGGACCGAGCGAGGACGGGTCGGGCAGTACGGCCTTTAAGAACTGGAGCGGGACAATCTGATGACCCTCAAACTCGATCGGCTCAATCGAGGTCATACCGACATCCTCGAGGCACTTGAGGTGCGTCAGATAGCTCTGGCCAAAGGTCATGAAGAAACGAATCCGCTTGATGCCGGGAATATTGAGCGCCAGCGACTCGATTTCCTCATGGTGCAGCAGGTACATATCGCGTTCGCCGATCTCCGGGAAATTGTACACGCGTTTGATTTCCATCGGTTCGGTTTCAACCCAGTGGCCATCTTCCCAGTAGCTGCCCTTTGCCGACACTTCGCGGATATTGATCTCCGGATTAAAATTGGTGGCGAAGGGGTACCCATGGTCGCCGGCGTTGCAGTCGAGGATATCGATGTACTCGATGGTGTCAAAGTGGTGCTTGAGGGCATAGGCGGAGAACACGCCCGTCACGCCGGGGTCAAACCCGCTGCCAAGCAGTGCCGTAATGCCCGCGTCGCGGAAACGGTCGCGGTAGGCCCACTGCCAGCTGTATTCAAAGTGCGCGGTATCCTCCGGCTCGTAGTTTGCCGTGTCCATGTAGTTGACGCGGCAGGCCAGGCACGCATCCATGATGGTGAGATCCTGATAAGGAAGGGCAAGGTTCATCACCACATCCGGCTGGACTTCACGAATCAGCGCAATGAGCTGATCGACGTCGTTTGCGTCTACCTGTGCCGTCGTAATGCGCGTGGCGGTGGTGCCGGCGAGTTTGTCGCGCAGCGCGTCGCATTTCGACTTTGTGCGGCTGGCAATACAGATTTCCTCAAAAACGCCGCTGTTTTGGCAGCACTTGTGAATGGCGACGGACGCCACGCCGCCGCAACCAATGATGAGCGCTTTTCCCATAATAAATCTCCTTTTTTAAAACCCCTGAGGGGTTTTCTTTTTTTATTTTCGCCCGTTTCCGTTCTACATAAGAAACGGGAAGTGAAAACAGTTCCTGCCTGTTAAGAGAAAAAGGGGGTATTTCGATTTTCACCAGGCTCCTTGAAACAGACAAAGAGATCCCTCTTTGGAATCCTCCCGCAGGATCGAACAACCCACATGTCCGTGGGAAAATCAACGCAACCGGCTAAGATTCCCCATTCGTCCGCGCCAAATTGACAATCACCAGGCCGCGGGTTTTTGCATACCGTACCGCATACGCCGTACCGCCATAGGATCTTTTCCGATAACAAAGACAAAAGCCGGAGCGATCTGCCAGGAACCGGTTTCCATCCAACATACAGCCTTTGTAGTACTCCTCCGCCGTATAAATCACCTTATCCGCCCGGAATTTTATATATTCATATTCCTTTTTCTCATATTCCGTCCATTTGATGTCCTGCGTCTTACAGGGAAGAGCCAAATATAACCGGATCTCCGGTCTCTTTTCCCGCACAGCCAACACCGCAAACTCACAAAGCCGGTCAAATCCAACCGCGCCTGCACTGCAAAAATATTTGACTCCCTGATCTGCAAGTTTTTCAATCTCTCCCGGCAGCTTTCTTCGAAGGAATGCACGCTCGTCCCTTGACAAAACCCGATGGCCGGTAAAAAAGCAAGTGTTTCGTTGCATAAAACACCTCCAAAGGCTATGTATAGACTAATAGTAGCACGCGTAGCCTAAAATGTCCAGTCAATTCAAGTATCCTAAAACAAAAGGCTTTGGAGGTTTTTTATGAATACGCTTTGTGTCATTCGAAGCAGGATTCTTCAGTTGTGCAGGGAACGCAACATGACAATCAATAAACTTGCGACGGTGTGTGGATTGCCGCCTTCTTCCATCAAAAACATTTTGTATGAAAAAAGCACAAATCCTAAAATTCTAACGATCAAAGCCATTTGCGACGGACTTGATATGACGCTTGGAGAATTTTTCAGTACACCGGAGTTTGACGCTTTGGAGCAGGAAATAAAATAACGGATCTTTCAACATCGCTTTTCCGCGAAAAAAGAGGGATTTTAGAACCGGCGCCGCCTTTACCGGGTTTTCGATAAAAGCGCAAGCAGCATCTCGCGCACCATCTTCCCGGCCACGGCCGTCGAAACGCCGGAGGCGTCGTACCCGGGAGAGAGCTCGCACACGTCGCAGCCGACGACACGGCACGTCCGGCACACGGTCTCCGCCGCGCGCCGCAGCGCGTCAAACGTCACGCCGCCGGCCTCCGGCGTCCCTGTGCCGGGGAACACGGACGGGTCAAGCACATCGAGGTCCACCGTAAAGTACACGGGACGCCCAGCGAGGGAATCCAGCGTTTCGGCGAGGCCCTCGAAGTCAAATTTCCGCATGGCGGTATGTCCCGCAGCGCTCCACTGAAACTCGCTCCGATCGCCCGAACGGATGCCGAACTGAAAAATCCGTCCGTCGCCCACAATATCGTGACAGCGGCGGATCACCGCCGCATGGGAGAGCCGGTCGCCCAGATAGTCGTCGCGCAGGTCGGCGTGCGCATCAAAGTGGACAATGGCCAGCTCCGGATACCGCCGCGCCGCGGCGCGTACGGCGCCGAGCGTGACAAGATGCTCGCCGCCAATCAGAAAAGGCAGCTTCCCGTCTTCAAAAATGGTCTCCGCGCGCGCTTCAATCAGCGCAAGAACCCGCTCCGCGCTGCCAAACGGCAGCTCCAGATCGCCGCTGTCGAACACGGCGCAGTCGGCAAGGTCCGCGTCCTGATAAGGGCTGTAGGTCTCAAGCCCATAGGATTCCGCACGGACGGCGTGCGGACCAAACCGCGTGCCGGGCCGGAAGGAAGTCGTCCCGTCATAGGGCGCCCCATAAAGCACTGCGGCGGCATCCTGGTATTCCGCGTCGCAGGCAAGAAACGTCTCGATATTTTTATTCAACATCGCGCAAAAGCCTTTCTACGTAATTTGGCAGGGCAAACGCGCCTGCGTGGAGCTTGGTGTTATAGTAGCCCGTGCCGATGCCGCGCAGGTTCCATGCCGCGGCATTCAAATCATAGACGGGATGATATTTTTTGGAGGCAAAGCCGAAAAGCCAATGCCCGGAAGGATAGGTCGGAATGTGCGCCTGATAAACACGGCAGACGGGAAAACTCTGCGCAATCCGACGGTGCGCCTGCTGCATTGCGGCGGCGTCTTCCTTGTAAAAGGGACTCTCATGCTGATTCACCATAATGCCGTCTTCCCGCAGCGCCTTATAACAGGAACCGTAAAACTCCTTCGTGAAAAGGCCTTCGCCGGGTCCGAAAGGATCGGTCGAATCCACAATAATGAGATCGTACTGGTTCTCGCAGGAACGGACAAAACGCACGCCGTCTTCATAATGCGCGCTGACGCGCGGGTCGTCCAGACGGCAGGCGGTTTTTGGCAGATAGCGCTTGCAGACCTCCACCACCAGTTCGTCAATTTCCACGAGGTCAATGCTCTGGATGCCGTCATAACGCGCCAGCTCCCGCACTACGCCGCCGTCGCCCGCACCGATCACCAGTACGTCGCGCACATTGGGGTGTACGGCCATGGGAACATGCGTAATCATCTCATGATAGATGAACTCGTCCTTTTCCGTGAGCATCATATACCCGTCCAGCGTTAAAAACCGGCCGAATTCGTCGGATTCAAACACATCGATCCGCTGGAATTCACTGCGGCCGCTGTAAATCTGACGGTCTACCTTAATGGAAAAATTAACGTTCGGCGTGTGCCGTTCCGTAAACCAAAGCTCCATACTAAACCCCTTTCAGCACATTCAGACGGTTGATCGCAAGATCCTCCGTTCCGGTCATGGAACATCCTTTTTCCTTCGCGTAGTCGATATACCGGAGGATGTCCGCCGTCACACGCTCGCCGGGCGCCAGAATCGGAATGCCGGGCGGATAACACATGACAAACTCGCTGCAGATCCGGCCTTCCGCCAAAGAGAGCGGTACGGATTCATGCGCGGCGTAAAAAGCGTCCTGCGGCGGGAGCACCACTTCCGGCGGCAGATACTCCTGCGTGAGCATACCGCGCCGTTCGCCGCCGAACCGCCGGCGCGTCTCGGAAAGGGCGCTGACCAGACGCTCGATATCGCGCATCCGGTCGCCGACGGAAACATAGGCCAGAATATTGCCGATGTCTCCGAATTCGATCTGAATATTGTACTCATCCCGCAGGATGTTATAAACTTCAATGCCGGCAAGCCCGATGTCCAGCGTATACACCGAGAGCTTCGTGCGGTCAAAATCCGCAATACTGTCGCCGTTAATCAATTCCGCGGAATAGGCGTAATAGCCGCCTATGGCGTTGATTTCCTGCCTTGCATACTCCGAAAGCTCCGTCACGCGCCGGAAAATTTCCTCGCCGTGCAGCGCGAGATTGCGGCGCGAAAGATCCAGCGACGAAAGCAGCAGGTAGGACGCGCTCGTCGTCTGCGTCAGGTTGATAATCTGGCGCATATAATCCGCGTTCACCTTCGGCCCGGTCAAAAGGAACGAGCTCTGCGTCAGGCTGCCGCCCGACTTATGCATGCTGACCGACGCCATATCCGCGCCCGCGTCCATGGCGGAGACGGGCAGCGCCTGCGAAAACGAAAAGTGCGTGCCGTGCGCTTCGTCGGCAAGCGCGAGCATTCCATGCTCGTGCGCCAGGCGCGTAATGGCGCGAATATCAGAACAAATGCCGTAATACGTGGGGTTATTGATAAATACCGCCTTTGCGTCCGGGTTTTCGCGCATGGCGCGCTCCACCTGAGCAACGGACATCCCCAGAGAAATGCCCAGACGATGGTCCACTTCGGGATTGACATACACCGGTACCGCCCCGCACAGCACCAGCGCGTTGATCGCGCTGCGGTGGACGTTACGCGGCAGGATGATCTTATCGCCGCGGCGGCAGGCATAGAGAATCATGCTCTGTACGGCGGAGGTCGTTCCGCCAACCATAAAGAACGCATGCGCCGCGCGGAACGCGTCCGCGGCAATTTCTTCCGCTTCGCGGATGACAGAGACGGGATGGCACAGGTTATCGAGCGGTTTCATGGAATTCACGTCCGTTTCCATGCAGCGCTCCCCCAAAAAAGCCGTCAATTCCGGATTCCCGCGCCCCCGTTTGTGGCCCGGCACATCAAACGGCACGACGCGCATCCGCCGGAAATCCTCCAGCGCCTCGTAAATCGGCGCGCGTGTCTGTTTTTCCCTGTCCATGTGGTTCCCTCCTCCGATCGCCCGTTTCTGATAAACGGGAAAATGCCCCGCCGGTTTCCCCAGCGGGGACGCGCCTCAGTAAATATTACAGCCGGAGAAAATTTCAATCATCTCGCGGCGCAGGCTGGACGAAATCTCCAGCCGCCGCGACGGCAGCAATTCATATACATCGGTGTTAAAAAGATAATTTTGCAAATCAATTTCCTTAATCAGCATTTTGGTATGAAATAAATTCGCCTGGTAGACGTTGATATCCACGGCGTCGTATTTCAAAAGCGTCAGCGGGTCGATGTAATCCTGAATCGAAGTGATGTCGTGATCGATGAAAAGCTTTTTCCCGTCCACATCGCGGGTAAACCCGCGCACACGGTAATCCATCGTGATAATATCGGAGTCAAAATTCGAAATCAAATAGTCCAGTGTGGAAAGCGGCGTGATCTCCCCGCAGGTCGCCACGTCAATATCCACGCGGAATGTCGCAATGGACGTGTCGGGGTGGTACTCCGGATACGTGTGCACCGTGACGTGGCTCTTGTCAAGATGCGCCACAATCTCGTCGCCGCCCGCCGGGATCATCGAACCCTCCGCGATTAAAAACGTGACGGACGCGCCCTGCGGATCATAATCCTGCTTCGACACGCTTAATACCTTCGCGCCGATCATCTCCGTCAGATTGGTCATGATGTTCGTAATACGGTCGGAGTTATACTGTTCGTCGATATAGGCAATATAGTTTTTCTGCTCGCGCGCGGTTTTCGCATAGCAGACGTCGTAAATATTAAAGCTCAAGGATTTTGTGAGGTTATTAAACCCGTAAAGTTTCAGCTTGTTTCCCATATCAAAAACTCCCCGTGTCATCATGACAAATTTCGCACCGTGCAAATGCCGGCCGGACGCCGCCGGAAATCCGGCGCTTCCCATCAAAAGGCGCAGAAACGGCCGCCGGTCCCCATGAAAAAAGGCAAGCGACCGCGCAGATATACGCGTCACTTGCCCAAAAATTACAGATTCCGCAGGCCATGTCCCCTGCTCCGGCGCAGCACACGCCGCGGAGAGGGAGCTTCCCCGGTATGAAAATTTCTGGATGGTTTCTGAGAGTCTTGAAAGCAAAAATCACTCTTACTACTCTTATTGACCGTTTCACAAGTTGACAAACGCGCCCCGCGCCCGGTTATCAAGTAACCAACTTATAAAATTTGAGCTTTGAACTCAATCAATAAGGCAACAGAAGTTGCCCCCGTCTCTTCAACGGGTTTTCGGCATTCGACCCGGCCGTCCGTGTAGCCTCGATCCGCGCGCCGCGGATGGTCAAAGAGTTTGCTTCGGGAAGACTCTTGCAGTGCCCTCCAAAATTATCTTTACTATACCACGCCCCGCTCAGAATGTCAAGCGGCGACAGATTTTGCGGTTCTTTAAACAGCCCACTTGCTATAAACCAGCCAATTTTTGTAGATCATTACAACTTTTGTGGCGTCGTTTCTTGCAAGATCGCCAATTGACAAACGTTGCAAAATGCTACATACTAAAGATACAATATATTAAAAAAAGAGGGGTGATTCCGGTGGTTTGTATCACTTGTACAAAAAACGTTTTTTATGATGGAGGTATGTTATGAGAAAAGCAATTGCTCTGATTATGGTTTTCTTATGTTTGGCCTGTATTGCCCCGGTCAATGCCGTTGGTTCATCGGAACAGGAAGTCAGAAATGCAATTAATGAAACACTCTCCCTGATTGAGCCGGAAAAAGCCGCCTATGGCCTTGGCGCCGCCAATTTCGGCAATTTGGCAATCGGTTCCCCTGTAACAGCTTATGAATATAAAAACGGAGGATACAGCAAACTCAATTTCACACTTTATCCTCTGTTAAATGGCTCCAACCTGATGGCATTTGCCATTGTACAAAAATTTGGGCCTGGGGACGTGACTGCGCAAATTGATGTGGAACTTTCTCGGGAAATTAATGCGAAAAACCTGATGAACAAGGAACTCGCAATTGTGTATGACGAGGACACCTGTTACGCAGCAACAGATGATGGGTTTGTGTTTTTATCTAATTTTATTAGTGATAGAAATGACCGTGATAAATTAAATGCATTAAATAGTTATCATCAGACTTTAAATACTATAAGTAGAAGTAAAATTACGAATTTATTTCCCCTTGGATATAGCCAATATACAGCTAACAAAGCAAATAATTATAGTATACTACGCAGCACATCCATGCTAGATGTTCCAATTGTAACACAGAATACAACGACAACAAATAAAATATGTTGGGCTTGCTGTGTATCAAGTATTGGTAAGTATCTAACATCGTATACGTATAGCCATATATATGTTGCGCGGGCGCTACACGGTGACAATTATAACCAAGGAGCAGATATTGGGGAAGCGATGCTCATGTTATTAAATTTATTTGGTGTTCAATATTATTATACGAATGGAGCGCCTTCCCACACGACAATTTATAACATTATAACAACAGGATATCCGATATATTCTTCTTGGTATTCTTCTGGTCTGGATTCGGGACATGCAATGGTTATTCGTGGTACGACGCAATCTGGTCAATCAATTTCTGTCATGGATCCAAGTAATTCAAATTATACTGCATTAGGATATAGTAGCACTTTGGGAACGTTTGTATATACGTCCGGAGGTTATAACTATACTATAAGATCATATGGCGCGTTCAACGCATAAAGGAGGCCGCCATGCGTTACCGCTACTATGAACGTTGGAAGGTCGTACTGCTCGTGTGCTTAAGCTGCGCGGCAGTCGCGGCGATTACCTTTCTCCTCTGGCTCTATTCCTACCGGTTTTCCTTCCCGGCGGAGGAAATCGAGCGCGTGGCAATTTTTGAAATCAGTTTCCATGCGCAAAAGGCCCGGGAGTTAACGGACCCGGAAGACGTCGCGGCGCTCTGCGAATCCGTGAATGCCCTGCGCGTCCGGCGGGTGCTGCGTCCGGAGGCATACTTTGTAGACGGCGGGACAAGTTATCTGCTCCTCTTCCATCAAAAGGACGGCGGCGCGCGGTATCTCCGCACGGACGATTCCCATCTCATCACCGCGTTTGAAAGTTGGCCGGGCGGCATGAACCCTTATTTTTACGCCGAAGCCGGGCAGGACATTACAAAGCAGTTTTTTGAACAGGCGCAGCCTATCCCGGCGTCGCGTATGGAGGCATACTTCGAGGCCGGAATCGTACATCCGGAAGGGTTTACAGAGGAATAGCCTAATGCAACTTTTCTACTCTTCCCGTCAGCACTATCCGGGGAGATTCCAAAGAGGGGGCTCCCTCTTTGGCCGTTTCAAGGGGTCCGGGGGAAATCGGAATCCCCCGGCCGCTTTTTTCTTTGGAGGGCGGGAACCGTTTCTTTTTGGCGGATCAAAAAGAAATGGTTCCCGAAAAACCCGCTTCCTTTTTCCGCTGCCGTGGAAAAAGAAAACCCCAAAACCAAATGGTTTTGGGTGTTTTTCTGTTACAAAATATAGAGCAGGATGCAGAAAAAATGCAAAATACTCCCCGCCAGAACGAAAAGGTGAAACACGGAGTGAAAATACCGGCGCTTTTTCCCCAGACCGTAGAGCACCGCGCCCAACGTATAGGCCACGCCGCCCGTAATGAGGAATACCACGCCCCCGGTTCCAAGCAGAGCGGGTAGCAGCCGCGCCGTGATGATGATACACCAGCCCATGCCCAAATAACAGACCATGGAAATCTTGGAAAACCGTGCAATGTCAATGGCGTTGAGTACAATGCCAATCACCGCCATGCCCCAGATCACGCCGAAAATGGTCCAGCCGAGCCCAACGCTGTGGCTGCGCAGGGCGACGAGGGAAATGGGGGTGTAAGTGCCCGCAATGAGCACAAAAATAGAACAGTGGTCGATCACCTGAAAGACGCGCTTGGCATACCGCTCCGGCGGCAGGCCATGATAAATGCTCGACATCGTATACAGCGTAATCAGCGTAAGTCCGTAAATCGCGCCGCTGACCACGCCGTACCCACTCTGGTGAAAGGCTGCCTTCGCCACGCACAGCACCAGCGCCGCAAGGCTCAGCGCACCCCCCACGATGTGCGACGTCATATTGAAAATTTCTTCGCCGCGCGTATAATCCGGCAAACGGCGTTTCCACAAAGGGGTCCTTTTCCACATACGCGCAGTTACCTCTCGCGGCCAACAAAGAACATGGCAAGCGTACCCGGTCCCGAGTGCGCGCCGATCACCGGCCCGACATAATTGACCAGCGTTTCTTTCACGCCGAGCGCGTGCAGACGTTCCTCCAAATACCGCACGTCGTCGATACAGTCGCCATGGCTGATAAACACCGTCTGCCCGGCAAGATCTGTACCAAGCTCCTCCGCCTTTTCCGCAAGCCGTTCAATGGAACGACGGCGTCCGCGCGCTTTTTCTACAGGGATCAGGCGGCCCTGGTTGTCCACATGCATCACTGGCTTGATTCCCAGCATGGACCCCACCACCGCCACCGCCGCGGACACACGCCCGCCGCGTTTTAAATGGAATAAATCGTCAACCGTGAACCAGTGGCAAATATGCAGCTTTGTGCGCTCCGCAAAGTCGCGCGCCTCCTCAATCGTACAGCCGCGCGCGCGTTCCTGCGCCGTCAGGTATACCAGTAAACCCTGGCCCAGCGAGGCACAAAGCGTATCCACCGCGTAAATTTTGCGCTCGGGATACTTCGGCGCAAGCTCCGCCGCCGCCATCGCGCCCGCTTCATAGGTGGAGCTCAGCGCGGAGGAAAAGCCCAAATACAGGATATCGCGGCCGGATTTTAAAATCTTCTCCATCTCAGCGACAAAATCCTGCATATTGACCGCCGAGGTTGTGGCGGGGATTTTCTCGCGCAGCTGCGCGTAAAACCATCGGATATCCACGCCGCTGCCGTCAATATAGTTCCGATACGTTTTTCCCTCAATCTGCGTGGAAAGGGGAAGCGCCGGAATTTCAAACTTCTCGGCCACTTTGGCTGGTAAATCACAGGATGAATCCGTCATGATGATGTAATCCGACATTTTGCCGCCTCCCGGTATCATAATCATAAGCAGGTTAACAATGTTAACCTGCTTTTATTGTACGCCGTTTCCGGGAAGGTGTCAACCGACACTTGCGGCGGATCTGTTGGAATTGCACGCGCAGTCCGTCAATTTTCCGACCAGGTTTCCAGGAAGCGGGCTGTTTTCAGGCAGGAAACGGCGTCACGGAACGCAAAAACGGGGAACATGCCGCAAAAAACCTTCCGGCCCGAAACAGGCGGAAGGTTTTTCTCCTTTATTGTGCGGTTATTGTGCGGCGCTTACCTTCACCCGCATGGTCACAGGGCGAAGTGCCGGCGCCAGGTCCGCCTCAGCGGATAAATCCAGGCGCGGGACGCCGTTTCGGTCGAAATGCACCCGGCGGATACCGGTGCTGCGCTTTTTCCCGTCCGACAACAGCACCGCATGGTAGGCAATCATGGTGTCCCCTTCCTCGGTCTTGAAAAAAGAATTATGACCGGAGCCGGGTTCCTCCGGAATTGCGTAATAGGAAAGCGCCGGCGCGCTGGATTTTTCCCAGTTTTTCGGATCAAGCAGGTCGGCAGACAGAGAGGCCTTCAGCCAGCCCACGACATAGGAATAGTCCGCCGCCGAACCGCCCGAATAAGCCAGATACACCTTATCATCGGTCAAGAGCGGATAGGGCCCCTCGTTGTTGATCGTCCCGTCAAGATTTTCCCAGCCGAACAGCGGACGGGAGAGCAACACCGGGTCGGAGGTCAGCTGCCAGGGCCGGTGCGGATCGGTTTTCGCGATATAGAGCATGGAGCCGGTGTCCACATCATACCATTCGCGATAGGACCAGACGAGATACCCCGTCCCGTTTGCCTCAAAATAGGTCATATCAAGGGAAATGCCGAGATCCGCCAGGAAAGACCCGTCCTTTTTCCGCACACGGACCGGCGTCTCCCAACCATCCGGGTCGGTAATGGCGCCGTTTTTGCGCAGACGCATCATATGGCACTGCGGCGTAATCCCGCCGCTTCCCAGCGCCAGCAGGATATACAGTTCTCCGCCGATGAGATGAAATTCCGGCGCCCAGAACGTACTTTTGAAACCGCACGCTTCATCATAGGCCAGAATCAAATGCTCCTCCACATCGGGGGCAAACAGGCCGTCCACCGTATCCGCTTCCCGGACATACAGGCCGACCTGCCCCATATTGTCGTTCGTGGCAAGGAAGTACCAGCTGCCGCGCCACTGGAACAGCACCGGGTCCGCATACCCGCGCGCCAAAGGAAACGCATACGTTTTCTGCAGCACTTCACCCGTTACCTCGTAAACGCCCGGCTTTCCAAAGTCGATTTCGTCCGTGCGCCATGCAACCCGCTTTTCATGCACGGAACCGTCCGAATATACGACGCGGGCGCGGACCCGCGTCACCGCATCCGCGCTTTCCGCCTCCACTTCCTCCGGCACTTCCACCGCCGTGCTGACTATCGGCAGCCAGGCCGCGCAGAGTTTTTCCAGCTCCTCTTCGCTCACTGGGATTTCGTTGCCGGGGATGGCGCCCGTAATCGGGAGCACTACGGACATTTCCGGGAAAGTCTCCGTCTTTTCCGGCGGCGAAAGGGTCAGCGCATCCCCGTCAAACCGGATTGCGTTGCGCCAGGTCACGCCGCGGTCATCCTGCCAGACCAGCGCCGGGCCGTCCTCCTCCCGGATTACGGCGGCAGCGCCGACCGGACGCGGAATCCCCAGCTCAAGCAGGCGTCCTTCGGAGAATTTCACCAGATCCTCCGACCGCCAGAAGAGCAGTCGTCCGACAGACTCCGCGTCCGGCAAGCCGCCTTTTGCCACGCGAACCGCCACAATTCCGAAAGCGCCGTCCGGCAGGCGGAAAATCCAGGGTTTTACCGCGCCTTTTTCCACAATGGTGTTTTTTTCGCCAATCTCCGCGGCAGGAAATAAAATCCCGTAATTGCGGTTCAGAGCCTGATACGGCGCGTCGCCGCGCTGAAAAGCAATGTGCACGCTGTTTGCCAAGCCCTCGGTATAGTCCCCGGCAATGGCTTCCCGCGTATAGACTGCAAGCCGGATTGTCTCCATAACTCCCTATTCGCTCCTTTCAAAACCTTCCTGTCGGGCCCGTGCAAAAGACGCGGATTCCCGTTTTTTTCATTATACCGTCGCGCTGCAAATCCCGCAATCCCTCCTATACAAAAAACCCCGTCTAAAGCCGGGGTTTTCCTGCAAAAGAGGGTCTTAAATTTTATTTCCCGTCGTAACGCCTTTTTTCCGGATTTCCTTGACCGTAACGGCCACCGTATGGCGGATCGGACGCCATTCGGCTTTCTTAAAGACCGCCGCGATGGAAACCGGTATGTACGTCAGCATGAAAACCGGGAAAGTAAATAAATAGGCAATTTTTTTGCCGGGCGTACAGTGGATGTTGCGCCACTCGGAAACAGTTGTCACCGTGCCGATCAAGAAAAACGTCAGATATCCCTGGAAGGTGCCCCACAGCGCGGTATTCACCACACTCATCACGCTTTCGTCCCGGACCAGGCAGGCAAACACACCGGCGACATTGACGATCATGGCGGCGATCATCAGGACAAAGGCGGGCATCGTACTCATAATCATATCAAAACAGGCAAAATTCCCACGGAACATCCCGCGAATCAGCTTCACGCCGTATTTGCCGAACACCTGCAAATAGCCGCGCGCCCAACGCATACGCTGGCGGCAGGACTGGGCAAAATCCGTCGGCTGCTCGTCATAGAAAATTGCACGGTCGCAATAAGCAATCGTCTCGCCGTCCAAGATATTGCGGGCGGTAAATTCCGTATCTTCGCTTAACAGGAAGAACTTCCAACCGCCGCAGCGGTCCAGCACGGCGCGGCTGAAGAGGAACCCGGTTCCCGCTACCACGGACGACGTATGCAAAAGCATCCGCGGCCGGTTCAAAAACTGCGAATCGCGCAAAAACCACAGCGCATACCCGGCGGAAATCCAGTTGTCGCCATAGTTTTTCGAATTCCGGCAGCTTGTGACAATCTCGTATCCGTCACAGAAGGTCCGGTTCATCTCGGCAATATAATTTTCATCCAGTACATTATCGGCGTCGAAGATGAAAAAACCGTCGAACGCGTCGTGCCCATAGCACTCGTCAAGCCGGCCGAAAAGGTAATCCAGCGCGTAACCCTTGCCGACATGGATATGGTCCTCGCGCTCGAACACCGTAGCTCCCGCAGCGCGGGCGACTTCAGCCGTCAAATCCGTACAGTTGTCCGCCACCACAAAAACATGGATCTTATCGTGGGGATAGTTCTGGGAAAGGATACTCTCTACAAGACCCCCGATCACCGTTTCCTCATTCCTTGCGGAGACAAGTACCGCGTAGTTGTGATATACCGTCTCCCGATGCGGCTTCGCTTTTTTCAAAAACGGCACCGCGATATAGACAAACTGATAGGCAAAACAGACGAAAAACATCGCGCCGATGATGCCGTTGAGCAGATCTATGACTTCCGTAAAAATCCCTCCTGATTGCTGGTACCGCGGGAAAACCCGGGTATCATTTTCCTTCTTTCTCCCACCTGCGGCAAAAGCTGCGGTAAATCCAAAGTCCCGCGCCGCCAATGGCCAATGTCGACGCAAAGACCACCGCCGCAAACTCATAATTCTGCATTCCCAACGCGTCTCCGCCCGCTGTAGAGGTGACGATGGACGGAATCCGCGCAAATGTGGAAATGAGCAGCCAGATCGAAAAACGCATGTTCGTCAACCCGACCGCATAGGTCATCAGATCCTTCGGCGTGCCCGGAATCAAAAACAGCAGAAACGTCAAAAACGTACTCTTCCGCTCGTCGCGCAGAAAGGGCAGCGACTCCAGTTTTTCCCGCGGGAAAAAGAGTTCCGCCGCAGGACGTCCCCAGGCGCGCACCAGCAAAAACACAGCGGCGCTTCCTACCAACGCTCCCGCCATACACAGCGCCGTTCCGCCCCAGACGCCGAAGGTATAACCCGCGGCAATCTCCAGCGGCTCGCCGGGCAGGACCGCAACCAGAATCTGAAATGCCATCAATCCCACAAACAGGACCGGACCCCAAACGCCCTGTTCCGCCACAAAGCTCCGGAACCCCTCCGGGTCGGACACCAGTTGTTTGATCGGATTCCAGGCAAAGGCGCAGGCAAGCGCCATACCCGTTACAATGCATAACGCAGTACTAACCGCGCGCACCCTTTTCCGGCGGTCTTCCGAAAGACCGGCGCGCTGCTTCGTACGATCCATATTCCCCATCTCCTTGTTTCGCTTGACAGGGACAGGATACCACGAAAACACCGCGCAATCATCAACGCAGGCAAAAGAACCGTTTAAATCCAGTTTAAGATTTATTTAATCCGCCCTTTCAGTAGGTTGGACGGAAAACCCGGTAAAAAAGTTTCAAAAAAAATCGTTTCAGTGCAAAATTCCAGAACGAAGGCGCCGCCTTCCGGCAGACCGTCGGGTCTGCTTTCCCCGGGCGGCGGCGTCCGAAACACGTTTACTTCAGTGCAGGTCGATCAGCTCATAGGCGGTGGTTCCCAAACCGATATGCTCGGCATGTTCCTGGCCCGCCTGCCAGTGCGTATTGCGGAAAATTGTGTGGAAATGGTCGTGCGTATCGCCGTCCTCCGCGATGCGGTCGGTCAAAAGCGAACCGGGGAGGGGGTTGGCGGCGTTGACCGCGTCGATGCAGGCCTGGTCCAGCGCAACCGGGTCGAAGGAGGCAAACATGCCGATATCCTGCACCACCGGCGTATCATTCTCGGCATGGCAGTCGCAATAGGGCGAAACATCCATCACCACATTGATATGGAAGTTCGGGCGGCCCTGGCACACGGCCTTGGCATACTCCGCAATCTTGCGCACGAGATCCTCTTCGGAGGAGTCGTCGGTCGGCTCGATGGCGTCAAAGCGGCACAGACCGATGCAGCGGCCGCAGCCAACGCACTTCGTATGGTCAATTGTGGCCTTGTTCTCCGCCGTAAAGGAGATGGCGTCCTGCGCGCAGTACTTTGCGCACATATGGCAGCCGCGGCACAGCTCGGGATCCACCGCGGGCTTACCGTTATTGTGCTGCTCCATCTTACCGGCGCGGGATCCGGATCCCATGCCCAGATTCTTGATCGCGCCGCCGAAACCGGAAAGCTCATGGCCCTTAAAATGGTTCAGCGAAATCACAACGTCCGCATCCATAATCGCACGTCCGATTTTGGCGTTTTTCACCAGTTCTCCGCCCTCGACGGGCACTTCCACATCGTCCGTACCCTTCAGGCCGTCGGCAATAATCATCTGGCAGCCGGTGGACAGCGGAGAAAACCCGTTTTCAAACGCGGCGTCCAGATGCTCCAGCGCATGACGGCGGCGTCCGACATAGAGCGTATTGCAGTCGGTCAGAAAGGGCATGCCGCCGTGGCGTTTACACACGTCCGCAACGGTTTTGGAAAAGTTCGGACGCAAAAACGCTAAATTCCCCGGCTCGCCGAAATGCACCTTGATCGCGACAAACCGGTTTGCCATGTCAATAGACCCGATCCCGGCAGCCTCCATCAGGCGGTCCAATTTGTCCTGGATATTCGTACCCGGACGGGCGCGCATGTTGGTAAAATAAACTTTGGATTTATTCACGTATTTTCTCTCCCTCTTTTTTGAAAAATTGTATTTCCTCTTTACAATATTTCAAGCATTATACAACAATCCGGATAAAAAAGCAAGTCTTTTACAAATATCCACGCGCCGTACGCAGCCGGACCTCTCCCGCTGAAACAGCGGTACGGCCCGCCGCCGTTTCAATCACCAGACGGCCCTCGCCGTCGAGATCCACCGCGCGGCCACACAGCTCGCCCTGCGGCGAAATGGCGCGCACCTCACGCCCCAGACTGATACAGCAGGCGCGCAGCGCCGCCAGAAGCGCCGTGCCCCCGTCCCGCTCGAGACTGTCGAGCCAAGGTTCTAAACGGTTTGCAAGACCGGCGGCCAAAAGCGCCGTCTCCGGCGCACGCCCGGTCTCCAGCAGCAGGCTGGTCCCGTACGGCAGGCCGGCCCGCACAAAATACGCCTCGTCCTGCAAAAGGTTGATGCCGATGCCGCAGATTCCCCGGCCGTTCACGCCCTCGCACAGAATCCCGGCAATCTTATGTTCGCGGACAATGACGTCGTTGGGCCACTTCACGCCCGCCTCGCACCCCGCCGTTTCGCGGAGCAGCTCCGCCACAGCGACGCCGCACGCCACCGGCACCAGCGGCAGCAAGGTGGCAGGAAGCGCCTGCGTCACAAAGGAGATATAAAGGCCCGCGCCCGCCGCGTTTTCCCAGGTATGTCCCAGGCGCCCGCGTCCGGCTGTTTGGGAAAACGCGGTCACCGCGAGTCCGTCCGCCGCGGCGCCGGCGGCCAGACGCCGTTTTGCCTGGGTGTTGGTGGAATCCACCTCGTCATACCACTCCAGCGCGCGTCCCAGCGTATGGGTTGCAAGAGCCGCCTCATATTGTTTGAAAAACTGGAAAGTTTCGCTCAAAACCGCACCACCTCACAGGTAAACGTCCCGTCTTCCAGCGTCACTACGGCATAGGAGCGCCCGCCCGCACAACGTGCGCGCGACGCGCTGCCGGGATTGCACCAGGTTACGCCGTCACAACTTCCCACCGCCGCAATATGCGTGTGCCCGTAAAGCGCCAGCGCCGCGCCGCGCGCCTTTGCCGCCGCGCAGAGCAGCTCCGGCCCGGAACGGACGCCGTACCGGTGTCCGTGCGTCAGGAAAACCCGCACGCCGGCAAGTTCGAACAAATCCTCAAACTGGATGCCGGATACCGTGTCCCGGTAGTCGTTGCCCGCGACCTGCCAGAGCGTCACATCCGGGTGCAGAATCCGAACGTCTTCGCAATCCGCAACGCAGTCGCCCAGATGCAGCGCCAAATCGCACGGCACGGCATCCAGTACCCCGCTCATTCCCTCCGTATCGCCATGCGTATCGGAAAACACCAGAACGCGCATAACCGTCTCCTCCCGCGCCGGACGCGGGCAAACGTTTTTCGCGTTTTTTCGTGCCGGCGGCCGCATTTTTTCTTCTTTTTCATTATAAAGGCAGGCGCTTGGAATGTCCATAGGCGAAAAAACCGTTGCAGCGCTTATAAAAGGCGAGATTTTGGGCAATACTCCCTGCGCCGGAAACCGGAGCCCGTCTCTTCCCCCCGCCCCCACGGACGCCGGACGCAAAATTTATTTTTATCCAGCCGTGCATAGATTTTCCGGCGCTGGACATAATAGGCGCGGAGGTGCTGAAACAGATGAGTGAAAATCCAAAAGAAGCAGGCAAGGTTTCCCGCTTCTTCGAGGAAAAAGGATTTTACATAATCCTTTTCCTTTGCGTAGCGGCAATAGGAATTGCGGGTTATGTACTTTTCTTCGATCCGGCAACCACGACGGACCAGGACAGCGCGCTGCTTTCGGAAACGGACAACCTGATGGAAGCAGAGCTCAGCTCCGGCGGTGAAATCCTGCCCCCCGGCAACGAAGTAGACTTAAACGACAGTGTGGAAATTCCGACGTCCGGCAGTGAAGACGCCCTCTCCGACGACACCGACGCTCTCGCGGACGATGGTTCCTCCGCGGCAAGCGCCGAACCGGAGGAGGCCATTGACGGCGACGCGGTGATTCGCGATGCGGTGGAGACCATCGCCTCCCAACGGGAGGAGGAACCGACGGAAGAAGCGCCGGTATCCCAGGAACCGGAGGAGACGGACGCCGTACCGACGTTCTTTGTCCGTCCGGTCTCCGGCGAAGTGCTGCGGGAATTCTCCGGCGACGAGCTGGTTTATGACCGTACCATGGGCGACTGGCGTACGCACAACGGCGTAGATTTCCTCGCTGAGGACGGGACGCTGGTTTCGGTAGTGGCAGACGGCGTGATTGAAGACGTTTACCGCGACGAATACTACGGGACCGGAATTTTAGTCGACCACGGCGGCGGGCTGAAAAGCACGTATCTCGGCTTGATCGAGAACGCGACCGTGTCGCCCGGACAGACCGTGACGGCCGGCGAGACAATCGGAGCCGTTTCCACCACGGCGCTTTTTGAATCGCTTGAGCAGGCGCACCTGCACGTGGAAATGACGCTTGACGGCGTACGCGTGGATCCTCTGGCTTACCTTCCCGAATAAAGACGCACGTTTCCCCTCGAAAAGAGCCGGACGGTTAAAACCGTCCGGCTCGTCCTTTTTATTCTGCAAAAGCAAACGTTTTTTCTTTTTAAATGCGTATGGCGTGAATCTGCGAAAACAGCTTCAGCACATCGCGCCGCTGCGCCATCCGCGTTCCCTCCACCGTCACGCTGGCGCTGGACGCCGCGACGGCATAACAGGCCGTATTTTCAAAATCCATCCGATTCTGGCGCGCGTGTACAATGCCCGCCATCATAACGTCGCCCGCGCCGACGGGACCCCGTACCGGCACTTTCGGCGCCCCTACAAAATAGGTCACCTCCGGGCTCATGAAAATAGCGCCCGCCGCTCCCATGGAAACCACCACGTTCTGCGCACCCAAACCAATCAATTCCCGTGCACCGCGGCAGATCTCCTCGCGCGAGGTGAACTTTTGCCCCAATGTCTCCTCCAGCTCCTGCACGTTCGGCTTGACATACACCGGTTTTGCCTTTAAACCCTCCAGCAGGAACTTTCCGCTTGTGTCCAGAAACAGCTCGCAGCCGCGCGTGCTGATTGTCTGACAGATTTTTCCGTAGCGTTCAACGGTAAAATTCGGCGGCGTGGAGCCGCACAGCACAATACTGTTGTCGCGCCGCACATACTGTGTCATCCGTTCGCTCAGCCGGTTGAAATCCGTGTCGCTGATTTCAAAGCCGGATTCGTTGATATCCGTATGAATACCGTTGCGGTCGACAATCTTGATGTTGACGCGCGTTTCACCCGGCACGTCAATAAAATCCCAGGGGATAGCCTGGGAACTGAGGTAATCCTTAATAAAACGGCCGTTTTTACCGGCGATGAAGCCCACCGTCATGGACTCCGTACCCATTACTTTCAAGGCGCGGCTGACGTTTACGCCGTTGCCTCCGGCGTCGGTCACCGTAATCCCGACATGGTTTACTCTTCCCGGTTCAAAATCCGGGATCAACAGTGTTCGGTCAATTGCGGGGTTTAAAAGAAAGGTTACTATCATTTCATACACTCCGGATCCTTTTTTCACACGGCGCTCCGACCGCGCGGGAAAACAATAGCAGCTGCACATTCGTATTTATACAAAATCACATATAATTATGATACCATTTCCCGGCATTTGCCGCAATAGTGAAAACTGCCACAAAAAAACCGCCAAAAAAGGAGCGTCACCGTGAAGAAAACCAATCAAGCGCCACTTTTTTGTCGCAATCTACCTGCCGGGTCAGCGCCTCCAGAGAATCGAAGCGCCGCATTCCGCGTACAAAACGCAAAAGTTCCACCCGTACCGACAGGCCATAGGCGTCTCCGCCATAATCAAACGCATGAATTTCGCACAAAGGCCGGTCGCCGTGCGCGACATTGCACACCGCGCGGCGCCACTCGCCCGCGACCAGCGCACGGCAGATATACACGCCTGCCGCCGGAAGCACCAGTCCAGCCGGCACCGCGATATTCATCGTCGGAAAGCCCAGCGTACGTCCCAGGGCCTTCCCGTGAATCACCTCGCCGGAAAACGTGAAGGGGCGCCCCAGAAGCGCCGACGCTTCCTCTACATCACCGGAAACAATCAGTTCCCGAATCCGGGTAGAACTGATTTTTCCGCCGTCCTTTTCCATCTGCGGCACAATTTCACACGCAATGCCGTGCGCCGCGCAGAATTCCTGCAAAAGCGCCGCATCCCCGGCTCCCGCTGCGCCAAACCGGTAATCATACCCCGCCGCGCAGTACGCCGCGCCAAGCGAACCCAGCACGATGTCTTCTAAAAATATATGCGCGTCCATATCGCGCAAGGACGCGTCAAAGGGAAGCGTCACCACACGGGCGATTCCCGCCTCTTCGTGCATGATCCGCACGCGGTCCTCCGGCGTACAGATCAGCGGCACATCCACACCCGTCACAAGCGCTTTCGGCGAACGATCGAAGGTGACCGCTACCGGCTCCAGGTTATGCGACGCGGCATAGCGCGCCGCGCTTTTCAATACACGCATATGCGCCTCGTGAACCCCGTCAAAAAAGCCCAACGCGGCGGCACAAGATTTTTCCATACGATTTCCCACCTGTTTTAGTAGAAAGATTTTCGAATACGCACCTGTCCGTCTTCCACAGCGCCCGGACCCAGGAACGTCCCATCCGCGCCATAAAGCCGGTACTCCCCATCCGGCAGCGAGGTGCGCCACGCCGCGCCATGCCGCACTTTTTCTTCTCCCCGCGCGGTGAGGCGCAGCTCCGGCAGCGCGGTAAACAAAACATCCGCGCAAAGGCAGACCTCCGCCAGCCTTCCGGCTTCCGCCAGTTCCGCCGCACGGTCAAGCGTGATGGCGCGTTCAATGGAAAACCCGCCCGCGCGCAGGCGCCGCAGGCCGGACATGGCTGCGCCGCAGCCCAGCGCCTCGCCGATATCCGCAATCAGCGTGCGCACATAGAGCCCTTTCGAACATTCGACGAGCAGTTCATATTCCTGTTCGCCTGCCGTTTCCCCCAGCGTCAGACTGTCGACCGTCACACGGCGCGGCGCCCGTTCGACTTCCACGCCCTGACGCGCCAGTTTGTAAAGCCGGACGCCGCCGACGGACACCGCCGAATACATGGGCGGAATCTGCTCAATTTCCCCGGTAAACCGCGGAAGAACCGCGGCAATCTCCGCGCGCCCGCAAAAGACGGGACGCGTTTCCAGCGTTTTTCCCGTGGTATCCTGCGTATCGGTCGTGATTCCCAGGCGCATCCGCGCCGCATAGAGTTTGCCGCCCTCCTGCACAAATCCCGTCGCGCGCGTACTGCGTCCGGCAAAGACGGGAAGTACGCCGGTTGCCATCGGATCAAGCGTTCCGCCGTGGCCCACGCGTTTTTCCTGCAAAATCCGCCGCATCCGCGCCACCACGTCGTGCGAGGTCATACCCTCCGGCTTGTCTATCACAAAAATCCCGTTAACCATTCGTTTTGGCCCTTTCCGCGCAAAATTCCGCCAATGGACAATCTCCGCAGCGCGGCGCCCGCGCCGTACAGACGTCCCGGCCGAAGAGCACCAGACGGTGGCAGAAATCCGAACCCTTTTCCGGCGGAATGATCTCCCGCAGAGCGCGTTCCACGCGCACCGGCTCCCTGGTCTGGCACAACCCCAGGCGGTTTGCGATCCGGATGCAATGCGTATCCGTCACAATGGCGGGCTTATGAAACACATCGCCCACGATAAGGTTTGCCGTTTTGCGCCCAACGCCCGGGAGTTTTACAAGTTCCTCCACCGTATCCGGCAGCTCCCCGCCGTAGTCGGAGAGCAGCTTCGCCGCACACGCCACAATATCGCGCGCCTTGGAGCGGAAAAACCCACAGGGATGGATGATGGCTTCCACATCCGCGACATCCGCCTCTGCAAACGCCTCCAGCGTCGGATACCGGGCAAAAAGCGCCGGCGTCACCGTGTTCACACGCGCGTCCGTACACTGCGCGGCAAGCCGTGCCGAAAAAAGCAGTTCGTAGGCATGGCCGTAATCCAGCGAACACACGGGCTCCGGATAACACGCTTCCAAAATTTCGATAATTTGCGCGATTTCCCCGGCAGTTTTCGTCGTCATTCTCATCCCTCCTTTCATCTCCTTGTATCTTAACACAGCCCACTGTCGAATTCAAGACGGACGTTTTTCCCGCCTTTCTTACTTTTGGCTCTTGCAATCATGTCGAAAACTGATACAATAAAAGTATCCTAACAACGAAAAGGGGCGAGGTATATGTCCGATATCAGAAGAATAGGAATCCTCACAAGCGGCGGCGACGCGCCCGGGATGAATGCCGCGATTCGCGCGATTGTCCGTACGGCTGTCAGTCAGAACATTTCCTGCCTCGGTATTTACCGCGGTTATAATGGTTTAATTACCAGCGATGTCGTGGAAATGGACGCCAGAAGCGTAGATGGAATTCAAGTAAAAGGCGGCACCATGCTTTATACGGCGCGCTGCGACGAATTCCGTACGCCGGAAGGCGTGCAGCGCGGCGCCGATACCTGTAAGTATCTCGGTATCCAGGGTCTGATCGCGATCGGCGGCGACGGTACCTTCCGCGGCGCGCGTGATCTGGCGCGGCTGGGCGTACCGACCATTGGAATTCCTGCTACCATTGACAACGACATTCAATGTACGCACTACACCATCGGATTTGACACCGCGTCAAATACCGCTGTCGAGGCCATTGACAAGCTGCGCGACACGATGCAGTCGCACGAGCGCTGTTCCGTCGTCGAGGTCATGGGCCACGATTCCGGAAATCTTGCCATGTATGTCGGCATCGCCGTCGGCGCCAGCTCCATCATCATCCCCGAACGCCCGACAAATCCGGAAGATATTTATGAGAAAATCCGCATGGGCCGCATCCACGGCCGCCATCACCATATCATTGTGCTGGCGGAAGGCGTGGGAAAGGCGCACGAACTGGCGCTCGCTATCCGCGAACATACCGGCATTGAAACGCGCGAAACGACGCTCGGCCATATCCAGCGCGGCGGCACCCCGTCGGCGCGCGACCGCGTAACGGCGACCCGTATGGGCTGCCACGCCGTAGACGCGCTGCTGGAGGGCAAATCAAACCGCGTTGTCTGCTACCACAGCAATGTGATTTCCGACATGGACATTGAAGAAGCGCTTGCACTTCCGAAAGATTTTCATGAAGCCATGTATAACACCGCGTCACGGATTGCTTATTAATTCCGCTTTTTACCCTTTCCCGGGTAATCTCCGGAAGGAATTTCTTACAAAAAAACAGGGAGCAGGTTTGAACTGCTCCCTGTTTTTGCTGTGGACACCGCTCTTATTTCTGTCCCTTCGCCGCGTTCATGAAACGGCGCTGGTAGGTAATCACCTGGTTTGTGGAGGTGAACCGCGCAAGATAGTTCGGTTCCGCCGTGATGACCACGCGCTTTGTCATGTCCTGAAATTCCGGCTCCGTCAAAAGTTTGTCAATATCCGGGTAGTTATAGGGCCCTTCCATCGAACACACAATCAAGCGGGTATCCGGCAGGTTGCAGCCGCGCAAAACGCGCAGGTTGTGGCGCATGCCATCCAAGCCGTCGCGGCCCTCGTCGTCCTCAAAATGGCGGTACCGCAGGATGTCGCGTCCGAATTGCAACACTTCACGCAGGTCACGCCCGGCATCCGCGGGTTTATAGTAGTCGTTTTCGATAAAATAGTTCCGCAGCGCAATCAGCGCCTCCTCGCTGCCCGTGCCGTCGTATTCTTGGATATACGTTCGAATATGGGACGACTGTACCAGACGGTGACGCAGGAACGTATTGATGAAATACGGCCGCGCCTGCAAGGCAAGCTGCGTCTGAAAGGGCTCGAACATCAGGGTAAAATTGACACGGTAACCCGCCTCATGCAGGCGCAGCGCCAGATTGTGGCCGCGCAGCGCGTTTTCCGTGTCCACCTCGTCAAAACGCCGGTCCAGCTTCCGGTCGCCGGTCAATAACTGCCCGACATTCTGCGGCGTGACGGCGCCCGTGTGCGGCACCTTGATAACCACCCGGTATTTTGAGAAAATCTCACGGAACCGCGCCGCTTCCTCCAGAATTTTAGAAAAGTCCTCCTCGAAAGGATTGTTCAGCTCCACACTGATATCGCAGCCCGGCCCGAGTATTTTGCCGATTTCGGTCATCACTTCGTCGCGGTCGCGGAACCGGTTCCCGACGTTGGCCTTCGGATTATTGAGAAACAGGTCGTATACAATGCCGGGATTACAGGTCAGGTTGGCCAGCAGCGGGCTGATGGGCGCGACTTCATAGGGATTGGCGCTGTCCGCGGAAAACAGCACATTCGTGGGCCTGGGTTCGCCATTTTTATCGCAGGAAATGTCGCGCACAAGGTCGACGCGTACCGTATCGGCCGCGTCCAGAACCAGTTCGCGGCGGAATCCGGCGGGCGTTTCACCCGGAGGCGTGGGAAAGGTCGCCAAAACATCGCGGAACTGCGCCGTGACACCCAGATAGCGCACACCTTTCAGGGTCTGATACTCCTCGCCGGTAATGGGCATCCCGGCAATGCGTTCTACATAGGATTCTTCGCCGCGTACCGCCGCGGCGCCAAGGCTTGATACGGTGTACTTCATGAAAAAACCTCCCTCAGAAAAACGCATATTCCCGCCGCAGACGTAGCCGTCCCCCTTCCGGACGCGGGCGGGTTTCTCTGTCTTCACTATATCATACCTGTATATACAAGTCAATACAGCAAATGGGTTTTTTCTCATGTTCCGATCCTTTCGAAAAAATTGCCGTGTTTTTCGGAAAAAAACGCCGTGCGGGGGAAACTTTCCCTTGCGCGGACACGTCTATTTTGGTAGAAACGGGAGGGATTTCCCCGAAAAACCTCTGATTTTCATGAAATTGGAAAATCCCCTCAGTTTTTTAAAATTTCCCGAAAAATACCGTTATTTTGGTTCCATATCGGATGAAAAACTGCAAATCCTATTTGATAAAGCCCCGCAAAAAAAGTATCATGCCGTTTTTTTCAACCGGGCATTACGCGCGCGGCGCAAGCATTTCCAGCCAGGCGCGGCAGCGCGTTTCCAGTTCTGCGGCGCGTCCGGAAAATTGATCCAGAAGCGACGCCGCAACGGCGTGCGCATGACGGTACGCCGCCTGTGTGATCTCGCCCGAGGCAAGCGCCGCTTCCAGTTCGTCGGCATCAAGCACGCGCATGGTGCCGTCCGGTTCTAAAATGACATCGAGATAGGCATCGCGGCACCAGCTTTCGCCGCGCGGCAGAATGTGATTTTCAAACGTCACGTCAAAATAAAACTGGACCAGGCGGCGTTTGCCGTCGAACATGGCGGTCAGCCACCAACAGGTTTCCCGCGGAGCAAATTGCAGCCAGTGAAAGCCGTCGGCGGCGACCATGAGCGGCCCGGACGGTGTTTTGGCCACAATCGGACGCTCCATTCCATCCAGCACCGTCAGGCTGACGGCGCCCGCACAGGGAGCCGAAACCTCCCGGCAGGCAAAAGCCCGAAACCCGCATCCCGCCGCCGGCCAGCGCGGACGGGCCATCCAGTAGATCTTCGGCGCCATACCGCGCCCCCTTTCCCGAAATTTTCCGGACCATACCGGCGCATAAAAAGCATAACCGTATAAAATCCGGCGTTTTTTTCATTATAACACAGCATTTCTGATAAAAGGAGGGATTCCCGTGAAAAAATTCACCGCGCTGCTTTTGATTTTTTCCTTTCTCACCCTGTTTTTACCGCCTGCGGCGGCCGGGGAAGTGAAAGTCGCCGCCTTCACCTTTGACGACGGCCCGCACAAAACCATCACGCCGGCGCTGCTGGACGCGCTTGCCGAGCGCGGCATTCACGTGACCTTCTTCGTCAACGGAAAAAATGCCGAACGGTATCCCGATATTGTCCTGCGCGCGGCGTCGGAAGGACATCAAATCGCAAACCACACGTATTCCCACAGCCAGCTCACCAAACTCTCGGACGAAAGCGTTTTGTATGAGGTCTCGCGCACCCAGGATTATTTATCGGAACTCCTGGGCGAAGACGAGTATCTCGTGCGCGTACCCTACGGCGCGATTAACGACCGGGTGCAGGGACTGATCGACGTGCCGATTATCATGTGGTCGGTAGACCCGACGAGCGGACGCGTCATGTCGTCGGACCGGATGCGCGACGGCATTGTCAACACCGCGCACGACGGCGCCATCATCCTGATGCACGACACGTCCCAAGCCAATTTGACCGCTTCGCTCGAGGCAATCGACCTTTTGCTTGCGCAAGGGTATACCTTTGTCACCGTGAACGAACTCTTTGAGATCAAAGGCGCCGTCCCGGCAAACGGCAGTATCTACCGTAAAGTAGCAGGGGAAAATGTCGGCGCATTCTTTGATGAAAGCCATCTGGAGACGCACTGGGCGTATGACGCCATCCGTTTTGTCCAGGAGGCCGGGATCATGGAAGGCGATGCGCGCGGGTTCCGTCCCGACTGGGGTATGACGCGCGCGGAAGCAATTACCGTGCTCCACCGCATGGCAGGCGAACCGACGGGCTATCCCGCCGCCCGGTTTTCCGACGTTACGGCGGACGACTGGTATGCCGATGCCGTAGCCTGGGCCGTGGGGGAGGGTATCACCTCCGGTATTTCCAAAACGCAGTTTGGTGCGGACCGTTATATCACCAAAGAGCAGTTTTATACCCTGTTTGAGCGGTATATTTTAAGTACGGACGTCACGTTACAGGAAAGCGTGGAAGTCAGTACGCTTCCCGGCGACGAGTCCGTCAGCTCCTGGGCCTATCCGGCCGTATATCATTTGCGGGCCTACGGCTTTCAGTCCGCTGAAAAAACCGCGCGGTTTGCGCCGAAATCCGG
The DNA here is from genome assembly GCA_944376195.1 of uncultured Clostridia bacterium. GTDB lineage: Bacteria > Bacillota > Clostridia > Oscillospirales > QAMX01 > Allobutyricicoccus. The sequence goes on along the minus strand of CALWBW010000018.1, from coordinate 17,329 downwards.
CATGACGCGTGCGGAAACGGCGGAAATGATCGCCTGGTTTTTCCGGGAAAACGTTTCCGCCTGACCGGCGCCCGCCCTCCCTTTTCCCGGGAGGGCGGGATTTTTTTAAAAGTACGGCGTTTTTTAAAAAATTCCGAACCCGGGTCTTGACAAACCATCGTACCCGCGTTATAATAAAAAAGCTTTGTCGGACACTTAGCTCAGTTGGCTAGAGCACCTGCTTGACGTGCAGGGGGTCAGGGGTTCAAGTCCCTTAGTGTCCACCAGAACACCGCAGGCGATTGTCTGCGGTGTTTTTTCATTTTCGGGCGCCCTGCACCGACAAACTGTGCTTGACGCTTTCCGCTGCCGGGTGGTATAATTCTTTTGTATTTTTCCGTGAAATTCTGGGTTCCGGATGGCATTTCCGTCCGGTTTTCCCTGTGAAAGGAGGCTCTTTATGGCAAAGGACGGCGCAAAAAAGGATGGCGTGAAAACCGTCGCGTCCAACCGCAAAGCGTTCCACGATTATTTTATCCTCGAGCGGTTTGAGGCCGGCATCTCGCTCTCCGGTACGGAGGTAAAAAGTATCCGGCTCGGCACGCTGAATTTAAAGGACTCCTTCTGCACCGTAAAAAACGGCGAACTTTTTGTCCATGGGATGCATATCAGCCCCTATGAAAAGGGGAATATCTTTAACCGCGACCCGGATCGCAACCGCAAGCTCTTGATGCACCGGCGGGAAATCCTCAAGCTCGGCCAGCAGGTAAAACTGGAGGGCTGCACCATCGTACCGCTGTCGGTCTATTTCAAAGGACCGCGCGTCAAGCTGGAGCTTGGACTTGCCAAAGGTAAAAAACTCTACGATAAACGCGAAGACGCCGCGCGCCGCGACGCCCAGCGCAACATGGAGCGTATGATAAAGGAGCGATAATATGATTTTTCGTGAACTGACGCTTTCCGAGGTCAATCCCCGCCTGCCCAAACCACAGACGCCCTGCCGGATCTACGCCTATTTGCATGAAATTTCCCCCGACATCGGGCCGAAAGAGAACAAGGCCCGCCCTGCGGTGGTTGTGGTGCCCGGCGGCGCTTACGTTTTCACTTCCGACCGGGAAGCAGACCCCGTCGCACAGCAATTTCTCGCCGCAGGCTACCACGTTTTCGTCCTGCGCTACAGCGTAGCGCCCGACCGCTATCCCACAAGCCTTTTGCAACTCGCAGCTTTACTCGCGCACATCCGGCAAAATGCCGCGGCTTACCACGTCCGTCCGGAGGCCATCGCTGTGTGCGGTTTTTCCGCGGGGGGCCATCTCTCCGCATCCTCCGGTATTTTGTGGAACGAGCCTGTAATTGCCGAAACGCTCGGAATCGAAAACCGAATGGCGCGCCCGGACGCCATGATCCTCTCCTATCCCGTGATTACGTCGGGGGAATTTGCGCACCAATATTCCTTCGAATGTCTGCTCGGCGACCAATGTCAGAACAAGACCCTGCGCGCCAGCGTCTCCCTGGAAAACCGCGTGGACGCCACAACGCCGCCTGCCTTCCTCTGGCACACATTCGCGGACGAGCTGGTCCCGCTGGAAAATTCGCTGCTTTTCGCAAACGCACTGCGTCGCGCCGGCGTGCCCTTTGAACTGCATGTCTTCCCGGAAGGGATTCACGGCCTGAGCCTGGCAAACGAACTGACGCAGACAGACGGCAATCCCGCGCAGATCGTACCTGCGGCAGCCCAGTGGATGGGGCTGTGCCTGACCTGGTTACAGGGGATATTCCGCTGAAACGAAAGGGTATTTTGCAAAAAAGGACGGTTTCCTGCCGTCCTTTTTTTCGTTTCCACCTTTTTCCCGGAAAATCAGCAAAACCGTGAAAAAAAAGCCGGATTTATGCCGACGCTTGTGTTGTTTTTTTACACTTTTTATGCTATAATAGGATAGTTAAAGCAATCGTTCCGCGCGTCTTTTTTCGCAGCCTTTTACCGGGGGCGGAACCAGATGCCGCGCGGGTTTTTTCTTTTAGAAAACCGTGGACCTTTTCCGTTTTATAAACGGATGCTTTCCGCTGAATTACTGTTGCTTTTTTCAGGCAATTTCGTACCATTTTTATCAAAAACGAGGTTTTTTATGACGAATATTACCCAGATCTGGACCACGGTTATGGATATGCTGGCGGAGAAAATGACCGCCGTTTCCCTGCAAACCTGGTTTTCAGATGTTGCCATTGCTGAATACAAGGATAACCGTATCATCCTCACTGCGCCGCACTCCATGACGAAGGAAGTCATCTGCGACAAATACCAGAAAACGCTGGAAGACATCTTTGAACAGATTTTCTCCATGCCGATGGAAATCGTCGTCATGACGGAAGAAGAGTTCCGCACCTATATGCAGGGCAAGGAAGCGGAACCCACCTATATGAACGACGAATTCACGTTCCGCAACTTCGTCGTCGGAAATTCCAACCGTTTTGCGCACGGCGCGGCTGTCGCCGTTTCGCAGATGCCCGCGCAGGTTTATAACCCGCTTTTGATTCATGGGCCGTCCGGCGTTGGAAAAACGCACCTGCTTTACGCCATTGCGGGTACCATCAAACGCGAGCATCCGGAATGGCGGATCACCTACATAACAGCCGAAGATTTCACAAACGAAATGGTCACTGCGATTTCACAGGGCAAAATGAACGATTTTCGGATGAAATACCGTCAGGTCAACCTTCTGCTGGTAGACGACGTGCAGTTTTTAGCCGGAAAGTCCTCCACGCAGGAGGAGTTTTTCCACACGTTCAACGCCCTTTCCGACGCGCACAGCCAAATGGTCCTGACGTCCGACCGGCCGCCGAAGGAAATTCCGCTTTTGGAAGACCGAATCCGCAGCCGGTTTGAATCCGGTCTGCTGGCGGACATTCAACCGCCGGATTTTGAGACGCGTTCGGCTATTATTCTGAAAAAGGCCGCCTATTTGGGCCTTGACATGCCGCGCGAAGTAGTCGACTTCCTTGCGGAACGCATTTCCAACAATGTCCGGCAATTAGAGGGCACTGTCAAGAAAATCAAGGCCCTGCGCGCTTTTATGGGGCTTCCCGTCAATCTGGAAACAGCGCAGATCGCCATTGAAGATATTTATCGGGAAAATCCCGGCATCAATCCTACGCCGCAGTACATCATTGAAACCGTCGCAACGTTTTACGGCGTCACGCCGTCGGATATCACCGGTTCCAAGCGCGGACAAGATATCATGACCGCCCGGCAATCGGCAATCTATCTCACGCGCCGGCTCACCAAACATTCCCTGCCGGAGATCGGCGCCGCGTTCGGCGGACGCGATCACACCACCATTATGCATTCCATCAACAAGATTGAAAACGCCCTGACAAAAGACGAAAAAATCAAGGCAAATATCGAAACGCTCATCAAAACCATACGCCAAGAATAAGGCATTTTTCCACAATTCCCCGCGTTTCCCCAGTTTCTCTTTCCACAGGCCCGAATTTCCTGGGGAAAGCTGTGGAAAAACAAAAAATTATCAACAAGCTGACTTCGACAAAAAAGTCAGCTCACACCTGCTATTTTTACACGTTTCCACATATCAACAGCCTTTATTACTACCTCTACTAAAAATAATTATCTTTTTTTATTATTACTGCGCCGAAAGCATTTCCGGCAGAAAGGGTGAAACAACATGAGATTTACCTGTGAAAAATCCATCCTCGCCGATTTAATCAACCAGACCGGACGAGCGGTTTCATCAAAAAGCACCATTCCGGCACTTGAAGGAATCCTGATCCAGGCAGAAGAACAGCTCACCTTAACAGGCTTTGATCTGGAAGTCGGCATCCGCACAACAAGTCCCGCTGCCATCGAAGAACCGGGCTCCGTTGTCATCAACGCGCGGATTTTATCCGACATCATCCGCAAACTGCCGGACAACACCGTCACCATTTCCTGTGACGAACGACTTTATGTTACCATTTCCTGCGGCGCAGCCGTTTTTAACCTCATCGGTATGGCTGCCTCCGATTACCCGGAACTTCCTTCCGTACAAAAAGAACGGTATACCACACTGCCGCAGAACCTGTTAAAAACCATCATTGAAGGCACCATTTTTTCCGCGTCGGAAAACGACAGCCGTCCCATTATTACCGGATGCCTCTTTAAAATCACCGGAGACGAACTCATCGTCGTCGCACTGGACAGCTTCCGCATGGCGCTGCGTACGGAAACCGTAGAACGCGGCGATTCCACCGCCAATTTAAGCTTTGTTGTTCCGGCAAAAGCCCTGCGCGAAGTCAACCGTTTCTTAGAAGACTCCGATGAAAATATCCATATTTCCATCAGCCGCCGCAACATTGCCTTCGAATTCGGCAATACCGTCTTAACTTCGCGTCTTCTGGAAGGCGAATTCCTCAATTATCACAACGCCATTCCCGCGTCGTCTTCCAAAGTCCTCTATGTCAATACGGCAGATTTGATCGACAGCTTAGAGCGCGTCTCCCTCATCACCAACGACAAACTGAAAAATTTCGTACACTGTACCTTTGAGGGAAATATCCTGAAACTCAAATGTACCACCGCCATCGGCCAGGCTTACGACGAATGTTATATCGACCCGGTTGAAGGCGACGATCTGACCATCGGATTCAATAGCCGGTACCTGCTCGACGCGCTGCGTGCCTGTCGGGATGAAGTCGTCAAGCTGGAATTGAATACGCCAACTTCCCCCTGCTTAATCAAACCCAAAGAGGGAAATCAATATCTTTACCTGATTCTTCCTGTGAGGTTGAAAGCCTGATGAAACTGCACATTGAAACAGAAACCATCAAATTGGATTCGCTGTTAAAATTCGCCGGACTTGTGGGAACCGGCGGCGAGGCAAAACAGGTCATTGCTTCGGAATTGGTACGTGTAAACGGGGAAATCTGCACAATGCGGGGAAAAAAGCTGCGCAGCGGTGACAAAATCCTGTTTAACGGCGTCACAATTACGATAGAATAATTTATGATTGTCACATCGCTTTCTTTGGAACAGTTTCGAAACCTGGATTCGCTGCACCTGACACCGTCTCCCGGCGTCAATGTGATTTACGGCGAAAACGCCCAGGGAAAAACCAATCTCTTAGAATCCCTTTATTACCTCTCGCTGTTTTCCTCCTTTCGGGCCTCCCACGACCGGGAGCTCGTCCGGCTGGGCGCGGAATCCGCGCTGCTCAGCGCGTCGGTTCAGACGGAAGAACGGGAACGTGTGATTTCCGTCTGTCTTCCCGTGTCCGGGCGGCGCAGTATCACAGTAAACCGGGTACGCGCCGCACGCAAAGCAGACGCCGCAGGAATTTTGAAATGCGTGCTTTTCTGTCCGGAAGATTTAACGTTAATCCGGGGCGCGGCATCCCTTCGCCGCCGGTTTCTGGACGACGCCATTTCCCAGCTCTGGCCGAACTATCTCTCCCTGCTTTCCGAATACCAGAAGCTTTACCAGCACAAAACCCGGATTTTAAAGGATTATCACGAAGCGCCGTCTTTGCTGGATACGCTGGATGATTTCTCCGCGCGGATGTGTTCCGTCGCGGCATCCATCATCCCCTACCGGGAACGGTTCTGCGCCATGCTGGCAAAAGCCGCGGCGGCGGAACACGCCGCCATCAGTTCCGGGCAGGAAACGCTCTCTTTGACCTATGAAACGGTTTCTACCATTCCGCAGCCGGGCCTGCCGCCGCCCCGCCTTTATGAGCTGCTTTGGCAGCATTATGTTTCCCATAAGGCGGCGGAACTCGCGTCCGGGTCCTGCCTGTCTGGGCCGCACAAAGACGACCTGCTCGTCACCATTAACGGGCTTCCCGCAAAGCTGTATGCCTCGCAGGGACAGACGCGGACAGCGGTACTCTCCTTAAAATTGGCGCAGCGGGAACTTTATTTTCAGCAGACCGGGGAATATCCGATTCTGCTGTTTGACGATGTGCTCAGCGAGCTGGACCGCGGACGGCAGGAATACGTGCTGCGCGGAATCGGGCGCGGTCAGGTGTTTATTACAACCTGCGAACCGGATCTTTGCCGCGAACTTGCGTGGGAGACGGAAGGATCCGGTCAAATGGGCGTGTTTCACGTGAAACACGGCAGTGTGTTTTGACGCGTGATGTTTCACGTGAAACAAAAAAGGAGTATGGCATGTACTTACATCTCGGAGAGGAATGTATCATTCCTTATCAAAATCTGATCGGCATTTTCGACTTAGACGCCGTGACCGTGACGAAGACGGGGCGGGAATTTCTCAGGGAAGCCGAGCGCGGCGGACGGCTGATTGCCATCAGCGAAAATTTGCCGAAATCTTTTGTGGTCTGCATGGAGGAAGGACGGGAAACCGTGTATCTCTCCCCCATTTCTGCCGCGACGCTGATCCGGCGCGTCACGCGCGGTCTGGAATCCGACGCCGGCGTTTTGAGTTGAACTGATTTTTGATTCGGAGGGAATCTTTTTGGACGAGCAGAACAATGCGTTTGATTTAAAAGTAACGAAGACCTATGACGAGTCGCAGATCCAGGTGCTGGAAGGTCTGGAGGCTGTACGGAAGCGTCCCGGCATGTATATCGGATCGACTTCCCAGGCGGGCCTGCACCATCTGGTCTATGAAATCGTGGATAATGCCATTGACGAGGCGCTTGCGGGGTACTGTACCCACATTGAAGTGGAAATCCAGCCCGGCAACGTCATCGAAGTGCGCGATAATGGGCGCGGGATCCCAACGGCAAAGCACCATCAGACGGGCACCAGTACGCTGGAGGTCGTGTATACCGTGCTGCACGCGGGCGGTAAATTCGGCGGTGAAGGCTACAAGGTCTCCGGCGGCCTGCACGGCGTCGGCGCCAGCGTCGTCAATGCCCTGTCGGAGTGGCTGGAAGTGTATGTCCACGACGGCGAGAGCATCAAATTCATGCGCTTTGAACGCGGCGCAAAAACCGGGGAACTGGCTACGGTTGGTTCCACCGACCATACGGGCACAACGGTGCGGTTTTTGGCAGATCGGGAAATTTTTGAGACGATCAATTATGATTACGACGTCCTGCTCTCGCGTCTGCGCGAACAGGCTTACTTAAACGCGGGCCTTGCCATTACGTTTACCGACCTGCGCGGCGAGGAACCCGTGCGGAATTTTATGCAGTATGAGGGCGGCATTCGCCAGTTTGTCGAACGACTGAACCGAAATAAAACGCCGCTGCATCAGGAAGTGATTTATCTGCGCGCCGATCGCGAGACCTGCGGCGCAGAGGTCGCGTTTCAATATAACGACGGGTATCAGGAAAACATCCTGTCTTTTGCCAACAATATTAAAACGACAGAAGGCGGTATGCACGAAACCGGCTTTAAATCCGCACTTACAAAGGTGGTCAATGATTACGGCCGGAAATTCAATATTTTAAAAGACGGCGACGCAAATCTCTCCGGCGAGGACGTCCGCGAAGGTATTACGGCGGTCATCAGCGTCAAACTGATGGAGGCGCAATTTGAGGGCCAGACCAAGACGAAACTGGGAAACAGCGAAATGCGGACGCTGGTGGATAATCTGGTATCACAGAAACTGGCCGACTACTTTGAAGAAAATCCTGCCGTTGCGCGAACCATTCTGGATAAAGCGCTGACGGCAAGCCGCGCCAGGGAAGCTGCGCGTAAAGCGCGTGAGTCCGTGCGGCGAAAAACGGGACTGGAATCCGGACAAATGCCGGACAAGCTTCAGGACTGCAACGAACGCGACCCTTCCCTCTGTGAAATTTACATCGTAGAGGGTGACTCGGCGGCCGGTTCCGCCATTCAGGGCCGGGACAGCCGGTTCCAGGCGATCCTTGCCATGTGGGGAAAAATGCTGAACGTGGAAAAGGCGCGCGCCGATAAGATTTACGGAAACGACAAACTGTATCCGCTGATTGTCGCATTGGGCGCCGGCATTGGCGATGAATTCAATCTGGAAAAACTGCGTTACCATAAAATTATTATCATGGCGGATGCCGATGTGGACGGCAGCCATATTCGCACTCTGCTTCTCACCTTTTTCTTCCGCTATATGCGTCCGCTGATTGAGCACGGCTATGTATATTCCGCCGTACCGCCGCTTTATAAGTTAACGCGCGGCCGTACGACGCGTGTCGCCTACTCTGACGAACAGCGCGACGAAATCAGCGCGGAACTGCGCGGCGGGAATCCCAATGTGAAAGTGGACATCTCCCGGTTTAAGGGCCTCGGCGAAATGGATCCGCACGAGCTCTGGGAAACGACCATGGACCCGGAAAAACGGACGCTGCGCCGGATTACGCTGGAAGACGCGTCGCTGGCCGACGACGTATTCTCCGTTTTAATGGGTGAAGAAGTGGAACCGCGCCGCGAATGGATTGAAACCAACGCAAAATATGTAGTGAATCTGGATATTTAAGGGGGTGAGACAGGATGGCACATAACAGAGATTATAAACCGGAAGATATCATGTTCCCGGAACAGACCATTACGGAATCCGAACTGGTCCGGGAAATGCAGAAGAGTTATATTGATTACGCGATGTCGGTCATCGTCGGCCGTGCGCTGCCGGATGTGCGGGATGGTCTCAAACCTGTGCATAGAAGAATTCTTTATTCCATGTACGAGGGCGGACTGACGCACGCAAATCCCTATAAAAAGTGCGCGACCGCCGTCGGCGACGTGCTGGGTCATTATCATCCGCACGGCGATTCGTCCGTGTATGACGCATTGGTACGTCTGGCGCAGGATTTTTCCATGCGCGCGCCCCTCATCGATGGGCATGGAAACTTTGGTTCCATCGACGGTGACCCGCCCGCCGCATACCGGTATACGGAAGCGCGGATGTCCCGAATCAGCGAGGAAATGCTGCGGGATATTGAAAAGGAAACGGTTGATTGGGACCCGAACTTTGATGAAACGCGTAAAGAACCGCGCGTACTCCCCTCCCGCTTTCCGAACCTGCTGGTAAACGGGTCTTCGGGGATTGCCGTCGGTATGGCGACGAATATTCCGCCGCACAACCTCTCGGAAGTGATTGACGCGTGCGTCTATCTCCTGGATGATCCGGAGGCAACGCTGGCGGATTTGATGCAGTTTATCAAGGGTCCGGACTTCCCGACGCGCGGGATTATCCTCGGCCGTGCGGGAATCCGTCAGGCTTACGCGACGGGGCGCGGAAAGATTACGGTGCGTGCCCGTGCGGAATTTGAAGAGTACGGCCGCGACCACCGCACACGTATTATTGTGACGGAACTGCCCTATCAGGTGAACAAACGCCAGCTGATCCGCAATATTGCCGACCAGGTCAAGGAAAAACGCCTCGATGGAATTGCCGATCTGCGCGATGAGTCTGACCGGAACGGGATGCGGATTGTTATTGAGCTCAAGCGCGACGCCAATGCGCAGGTGGTGTTAAACCGTCTCTTTATGCAGACGCAGCTGCAATCGAGCTTTTCCATCATCATGCTGGCGCTGGTCAATAACCAGTCGCAGCCGCGTATTCTCTCGCTGCGGCATATTTTGGACGAGTATCTCTCCTTTCAGGAAGATGTGATTACCCGCCGGACGCGTTATGACCTCAAAAAGAGCCGGGAACGCGCCCATTTGCTTGAAGGTCTGCTGATTGCGCAGGATCATATTGACGAAGTGATCCGCATTATCCGGTCTTCTTATGATAATGCGAAACAGAACCTGATGGAGCGTTTTTCTCTGGACGACGTGCAGGCACAGGCGATCCTTGATATGCGCCTGCGTGCGCTGCAGGGCCTTGATCGGGAAAAACTACAGCAGGAATATAACGAAATTGAAGCAAAAATCCGCTATTTTGAAGGGCTTTTGGCAGATCCGGCACTGATCCGCGGCGTTTTGAAAGACGAGCTTCTGGAAATCCGGAAAAAGTACGGCAACGACCGGCTGACGGAGATTCAAGACGCGGACGACGAGCTGGATATTGAAGATCTCATTGAAAACGAGCTGTGCGTGTATACGTCGACGCGGCTGGGATATATCAAACGGATGCCCGCCGCGACATACCGCGCGCAGCGGCGCGGCGGACGCGGTGTGTCCGGCATGGCGACGCGGGAGGAAGACCTGGTCTCCTCCGTCTTTGTGACCATGTCGCACAATGTGATCCTCTTCTTTACAAATAAAGGCCGTGCATTCCGGTTAAAGGGATACCAGATTCCCCTTGCCTCCCGCAATGCGAAGGGCACCAATATGGTGAACCTGCTGCAGCTGGAACCGGAAGAAAAGGTCACGGCAATCCTGCCGGTGGAAATAAACGCGAATGAACCGGAGGAGGAAGCGCTTCCGGAAGTCGAAGAGACGGAAGACCTGACGGAAAGCGGACATCACCTCTTCTTTGTAACCAAGCTGGGTACGGTGAAACGGGTGAATGTCGATTCTATCGGGAAGATCCGGAAGAGCGGCCTGCGTGTCATCAGTCTGCGTGAGGGCGACGAGTTGATCAGCGTGTTTCACACGGACGGCACGAAGACGATCATCCTGGCGTCCCGGAATGGGCGCGCAATCCGGTTTGCGGAAACGGAAGTGCGCGTCATGGGCCGTACGGCGGGCGGTGTGCGCGGAATTGAACTGCCGGAGGGCGACTGTGTCGTAGGCGCCGTCTCCGTCACGGGCGACGAACTTTTGCTTTCCGTCAGCGAAAAGGGCTTCGGAAAACGCACAAAGGTTGCCGATTATCCGGTAAAACACCGTGCAGGTCTGGGTGTTATCAGCCACGATGTTACGGAGAAAACCGGTTTTGTCGCGGGAATCCGCGTCATCGGCGAGGACGAAGATTTGCTGCTTATTACGTCCGACGGACAGATTATCCGGATGGGCGTTGCGGATATCCGCATCTGCGGCCGCGCGAGTCAGGGTGTAATTTTGATGCGTTCGGACAGCGAAGTGATTGATATTGCGTCGGTTGCGCGGGAGGATGACGAGGAAGACGGTGAGACAGAACCGGAAGAAACCGCGGAACTGTCCGAAGAAGGCACGGAATTGTCCGAAGACGAAACAAGATAAAAACCCCGGAGGAACATGTATGAAAAAAATTGCCGCAGTGTTTGACCTGGACGGTACGCTGCTTGATACGATAGACGATTTGGCCTACGCGGTGAATACCGCTTTAACGGAAAATGGATTTCCGACTCATCCGCGCGAAGCCTATTACTATTTCGTCGGCAACGGCGCGCGGACGCTGGTGCAGCGCGCTCTGCCGAAAGATGTGGAAAAAACGGTATTTGAGGCTGTTTACGCGCGGTATTCGGAACTTTACGAAGCACATTGGAACGTGTTCACAAAGCCCTACGACGGCATTCTCGATCTCCTTGCCGCGCTGCGCGCAGATGGGGTCCCGCTGGGCGTCGTATCCAATAAAGTGCACGACCGGACGCTTGAAGTGATCGACACCTATTTCCCGAATACGTTTGACGCGGTGTTCGGCAACCGTCCCGGCGTGCCGCTCAAGCCCGATCCCGCCGGTGTGTTCGACGCGCTTGCGGCGCTCGACTGCGACCCGTCGCACGCTTTTTACCTGGGCGATACCGGCGTGGATATTGAAACGGGAAAGCGCGCGGGAATTTACTCCGCGGGCGCGCTGTGGGGCTTCCGTACGGCGGACGAGCTGACCCAGGCAGGGGCAGATATCCTCTGCGCGTCGCCGTCGGACGCGCTTGCCGCCGCAAGGGCGTTTTATGCAAAGCTGAAATAGAAACTTGCCGCGTATCCAAAATACGCGGCAAATTTTCTCTATAAAAGATTACTTACTGGATTGATCAAGGAAAGGAATTTTTCTATGAAATTGGGTGAAGTTTCTCTTTTGACAAATGACGTGCCGCGCCTTGCAAATTTTTATAAAGCTTTGCTTGGTGTTGAAAACGGTAGCGAGGACGCCATACATCAGACAATTCTTATGGAGGAACCGATGCTGACAGTCTATAACGATGGTACAGTGAAAACCGGAAATAGCCAGCGCATGTGCGTCGCCTTTACCGTGGACGACATGGATGCGGCGTTTGCGCAGGTATGTGCGCTTGGTGCGGAAGTGCTTGAAACTCCTACGCGCCGTCCGTGGGGCGCGGTAAATATGAGTTTTCTCGATCCGGATGGAAACATCGTTTATCTCCGGCAACTGATGTAGAAAAACAAATATTTTTGCGGCAAACCGTGAACGAATCTGAAAAAAATCGTTAAAAATCCGTTTTTTCGCTGTTCTTCCCGGAAATTTGGTGATATAATAAGCTGATATCGCCGTGGGATAGATACCCGGCTGCAAGTTTGAAAAGCTGCGCGCGGCGCGGTGGTAAAAGAGGATGAGACATGTTAAAAAAGACCATTGAAAAGCTCTTTGGTACGCACAGCGACCATGAACTCAAGAAAATAAAACCGATTATTGATAAAATTGAAGCGCTTGACGCCGAGTACGCCGCCAAGACGGACGACGAACTGCGCGCCAAAACGGAGGAACTGAAGGCGCGCTATGCGGCGGGCGAGACGCTTGACGATCTGCTGCCGGAGGCGTTTGCCAACGTCCGCGAGGCGGCGTGGCGTGTCATTGGGGAAAAATTCTTCCACGTCCAGCTCATCGGCGGCGTGATCCTCCATCAGGGCCGGATTGCCGAGATGAAAACCGGTGAAGGCAAGACGGAAGTCGCCACCATGCCCGCCTATTTAAACGCGCTGACGGGAAAAGGCGTGCATATTGTTACCGTAAACGATTATTTGGCCAAAGTCGGCGCGGATCTGATGGGAAAGGTGTACCGTTTCCTGGGCCTTTCGGTCGGTACCATCCTGCACGGCATGACAAATGCCCAGCGTCGTGCGGCGTATGCCTGCGATATTACGTATTGTACGAACAATGAGCTGGGGTTTGATTACCTGCGCGATAATATGGCAATTTACAAGAGCGAAATGGTACAGCGCGGCCATGCGTTCGCCATCGTCGACGAGGTGGACTCCATTTTAATCGATGAAGCGCGTACCCCGCTGATTATCTCCGGCCAGGGCGAGGACTCCACACAGCTTTATCAGATTGCGGACAATTTTGCCAAAACCGCGCGCGCGCTGCGTGTGAAGGAAATTGACGCGAAAGAAGAGCAGGACGACATTGAAGCGGATTACATTGTGGATGAAAAGGCGCGCACGGCCGTTTTGACGCCCAAGGGCGTGGAAAAAGCGGAGCGGTTTTTCAATATTTCCAACTTGACCGATCCGGAAAACGCCACTTTGGTGCACCATATCAACCAGGCGATTAAAGCGCGCGGCGTTATGCAGCGCGACGTGGATTACGTGGTGCGCGATGGGCAGGTCATCATTGTCGACGAATTCACCGGCCGTCTCATGTACGGCCGGCGGTATAACGAGGGCCTCCATCAGGCCATTGAAGCAAAGGAAAATGTCAGCGTCCGGCGCGAAAGCAAAACGCTGGCTACCATCACATTCCAAAATTTCTTCCGCCTGTATCAGAAACTCTCCGGTATGACCGGTACGGCATTGACGGAAGAGGATGAATTCCGGCAGATTTATAAACTGGACGTTGTGGAAATCCCGACGAACCGTCCGGTTATCCGCGTCGACCATCCGGACGTCGTCTACCGGACAAAAGACGCGAAATACCGCGCCATCGTCCGACAGGTGGAGGAATGCGCGGCAAAGGGCCAGCCGGTTATGGTTGGTACCGTTTCAATTGAAGTTTCGGAGCATATTTCCAAGCTTTTAAAAGCGAAGGGGATCCGCCACGAGGTGTTGAACGCCAAATATCACGAACGTGAGGCGGAAATTGTCGCGCAGGCAGGCCGTTTTGGCGCCGTGACCATTGCGACAAATATGGCCGGACGTGGTACCGACATCAAGCTGGGCGGTAACGCGGATTTTCTGGCAAAGTCGGAACTCTCCCGCATGGATTTTGAACCGGAAGTGGTGGCCGAGGCCGTTGGATATGCCGAGACGGAAGATGAGAAAATCCTCGAGGCGCGTGGAATCTATAAGTCGCTTTTAGAAAAGTATTCGGCCGGTATCCGCGAAAACGCGGAAAAGGTCATCGCTGCCGGCGGTCTTTTCGTGCTGGGCACGGAACGCCATGAGTCCCGACGGATTGACAATCAGCTGCGCGGCCGTTCCGGCCGTCAGGGCGATCCCGGCGAGAGCCGGTTCATCATCTCCATGGAAGATGATATCCTGCGTCTTTTCGGGTCTGAGCGCATTCAAAATATGATGGAAAATCTGGGCATCGATGAGGATATGCCAATTGACCAGAAAATGCTCACCGGCGCGATTGAAAACGCCCAGCGCCGCGTGGAAAGCCGCAACTTTGAAGTGCGTAAGCACGTGCTCGAGTACGACGACGTCATGAATGTGCAGCGCGGCGTAATCTACGGCCAGCGCGCGGAAGTGCTCGACGGGAAGGACTTAAAGGAACAGATCCAGAAATGGACGGCAAATGTACTGACAAACGCCGTCAACGCGGAATTTGGCGAGACGCCGGGAATTGAACCCGCGCAGCTGGAGATTCTGCGTCTGAAATTTGAGGGGATTGAGCTGCCGGAAGGCGCGTTTGCGTATCCGGAGGAGGCGCTGCCATCCTTGACGAGCGAGGAAGTGCTTGCAAAGATTTTGCCGCTTGCCGAGGCGCGGTATGAAGAAAAAGAACAGGAGCTGGGCGAACGTGTGATGCGCGAGGCGGAGCGCGTGATTATGCTGCGGAATGTCGATTTGAAGTGGATGGACCATATCGACGCGATGACGGAGCTGCGCCGCAATGTCGGTTTGCGCGCCTATGCGCAGCAGGATCCGGTGATTGAGTATAAGCGCGAGGGTTATGACATGTTTGAGGCCATGATTGCCTCGATTCAGGAGGATACCGTACGCGGCGTTTATACCGTACGCATCCGCGGCGCGGAGGAGCCGAAGCGCCAGCAGGTGGCGAAGGTGACGGGTGAAAGTCACGGCGGCGGGGATGGAACGGTGAAAAAGCAGCCCGTACGCGCGGCGAAAAAGCCGGGCCGCAATGATCCCTGTCCCTGCGGCAGCGGAAAGAAGTATAAAAACTGCTGCCTTTTGAAAGAAAACCAGAAAGACTGAGCAGTGCAGTTAAAAAAACCGTCCCTTAGGGGCAGCCCTCATAAAACAGCATAAGATTGTTTTCGGGAAACGGCGTAGCTTCGGCTATGCCGTTTCTCCGTTTTGTAGGCTATTCAGCAAAGACACGGGGAGTATTCCCACAAGGTCATAGGAAATGTCTATCTGCTGTTCCCTATAACCTTTTGACTTGTCCGGAGCGTGAACATATACCGCCTTTACCATGTCATTTAAGACAGCAGGTGTTAATTCGTCTAAATCCAGATACTTCCGCACCTTCCCGATAAACCTGTCGATGTTCTCTGCCTGTTCTTCCTGCTTTGTAATTTCTTCGCCCAATAACAACAGCTTTTCACGCAGTTCTTCCTGCTCTTGCTCGTAGTCGTCAGAGAGCATTTGAAATCTGCTGTCAGATAATTTTCCGTTGGCGTTATCCTCGTAAATACGCTTGAAAAGACGGTCAAGTTCTTCTATCCGTCGTTCCGCTTGTGTAAGTTGCCGCCGCTTTGCTGCAAGTTCCCTTTTCGCTTCGGCTTTCTGTTTCGCTCCCATAGCTTTGCGGAATTGTTCTTCGTGTTTAGCGACACAGGCAATCGTCATTCTCATGTGGGCGAGTACTCCCTGTTCCAATACCACAGCGCGGATAAAATGCGTCGGGCAAGCTTCTTTCCCTTTCAGTCTTGAAGTAGAGCAGACAAAGTGATCTTGCCTTGCTTCAAAATTCTTGCTTGTGCAGTAATACAACTTTTCTCCGCAGTCAGCACAGCGCACAATGCCGGAGAACATATTGGTCTTGCCCGTCCTCGTTGGGCGACGCTTATTCTTGCGTAATTCCTGTACCCGTTGCCATGTGTCAGTGTCAATTATCGCTTCGTGGGTATTCTCGAACACAAGCCATTTTTCTTCGGGATTGTAGCAAGTCTTTTTGCTCTTGTAGGACTGCTTATAGGTCTTGAAGTTTACCGTATGCCCTTGATATTCTGGACGCTCCAAAATGTCGGCAATGGTATCGCCCGTCCAGTGATAGGGAGTGTCCGGCGGCGCGTTCCTCGTTGCCCTGCCTGTTTGCTGAAAATGGATTGTCGGCGTTATGACTTTATCCTCTTTCAGAATACGGGCGATCTGCGACGGTCCGTAACCGTCCAGACAAAGGGCGAATATCCGCTTGACGACTTCGGCGGCTTCCTCGTCCACAATCCACCGCTTTTTGTTTTCCGGGTCTTTCCTATACCCATAGGGCGGGTTGGTGCAGAGATGTTCTCCTGCTTCGCCTTTGGACTTCATCACCGCGCGGATTTTCTTGCTTGTATCTTTCGCATACCACTCATTGATAATGTTCAAAAACGGAGTAAAGTCGCTGTCCTGTTGATTCGCGCTGTCTATGCCGTTGTTGATTGCGATAAACCGCACGCCTTTTTCCACAAACAGGACTTCGGTGTAAAAGCCCACTTTCAGATAGTCGCGCCCAAGCCGCGACATATCCTTGACTATCAAGGTGGACACTTCACCGTTTTCGATTTTTTCTAAAAGCTCGCTCCAACTCGGACGGTTGAAGTTTGTCCCGGAATACCCGTCGTCCACGAAAAACAAGGGATTTTTGAAGCCGTTTTCCTTTGCGTATTTACTTAAAATCGCCTTTTGATTTACAATGCTGTTGCTGTCGCCTGTCAGCTCATCGTCGCGGGATAAGCGGCAATAGAGGGCGGTGATTTTGCCAGACTGCCTTAACATATTTTCTGCTCCTTTCATCGGCGGGCAGTCTGCCATTACAGGATTGCTTGTACTCATTTTAACGCTCCTTGTCTTTTTCATCAATAGGCGGTCCTGCCATAAGCCGCAAAACTTTATGGGAGAGGCTTCGTTTTCCGTCGTAGCTACCTGTAAAACGGTAAAGTGTTCTGCCGGATTGTATGGTAATTTCGTGCGTCGGCAACTCCTGATACAAAGGATTTTTTACCACGATATGCCCGTCTTTGATTTTTCGTTGACCTTCCATTCCTTTCCCGTCCTTTCCTTGTTTTGAGTAGGGAGCAAGCACAGCAAATGAGTACCCATTTGCCCTTTTTTTGTTGGGAGTTTCCCAAACCCTTTTACTTTCCCTCACTCAATATCCCGTCCGCAAACGGCGTTTGTTGCTCTTTTCTTTGATTTTAGACGCAAAAAATTGCAGCCACTTTTTCGTCTATAATCGCTCCTGCAAATTGACAACTCTCAATCAAAGTTGTATAATAAATAAAATACAAAGAAAGGGTTGGTACGATGTTGTTCGGGA
>CALWBW010000017.1 GCA_944376195.1 uncultured Clostridia bacterium | reverse complement strand
GGAAGTGAAAGGGCCTTGCTCTCACGATACAGCACAAACCGCGTTCCGATTACCTGCACGACTTCGCTCCCCGTCGCATCCGCAATTTCCGCAGCAGCTTCGCGGGCAGTCAGACCGGAAGTTTCCAAAACACGCAGTTTAATCAGTTCTCGCGTATCAAGCGCACCAGAGACCTGCTCCAGCAGATGTTCGGAAATATCGCCTTTTCCAATCTGGAAAATTGTCCGAAGTTCATTTGCAAGCCCGCGTAAATAAGCCCGCTCTTTACTTGTCAGCATGGATGTACCCCATTTCCTCCAGTTTTTCCCGCAAAGCAGCCAGTGCCAGTGCGCGATGAGAAATTCGATTTTTCACTTCCGCCGGAATTTCCCCAAAAGTTTTTCCGTACTCGGGAAGGAAAAAAATCGAATCATAGCCAAACCCGCCCGTTCCAATACTTTCATGTGCGATCATACCCCGGCACTCGCCGCTGACCGTAAATTCACACTCGCCCGGAATCACGCAGGCAATCGCACAATAAAACGTACCGCCCCGTTTTTCATCCGGCACCTGCTCCAGTTCACGGAGCACCCGTTCCCGGCGATGACCGGGTTCCGCATAACGCGCAGAAAAGATTCCCGGCGCGCCGTCAAGCGCATCCACAGTCAGACCGGAATCATCGGAAACTGTCGGCAAACCACAAGCCTCGGCACAGGCACGCGCTTTAATGAGCGCATTTTCTTCAAAAGTCGAACCGTTTTCTTCCGGATCTTCCATGACGCCTGCTTCATCTTTCGAAATCAATTCCAAACCATATTGATCAAATATCGCACGAAATTCGCGCAGTTTTCCGGGGTTAGAGGTGGCAACGACCCATTTCACAGGCTCACCCCCAGCGTATCCGTGATTTTTCTCTGTTCCGCAATCACGCATGCCAGCGCCGGCATGGTGGCACGAATGACCGCCGACAGTTCATCTACCGTATAAGGGCGTCCTTCTCCTGTTCCCTGCACCTCTGCAATCTTCCCGGACCCGGTACCAATCACATTGAAATCCGCAACGGCAGAGGAGTCTTCTTCGTAACACATATCCACAACTACACGGTCTACTCCGTCGATCCGGAGTATCCCCGTACCAAGCGCCGCAATATAATCCCGAATCGGCATTTTCGGCAGGACTCCGGCCTTGACCATACGGGCACACGCCATATAAAGCGCAACAAAACCGCCTGTGATAGATGCACAACGTGTACCTCCATCGCCCTGCAGAACATCACAGTCAATTACGATCGTATTTTCTCCCAACGCCGATAAATCGACGACACTCCGCAAACTCCGTCCAATCAGACGCTGGATCTCAGCGCTGCGCCCGGATACTTTCAGTTTGGAGATATCGCGCGGCGTACGCTCCCGATTTGCCCGCGGTAACATGTCATATTCCGCTGTCAGCCACCCGCGACCGGAATCTTTGAGAAAACGCGGTACTCCCTCTGTAAAGGACGCCGTACAAAGTACCATGGTATTGCCATGCTCGATTAAAACACTGCCTTCTGCGTACTTTGTAAAATCCGGGGTCATGCGCATGGGACGCAACTCATGATCCTGTCTACCGTCTATTCTTTCCATATCCTTACTCCTTAATCAAAACAACGCGCGGACAAAGGAATCCGCGTCAAAGGGAAGCAAATCGTCAATTCCCTCGCCCACACACACAAAACGCACCGGAACTTTCAATTCCCGGCAAATAGCCAGCACAATACCGCCTTTGGCCGTACCGTCCAGCTTCGTCAACGCAATACCGGTAATGCCGGCCGTCTCACTGAAACTTTTGGCCTGCATCATGGCATTCTGCCCGGTTGTAGAATCCAGTACCAATAGATTTTCGCGATCTGCACCCGGCAGCTCCCGGTCGATCACACGACTAATTTTTTCCAGTTCGCGCATCAGGTTTGTTTTGTTATGCAGCCGTCCTGCAGTATCGCAGATAATGACATCGCAGCCACGCGCCTTCGCCGCAGAGATTGCGTCAAACACAACGGACGCCGGATCTGAACCTTCTTCATGCCGGACCAGGTCGACGCCTGCGCGTCCGGCCCAAATTTCCAGCTGATCCGCCGCAGCTGCCCGGAACGTATCACCCGCAGCCAAAAGTACCTTTTTCCCCTCCTGCTTCAGCAAATAGGCCAATTTTCCAATAGTCGTCGTTTTACCGACACCATTTACGCCAACCACAAGAATTATTGAGGGTTTCGTGTCCAACTTTAATCCTAATGTCTTTCCGGAGGAACTGTAATTCCCGCCATCGGTCACAATTTCCGCCAAAATTTCCGCCAGACGGTTTTTGACCTCGTCCACTTCCCGCAGTCGGCCGGATTTCACATCCGCGCGCAAACGCTCAATGGTCTCTGCCGCAGTATCAACGCCGACGTCCGAAAGAATCAGCGCTTCTTCCAATTCTTCCAGCAGATCTTCATCTACCTCACGGAAAGAACTCAGTACGTTTTCTACAAATCCGCCAAGCTTATCCCGCGTTTTAGCAAGCCCTTGTTTGATCTTATCAAAAAAGCCCATATGGCACCCCTTTTAATCCTTTATAAAATCACGTTCCGCTTCACTGATATTCAATGCAAGCAGCCGGGAAACCCCCTGCTGCGGCATCGTCACACCATACAGCATATCGGCTTCCTCCATCGTTCCCCGTCTGTGCGAAATGACAATAAACTGCGTCTCATCCGTCAACTTACGCAAATACTTGGCAAAGCGCCGGACATTCACTTCATCCAATGCAGATTCAATTTCATCCAACACACAGAACGGAGCCGGACGCACCTTCAAAATCGCGAAATACAGGGAAATTGCCGCCAGTGCACGCTCGCCGCCGGACAACAGAGAAAGTACTTTTAACGTTTTTCCGGGCGGCTGTACCAAAATCTCGATCCCACTGCCCAGAATATCCTTCGGATCCGTGAGTTCCACTTTTGCAGAGCCTCCGCCAAAAATCTCCGTAAATGTTTTGGAAAATTCCGATGCGATGATCCCAAATTGCTCCCGGAAGAGTTCCGTCATACGACTTCCAATATCCGCGATAATCTCTTCGATTTCACGCTTGGAAAGTTCCGCGTCGTCTCTCTGCGCAGTCATAAAAGCATACCGTTCCGACACCGCGGCATACTCTGTTTCCGCACCCGGATAAACGTTCCCGATTGCGCGAATCTGACGTTTGAGCGTCTCAATCTGGGCAGAAGCCTCCGATGGATTCTCAATTTCGACACAGAATTCCCGAGCCGTCGTGCGGGTCAGTTCATAATTGTCCCAAAGACGCGTAATCAGCGTCTGCTGTTCCGTTTCAATCGATTGCAGGTTTGACTCTGCACGCAGTTTTTCCCGTTCCAGGGAAAGCATCCGGTTATTTTCGTCGCGGATGGCACGATCATTTTCCGTACGCAGCCGTTCCAATTCCTCGCGGCGCGCTTCCATACTTGCCAATGCCGCAATCTGCTCCGTTCCCTGGTGCTTCTGTGTTTCCAACATCCGCCGCAGTTCGTTCAGACGGGAATGACAATCGGTCTCGCGCTGGTCCAGCGCAGCCAGTTCTGCCGCACGCCGACCATCGTCTTCCCGCGCAGAAGCAAGCGCGACTCGCAAATTTGCCGCCTGATCCCGGCTGACACGTGCTTCCGCAGCAAGATGCGCCATTCGTTCCCGACACTGCGCCATCCGTTCTTCCATATCGCTGATCCGCGCAGCAAGTGCAGACTGCGCCTCCGTCAATGCGGCAAGCTTGGCAGCCATTTCAGCCGACGCGCGCATCACGCCGTCATATTCCTGCTGTGCGGCAGCACTCTGCGTTTCCGCCAAATCGGCGCGGGACACCAAATCTGCACGGCGGGTCTCTCGTTCTTCCAGATCAGAAGAGAGCGTTGCGCAAATCGTACGTTGGTGCGCAAGCTCCGCTGAAAGACGCGCCTGATCATTCTGTGCCGTACGCAGTTCTTCTTCTGCCAACTCCAATTCATAAAGCAGCGCACGATTTTCCCGGTTTGCCCTCTCATAAGCCGCACGTTCATCTGCAAGCTTTTGCTCCATCTCAGGAATCGAAGCGGTAAGTTTGGCCAGTTCATTTGCCCGGGACAAAATACCTGCCGAGCGGTTCAAGCTGCCTCCCGTCATGGAGCCGCCTGGATTCATCACCTGACCATCCAGCGTAACAATTCGAAACCGATGCGCATAAGCACGTGCAACAGCAATGGCGTCTTCAATGGTCTCAACCAGCACGGTTCGTCCCAGTAAATTCTGAAAAATCCCACGATATTGCACATCATATTCCACAATATCACTCAAAACGCCCAAAAAACCCGGTTGTTCAGAGAGTCCCCGTTCAGAGAGAGTTCCGCCACGCACAGTCGTCAACGGTAAAAACGTTGCGCGGCCTGCATCCCGACTCTTTAAAAGGCCAATCGCACGTCGTGCCGTTTCCTCATTATCCGTTACGATGTTTTGCATTGCGGCGCCAAGCGCGGTTTCTGTCGCCGCCACATAACGGTCGTCCACGCGCATCAGCGTCGAAACCGGACCGCGAATACCACGCAGACTTCCCGATGCACTCTCACGCATCACCAGCCGAACAGCTTTATGAAAGCCTTCATATTCCCGTTCCAGTTCCTGAAGCAAGCTCACACGGTTGCGAACATCAGCCAATGCAATTGTCGTAGCCTGAATCTGTCCTGCGCACTCCGCGACACGGCGCTCGCGGGAACCCTTCTTCAACTGAAAGCCGCTTACCACATTTTCCAGAGTGGGAATCTGCGCCGTTTTTTCCAGCAGACACGCTTCGGTTTCTGCAAGATTTGTACGAACCTTCTCCAAGGCAGCCATGCGCTCCGGTTCATCTCCGGACAACACTTCTAATTGCCTGCGCAGTTCCCCGGCAGATGCCTGAGCCGCGCTCTGCACCTGCATTGCCTCGCTTGCGCGCGCACGCAACGCAGTCTCCTGCCGCTCCAATTCCTGACGCTTCGCACCCAACGTCTCAGCTTCCTGACGCAGCAAACCACGTGTTGTCTCCATTTCAGAAGCCAGACTGCGTTCTTTTCCCTCTTCCTCCTGTTGTACTTCCCATTGCCGTTCCAACTCAGCAATATGAGCTTCCATCTCTCTCCGGCGCTCTTCGCTGCCCTCCTGTTCTCGGGCCATACGCTCACGATCTCGGGTACTATGCTCCAATTCCGCAGTCAGCAACGCAATATCGCTCTCCGCTCGTGCCGCTTCCAGTTCAGATTGCCGCGATGCCGTGCGAAGTTCCTCCACTTCACGTTGTAGTTCCGCCGTATTGCGCAGCAGTTCATCGGCGCGCGCAGACAGTTCGTCCGCATGGGCACGGCAAGACTCCAGGTCTGAGGTCAATGTCTCAACTGCCTGTTGGGCAGCCGAAAAACGGTCCCCCATTCCATCCAGCGTCCGCATCACCATGCTGACTTCAATTCCGCGCAGTTCATTCCGCAGGGCATGATACCGGCGTTCCTTCTCCGCTTCCTTTTCCAACGGACCAAGACGTGCCTGCAATTCCGAAATGATATCGTCAATGCGCGTCAAATTTTCCTGGGCATCCTCTAACCGCCGCTGTGCTTCCTCCCGGCGGTAACGGTACTTGGAAATCCCCGCAGCCTCGTCAAAGACCTCACGGCGTTCTTCGCTCTTTACAGAGAGAATCTCATCTATTTTCCCCTGACCAATGATGGAATACCCATCCCGGCCCAACCCGGTATCCATAAAAAGCTCATGGATATCCCGCAGACGGACCAACTTCCGATTGATATAAAACTCACTGTCCCCACTCCGATAATATCGCCGCGTTACGGTTACCTCGTTATATTCCGTCCGCAGACCACCGTCTGCATTATCAATTGTCAGCGATACTTCCGCGCTTCCCACGGCACGACGGTTACCTGCACCTGAAAAAACAACGTCTTCCATTTTGGAACCGCGCAGCGTCTTGGAAGACTGTTCCCCCAGCACCCAGCGAATTGCATCTGAAATATTGGATTTTCCGCTGCCGTTCGGACCGACAACAGCTGTAATGCCACGATTAAATTCAATATGCGTTCGATCCGGAAACGATTTGAAACCCTGAATATCAAGGCATTTTAATATCACTTACTTCACTCCAACCACGCCTGCACATCATAACCGTTCAGACGCGCATCCTCAATGACACACACTCGTGCCAGGCCTTCGGCCTCTAACCGGCGCACATTTTCCCTAGAAATCCCCACAGCCTGTGAGGTACGTCCAGGCGGCACACGAACCGTAAGGTTTTTCCCGGCAAGAGAGGCTCCATGAATTTCCCGCAAAATTTTTCGTAAAAACAACCGCGAACGCGCCATTTCCCCCAAAGCCGGGTGATAGGCGCCGGCAACAGCAGCTCCGCCGGAGAGTTCTTCCGTCGGATTCAAGCCAATGCGAATCACCGGTATCCCGTGCGCCGTAAATACTTCCAGCATATCCGCCGCTGCCTCTGCGCCCTCAGACACCGTCAAAGGGCAATATTCTCCCTTTTCCCACATCGTAAAAAGTGCCGTATCCCGCACGACTACCACAGGATAAATCCGCGCGCCGTCCGGCTTTAGTTCTGATAATGCCTCCGCCGTGCTCCGCCAAGTTCCCTTATCTCCGGGCAAGCCGGCCATTGCCTGCAAAATCAGCGAAATTCCCGCCGACTTTACAAGGTGCGAAGCTTGCCGGACATCTTCCGCCGAATGGCCTCGATTGGCGCGCCGCAATACATCGTCGTCCATAGATTGTGCACCCAGCTCCACAGTCTTTACATGGTACCGGAGCAACCGTGCTATCACGGTTTCATCCATGCAATCCGGGCGTGTAGAAATCCGGATGGAGACATCCAGTCCTTGTACCGCTTCTAAAAACGCCTCCTGGCGGTCCGGCGCAATCGCTGTAAAACTGCCGCCGTAAAAAGCCACCTCATCGGCCAGCCCCGCCGCATGAGCCGCGCAAACCCGCTCCCGTACTTCCCCTGGCTGCGGAGATACAGGTGCGGCTATGCGCCGCTGGTTACAGAACACACAATCGTGTGGGCAGCCTTCATGGGGGATAAAAACCGGAAAAATGCGTGCCATTAGACTTTAATCCCCATAAGCTTCAGTGCCTCATGTGCAGCGGCCTGTTCTGCCTCCTTTTTACTATGGCCACATCCACAGGCTACCACATTTGAATTTAAAAGAACCTCCATAACAAATGTCTTGTCATGATCCGGTCCCGATTGCGACGCCACGCGATAGCTCAGCACTTCTTCCCGATTCTTCTGAACAATCTCCTGCAACATTGTTTTATAATCGTTGAAATTGTGCTGATGTGCGGTTTTTTCGACAGAGGGTTTAATAAAATGCAAAACAAACGGCTGCGCCGCTTCAAAGCCACCATCCAGATAGATCGCACCAATCACAGCCTCGACGGCGTCTGCCAGAATGCTGGCACGCTCCCGTCCGCCTCCGGCTTCCTCTCCCCGGCCCAGAAGCAAAAACTCACTGAGTCCCAGAGAAAGCGCTACCTCGTGCAGCGCCTGCTCACAAACAACCGACGCGCGAAGCTTGGTCAGCTCTCCTTCCGGAATATCCGCATAGCGCTTAAAAATATAATCCGACGTCACCATGCCAAGAACGCTGTCACCCAAAAACTCCAGTCGTTCGTTAGAGCGCGTATGACGGTCCCGGGCTTCATTGGCGAAGGAACTATGCGTCAATGCCGTTTTTAAAAGTTCCCGGTTTTGAAAGTGATATCCAATTCTTTTCTCCAGTCTTTCCATAGTACCCTTACTTCTCAATTTGAGATTCCAGAAAAGCCACAAGCTCTCCAACCGTTGTGATCGACCAGTTTTTCCGATTATCCTTGATTTCGATGTCGAATTCTTCTTCACAGGCAAGCGCAAGTTCCACCATATCCAGAGAATCTGCGGAAAGATCCTCATAAAAATCGGTTTCTCCGGTAATTTCATCGGGATCTACGGAAAACTCCTCTGCCAGTAAATTTCTCACAACATCCCATACCATAACGGCGTTTTCCTTTCTCCGTTTTTACGCCTGGATCTGCGCAATCCGCTCGGCAATTCTCTCGCCAACACCTGATTCGCAGTACGAAACCGCCGCCGTAATCGCGCTGGCATAGGCTCTGTCATCGGAGGAACCGTGCGCCTTAAATACCGGTTTTGCAATTCCCAGGATGGGCGTAGCGCCCGTCTCCCTATAATCCGTCATTTTTTTCAAGGGCCGCAACTTTGGCTTAATAATGGCGGCGGCAAGTTTTGTGGACGGCGTGGCGGTCATTGCCTCGCGTATCTTTCCCATTAAGAACATGCCCGCGCCTTCAATGGTTTTAAGAATTACATTTCCGGTAAACCCATCGCAGACGATAACGTCCGCTTGATCCCATAAAAGATCGCGTGCTTCAATATTCCCGCAAAAATTCAGCCGTCCGGCTTCCCGCATGGCAGTCAAAGCCTCATGTGTCTCCAGCGTCAATGGATTTCCCTTATGTTCCTCCGTTCCATTGCTGACCAGACATACGCGGGGACGCTCCACATGACAAGCAGACTCCATATATGCGCTTCCCATCATGGCAAACTGCACCAGGTATTCGCAGCTGCACTCCGCATTGGCACCGCAGTCAATTAACAGCGCACCGCGTTCTCCCGAAGACGGCAGCATCACCGCCAAAGCAGCCCGACGCACACCCGGGATACGGCCAACCAGTAAAGTCGCGCCGGTCAAGAGCGCGCCGGTATTACCGGAAGAAATAAACGCATCGCCTTCTCCGCGCTTCAGCGCAGTCAATCCAATGGACATGGAAGAATTGCGTTTTTCCCGCACTGCACGAACCGGATCGTCCTCCATGGTTATCACCTGCGGCGCATGCAATATGGAAAATCCGTCCATGGAAATTGCATTCTTAACAAAAATCTCCTTAAGTTGCGGCTCATCTCCCACAAGCGTAATCTCAGTCCTTGCACGAGTACGTGCCAGAGCAGCGCCCAAAACGACCGCCTCACAACCCGTATCTCCGCTCATGGCATCCAATATGATTCTCATTGCGCGTCCTCCCATGCCTGTCCGCGGTCCATTTCGACGCGGCAGTCCTTAATCAATTCCAGCGACCGCTGGGCGATTGCGTGATACCGGTCCTTTTTCGAACGAATCCGCGCTTCATAAGGCGTCAGTATTCCAAAGTTGACATTCATCGGCTGAAATTCATTCTCTCCACCATGACTGACGTAGTGCGCCAGCGCGCCAATTGCCGTTTTGGGTCCAAAAACCAAAGGCGGCAATCCCAAAATTTCTCGTGCTGCAGAAAGCCCTGCTACAAAACCAGAAGATGTAGACTCCACATAGCCTTCCACGCCTGTCATTTGCCCCGCAAAACGGATTCTTGGATCCGCAAGCAGCTCATAACCTTCTCCCAATATACCCGGAGAGGCAAGAAATGTATTGCGATGCATCACACCATATCGCAGAAATTCCGCCCGTTCCAAACCCGGAATCAGGGAAAACACGCGTTTTTGCTCTCCATGGCGCAGATGAGTCTGAAAACCAACCAGATTATAGGCCGTACCCTCCGCGTTATCCCGCCGGAGCTGCACACAAGCATATGGCTCCCGTCCTGTGCGTGGGTCTGTCAAGCCTACAGGCTTGAGCGGTCCATGCGCAATGGTTTCGTGCCCACGCCGGGCCATCACCTCAATCGGCATACAGCCTTCAAACACTTTGGAATCTTCAAATCCGTGCACATCCGCCTCTTCCGCAACTACCAAAGCATCGACAAACCGATCGTACTCTTCTCGGTTCATCGGGCAATTGATGTAATCGGCACTTCCCCTTCCGTATCTGGAAGCAAAAAACGCCCGATCCATATTCACACTGTCCGCTGCCACGATCGGCGCAGAAGCGTCATAAAAATGAAGGTATCCCCCGCCAATGCGACGGCCGATATCCTCCGCCAGTTTTTCCGAGGTCAGAGGGCCTGTCGCTACAATCACATGCCCTTCCGGAATTTCTTTCACTTCCTCACGGCATACAGTTATATAAGGATTCGACTGAATCTTCTCCGTCACAAGATCCGAAAATTTTTGCCGGTCCACCGCCAACGCGCCGCCAGCCTCTACACGGGTGGCATCCGCACATTGCAGAATCAGGGAACCCAATTCGCGCAGTTCTGCCTTTAAAAGGCCCACCGCATTTTCAATGCGATCAGAACGCAGAGAATTAGAACAGACCAGTTCTGCGAACCCGGCATATGTATGAGCAGGGGTATATTTCACCGGTTTCATTTCAATGAGATCCACCGGGATCCGGTGGGCGGCGAGCTGCCACGCGGCTTCACAACCGGCAAGCCCGCCGCCGATCACAATCATTTTATTCTGCATCTTGTTTACTCTTCTTCGCTTTCGGGGCAGCGAGTTCCTCCTGATAATCACATTCGGGATTCAGACAGTTAATCCTGCGCTCTCCACGGAACGAATGCTGAAACAGTGTCTTTCCGCATTTCGGACAAGCGCGGTCTAAAGGTTTATCCCAGGTAATAAAACCACATTTGGTTCCCTGTTCGCAATTATAATACGTGATTCCTTTTTTGGATTTTTTCTTCACGATACGGCTGCCACACAGCGGACACGCGCCTTCCGTGTAATCCAAAAGCGGTTTTGTAGTTTTACACTCCGGATAGCCGGAACAGGACATGAATCTGCCGAAACGGCCATATTTGATCACCATTGGTTTTCCGCAGACCTCACACACTTCGTCCGTGGGTTCATCGGCAATCTTTACGCGTTTTTCCTTCATGTCTTCTTCCGCTTTTTTCAATTCCCCATCAAAGTCCCGATAAAAATCGGAAAGAACCGATTTCCAATCTTCCTCACCGGCTTCCACACGGTCAAGCTGATTTTCCATTCCGGCGGTAAACTGAATATCCACAATATCCTGAAACTTGTCAATCATCAAATCCGTCACGGCCTCGCCAAGTGGCGTCGGCTTTAGCACTTTTTCTTCTCGACTGACATAATCTCGGTCAATAATCGTGGAAATTGTCGGCGCGTAGGTAGACGGGCGCCCAATTCCCTTTTCTTCCATTGCTTTGACAAGCGACGCTTCATTATATCTGGGCGGCGGCTGCGTAAAATGCTGCTCTGGCTTCAAAGACTCCAATTTTAGCGTTTCTCCCTCGGATAAATCTGCCGGCACTGGACTATTTTCCGGCTCTTCTTCATCCGTTTTTTCCACGTAAAGAGCCGTATATCCCTTGAATTTTACGGTCTGGCCAGAGGCACGGAAGTCATACCCAGCGCTTTCTATCTCCGCACTGACCACGTGATAGGTGGCGGCGGCCATCTGACAGGCGACAAACCGTTCCCAAATCAGCCGATACAGCCGCAGCTGATCTCTCGAGAGATCATTTTTCAAAAGTTCCGGCGTCAACGTCACATCGGAGGGACGAATGGCCTCATGTGCGTCCTGTGCACCGCCGCGTGTTTTAAAAACACGCGCACTGTGCGGGCAATAGTCCGATCCATAGCTCTCCTTGATATAGGCACGTACCGCCTGCAGGGCATCGTCGGAAAGGCGGACGGAATCGGTACGCATGTAGGTAATCAAACCTGTCATGCCGCGTCCTTCCAGCTCAATGCCTTCATACAACTGCTGGGCAACCGCCATCGTTCGTTTTGACTGCATCCCCAGGCGACGGGAAGCATCCTGCTGGAGCGTAGACGTAATAAAAGGAGGCGGTGGATTGCGTTTCCGCTCAGACAGTTTGACACTTCGCACCACAAACGGCGACTGGCGTACCGCTTCATACACAGCGTTTGCCTCCGCCTCACTCTTTAACTCCTGTTTTTTACCGCCCTTGCCATAAAACTTTGCTACAAAAGGTTTCTTTGCGCCGTTTTTCAAGAGCATTGCGTCGATAGTCCAATACTCCTCCGGCTGAAACGCACGGATTTCCCGTTCACGGTCTACAATCATGCGGGTTACCACGCTCTGTACGCGGCCCGCCGAAAGGCCCCGGCGCACTTTTTTCCATAAAAATGGAGAAAGTTGATACCCCACCAAACGGTCTAAAATGCGCCGCGCCTGCTGCGCGTCTACCAGATTCTGATCAATCGTACGCGGATGCGCAATTCCATCGCTGACCGCACGTTTTGTAATCTCATTGAACGTAATGCGATTCGGTTCCTTTTCATTTAACCCCAACAACCTTGCAAGATGCCAGGAAATGGCCTCTCCTTCGCGGTCGGGGTCAGTTGCCAGGTAGACTTTATCGCTGTTTCCGGCAGCTTTTACAAGTTCATCTATAATTTCATGTTTTCCTTCAATCGGCACATACTGCGGCTCAAAATTCGCGGCCGTATCCACGCCCAGACCTTTTCTGGGCAAATCGATAACATGCCCCATGGACGCTTTCACCTTATATCCGCTGCCGAGATATTTGGCTATCGTTTTTGCCTTGGCAGGCGATTCCACAATCACAAGATTCGCCATTTCATCCTCCAACTACTCTATAATCTGAAACCATTTTCCCGGCAGCGCCTTGACCACACCTTCCAACTCCATCTCAGTAAGCAGAGAAAGGGTCTCGGCCGCCGAAAATCCGGACTGATTGACAAGTTCATCTATATGCGCAATCCCGCCCTCGCAGGCCATGATAATTGCGATCAATTTTTGATAATTTTCCGGAAGACCTTCCCCCGGTGTACGTCGCTCGATCTGCGCCACCGGAGCATTTTCCGCCTGTTCCGTTTGTGTTGTAACTTTCTTTTTTTCGTTCTGTCGGTTTTTTCTTTTTTGCGCAAACGCAGAGAACAAACCAAAATCATATTCCCGCGATTGCGTCCGATGCGGCAGCGTCTTACCTTGAATCGCATACGACGGTGTGCTCGCAACGTGCAATTCCGGCTCTTTCTTCCGCTGTTTCATCGGTACCATCGTATCGGGTCCGGACGAATCCCGCATATACGCTATCATTTTTCTATCATCAAATGCATCCGGGAAACGCGCATAATAATACGCAACAACATCCTTTGGCGTCGTGACCGGGATCGCGCCATGCTTAATCAGGTTATTCGACCCCACAAATTCATATTCGTCCACATTGCCGGGTACGACAAAAATTTCCCGTCCCTGTTCCAAAGCGCGGCTAGCTGTAATCAAAGAACCGGAACGTTCGGGAGCCGCTATCACAAGCACGCCTGCCGAGAGCCCGCTCATGATGCGATTTCGCTCGGGAAAATGGCTGGCATACGGGCGGTCTCCCGGCGGATACTCGGAAATCAGACAACCGTTACCGTCCAAAATTCGATTATAAATGGTTCTGCTCGACTCAGGATAACACACATCCACACCGCCGCCCAGAACCGCAACTGTATGCACGCCCGCTGAAAGCGCTCCGGCATTTGCCGCGGCGTCAATTCCTTTTGCCATACCGGATATGACAAGCATTCCCTTTTCCGCCAGTTCATATCCGAAACGAAACGCAATTTCCTCCGCGCGTTGGCTCGCGCTTCTGGTTCCGACAATGGTAATAGCCGCCTCTTCGTCAAAAGACGGCATACGCCCGCTTACATATAACAAAACCGGCGGCACTTCAATATCCCGAAGCCGCCCCGGATAGGCAGCATCCTGCATGGTGACAATCCCGATATGATTTTTTGCGCAATGGGAAATGATATTACGTGCGTTTGTCAAATCGCGCGAGAGCAAAATCGCCTTGCGCGCAGACTGATCCAAGACAATTTCGGAGAGTTCCGACTCCGTTGCTTCATAAATTTTTTGCGGATCCACAAAACGGTCTAAAAGCGCCTGCATCCACCGTTTATTGATGCGCAGGCCGGAGAGCCATACCCAGTGTTCTAAAGACATCCGCTCATCTCCCACATGATAATTGCAGCCGCAACTGCAGCGTTTAACGATTCCGCACGCCCGCTCATTGGGATCAATACACTTTTCTCACAGCGCGCAATACAAGCGGGGCGAACGCCATTGCCTTCATTCCCAATTATAACGGCACACCGATCCAGGGAAACCGTACGGATATTTTCAGCAGTCTCTGTCAACGCAGCAGCGTAAACCGGAATACCGGCACCCTGCATCGCATCAAAAAAAACGTCCGCACTTGCGCGATAGATCGGGACTCGGAAAATCGAACCCATGGCGGCACGCACAGCTTTGGGCTGCCAAGGATCAGCACTCCCCTCCAAAAACCAGACGCCGTCTATCGAAAACGCGTCGGCAGTCCGCAGCACAGTTCCCACATTTCCGGGATCCTGCACACCATCCAGTACGATAAAACGCCGCCCTGTTTCCGGAAGAGAAAACGTCTTCCTAGAACAGACGAACAAAGGCCCCGAACAGGTTTCAAGAAAACTGGCCGCTGCAAACACGTTTTCCGGAACTGAAACACAACGGCAGCCTATTTTTTCTAGTTGCGCAAAGTATTCCGGGCGATCAACCTGCGCTTCCGCCAAAGAATGCCGTTCCCACAACACCGCATGAAGTTCCACGCCGTCCCGAACGGCTTCCCACAACAGTTTTTCTCCTTCACAGACATAGGCGCCACTTGCACGACGATACTTGGCATCGGAAGCCAGACGGGCCATATGCCGAATCAATTTGTTATCCTTTGATGTAATACTCTCCCATTCCATCACGGCAAAACCTCTGCCAACATTGGTGCTATAGCCTCGCGACGCGCCTGATACCACGCATCATCCCGATCCACCTCGGAAAGTTTTTTCACAACCAGGTAGTAATCCAGATATTTACCCACAGAGGTATCTTTTAAAAGATCCGTATCGGTAATTGCAATCTTATATTCATCGTCGCCTCCCTCAATTCCTAAAACGGAAAGCGGTTCGATTGCCTGAATATCCTGCAAATATTTCGCACAATAGTCATCTACAATCAAAAATACAACCTCATCGTAAAGCAGCATACTAGTCAGTGCCTCATATGCCGCGACAGAAAATTCATCCGTCAAATTAACGTCAATTTGAATACTGGTCAAATTCACACACACTTCACCGTTACCATCAATATCCGGCAAATGTGCTTCAAAGTTTTCCCGCAAAGTGTCATAATCCTCTGTATCAACACCCAACTGACTGACAATTGCAATGGTAAAATCCGTTTTTTCTTTGGAAAATATACTGAAGAGAATACTGGAAAGCAGTACAACGGCAAAAAGGATCACGATAATAGGGATTTTATAGTAATACCAGTAATTTTTCATCCACGTGTATACGCGGAAAACGGGATTCTTTTTTGCTCCGGTATTCAACTCCATCGCATTTTTTTTGTCATCTTTCATTGTATAATGACCCTCTTTCTTATTTGACACTGCCCGCCCCAAAAAGGCGTCACAGCGAAATCGACACGGTCCCTCCTGTTTCATTCCACCAACGCTCTCTCGAAAACCATTTTACGCTTTTTCGCGAGAAACAAACTAATTACCGAAATTCACGCTGAATGGTAAATTCTTTTTTATTATATCCCGAACTTGATTCCCTGTCAAATACCGCTTGTAAACAATTCCGAATAAAAAAGAAAACAACCTATTGTGTACGAAAGAAAATGCCAGAAGATTCACCCTTCTGGCATAAGTACACCTATTTGATATTTGAACTCCCGGAACCTTTGCGCTTTATCCAAAACACAAATTGCAAACGCTCATCCAAAATATTCGTTGATAATTTCCTCAAGCGTCTGATTTTTCATTTCCAGTTCCTCAATACCAAGCTGGTTAATCACTGAAATCGCATCGCTGAGACGCACCTGCTTCTCATTGCCTGTCACAACATAATAAGGAGCGTTATCCTCACGTAGCGTCAGACCCTCAGGAAATTGCGACGGTCTTGCACTCACTGCCTTAAACGAAATGCTGTAATTGCCGCCGAATGTGTTCTCAAATTCCAGCACCGGCCCATCATACTTCTTTTTTCCTTCGTCAATCAAAATGATGCGCTCACACAGGCTTTCAATATCGCCCATATCGTGTGAGGTCAGGATCACCGTCGTCCCGCTTTTTTGATTGATCTGACGGATAAAATCCCGGATTTTCAGCTTTGACGTCACATCCAGCCCAATCGTCGGCTCGTCCAGAAACAGGATCTCCGGCGAATGCAGCATTGCACCGGCTATCGTCGCGCGCATCTTCTGGCCCAAACTCAAGAGACGGACGGGTTGATTGAGTAAATCACCCAGATCAAAGATTTCCGTAAAATATGCAAGGTTTTCCCGATAGATCGCGTCCGGGATATCATAAAGGCGGCGGTTGAGCTGATAACTGTCAATCACCGGCAAATCCCAGTAGAGCTGCGAGCGGTTGCCGAATACTACGCCAATCTGTCTTGCATTCCGCTTCCGGTCCCGGTACGGCACCAAGCCATTTACGGTAACACTACCTGCAGTCGGATAAAGGATACCGGACAGCATCTTTAGCGTTGTGGACTTTCCCGCGCCGTTCGGCCCGATATAGCCCACAATTTCCCCTTTTTCAATCGAAAAATTGATGTGATCAATCGCTGTAATTCCTCGGTACCTGGGATGGAACAGGGCCTTTACCGCGCCGCGAAGACCCGGATCACGGTCAGGAACCTGATATTCTTTCACCAAATTTTCCGCAATAATTTGTACCATACAACCACCTCAGCTTCCCGAACTGTTATAGTGCCGCAGCCGCCACATCCACAGGAGATAGGCCACAACAAAAACGGCAACGCCCACCAGCGGCGTTATAATACCAAGCTGGTAATGAAATACGCCGCTCTCCTTCGAAAGCAAACACTGCGATGGATAAAAATTGATAAATCCCAGCGGCAACACAAAGGTTAACAGCACCTGCAATCCACTGCCATAAATAGAAATAGGATACTTCAGGAAATTTTTCGATTCAAAAAACAGCGTAAAAATTGGGTTTTCATTGACCATTTTAAACGAGAACACCGAACAAAGCACCAGAAAACCGCCCTGTATGGCAGATGCCCCAAGTATAAATAAAATAATAGCCACAATATTCCCCAGTGCCGGCGTTATCCCAATCCGTACAAGGGCAAAAATCATGACGCACAAAGACAACGTGAAGTGGGAGAAATACGCGGCATCCTGCCCATAGTTGAGAATCTGGAAAAGAAACGGGTTCATGGGTTTTGTCAGCGAGGCGTCAAAAGCTCCTGAGCGGATGTTGTTTGCAAGCCCCGTTGAGGGATGAAAGCAGAAAAAAGCGCCAATTGCATAGGAAATCAGTTCGAAAGCATACAGAAGCAGCACTTCGTCTGCCGTCCAGCCATTTAAGCTTCCAAAGGACGACACCGCAATGAAAATCGTACAAAATGTCGCGCCATAGGAGATGATCTGCCCGACAAATCCGAGCCAGTAGGAAGTTGGATACTGGAAATTCATGAGGATCCGCAGCCTGAGAA
Organism: uncultured Clostridia bacterium; assembly: GCA_944376195.1. GTDB lineage: Bacteria > Bacillota > Clostridia > Oscillospirales > QAMX01 > Allobutyricicoccus. The sequence goes on along the minus strand of CALWBW010000017.1, from coordinate 29,542 downwards.
ACGTACCGTATAAGAGCAGTTTTTTCTTCATATCAGCCACCCTGTACCACGAGCTTTCGCTCCGCCCTGCGCCAAACCAGTTGCTCCAGGAAAAGCAGCGCGCCGATCCACAGAAGCTGAATGCCGATCGTTTGTAGCGGGTTGGGCGCATCCTCTAAAAAAATCAGGATCGGTTCATAGGTGATGTACCGGAAAGGCAGGCAATAACAGACATTCGCCAGCCAGTCCGGATAGTACCACAGCGGAATCGCCGTTGCACCAAAAAGTTTCATGAACCCGCTTACATAGAAACTTGCAAACCAAACTGTTGTCAGGAAAAACGCCACCATACCCAAGATATATTGAATTTCAAACAGAATTACCGCGCCCAGCAATGCACTGAACGCAAACAACAATCCATAAGATACGTCCGGCAACTGAATTCCATAGATAACAATCGCGACTGCCGCAGGTAATAAAACCGTAAACAATACAAAATGCAAATTTACACCGATTTGCTCGCAGACAACCTGTTTCTTCAGCGAGATGGGGCGTGTCAGGGAACAGGAAATCGATCCGTCGCCAATCAAAGACGCAAGCGTACCGGCCGCGTCGCATCTCGTAAGTGAGGCAAGCAACGCATTGATCACAAGAAATGCTACCATGTCCGTCAGTGTCCTGTCGTCCTGAAGGATAGCAGACGAGAGCAGAACCTGCCACAATCTGATTTGTAGAAAAAGCGTCAGCGTAGATGCGACCAAGCCCCACAGCGTCGAAGAACGGTATATAATTCGCTGTTTAAACCCAGCCTTGACAAACTCCAACAGTGTTTTCATAAAAAACCTCAAAACAAAAGCAGTCTGTTTCTATTCCCACAAATTTTTCCGAAAAAATGCTGGTCTTACTTGCTTACAGGAGGTTTCTATTGCTATTTTCTATCATTTGGCCCACAGGACCATATGTTTTATTCTCTGTTCTTTATGGTTCGAGCAAAATCGTCCGCGTTTTGAAAGCCAGTAAAATATACCATCATCTTTTGTTGCCTGTTTTAGGGGAAAACACAGACACACATATTTCACTCATAAAGCGTTCTTCGTCCCACGGGAAATATCAGAGCTTCTTGGCTCATTTTATACCATTTCAAAGTACAAGTCAAGATTTTAAAATTTGAAGCATTTTGCTCCTCTGCAATATCAGGCAGCGCCCTGTCCGTGTTTTCTCTTGACATGCGAAACAAGGAAATCTATAATTTAAACATGTTTCCATACGGGAAACAAATATTGTGTACAAATAACAATTATGCGCAGCGAAAAAGGGAGAAACATACAAATATAAATAAGAGCACTGTATCAAGTGTCAACGAGAAACTGGTGCAGCCGGTAACATGCGCGATGCTTTCGGGGGAATATGGGACCGTAAGATTTCCTGCAATGTTTTTCATCGCTTTCAGATTTTTGAAATGTTGGCATGAAATCAGCAAAGCTCCCTTCGCGTTTTTCAACGGCAGTTCCCTTTATCCCTGCCGAGACGCTTATTATATTAATCAGAGAACACACCGCATGGTGCTGCGACAGGTTTCATGAAACATATAGAAGGAGGTATCCCGCTATGAAACGATCTTACGTTATGCGTTACAAAACGCCCGCGCGTATTTGGAATGACGCGCTGCCGCTTGGAAACGGGCGGTTGGGAGCAATGGTCTACGGCAAAACAGATATCGAAAGAATTCCGCTGAATGATGACTCGCTGTGGTATGGAACCTTTTGCGACCGGAATAATCCGGCGCTAAAGGATAAGCTACCCGAAATACAGCAGCTGGTGTTGCAGGGCAAAATACCAGAAGCGGAAGAGCTGATTATGCAGTATATGGTGGGTGTTCCGGCTTTTCAACGCCGGTATACGCCGCTTGGAGAATTGGATATCGCATTGAATGAAAAACTGCCTTTTGTCATGGGCGGACGAAAGGCATCGCCGGAACCAGAGTATTATGACCGCGCGCTTGATTTGGAAACAGGCGTCCTGACGCTTCGTCATCAACAGAATGGCATCTCTTATCTACGGGAAATGTTCATCAGTGAACCCGCGCAGGTACTGTGTATCCGGCTTACTTCCAATACTGCCCGTGCGATTAACTTGGAAGCAAAGTTAGATCGCATTACCATGGCAGACAATGAAGTAGAAGATGACCGGCGTCCTGGTCTCCGAGCTCAAGGCGGCGGCTGGCCGGCTCCGAGCGCCAACATCATTCGCGCCATTGACGACCACACATACTATATGGAAGGCCTGGATTCCGACGTAGGATTTTCGGTAGCTTTCCGCATGGAGTGTGATGGAGAACTCTTAAATCCCGTTTCTGAGCTCATTGCAAAAGATTGCTCCTGCGTGACGATCTATCTAGCCTCTTCTACGACCAACCGGACGGAGGATCCACGCAAAACGGTTTTGGAACGCTTGGAAGCAGCGGCGAAAAAAGGGTATGATACGCTGAAGCGCGAACATATCCATGATTTTCGCTCTTTGATGGATCGCTGCGAGATCAATTTGGGAGAAGCCTCTGACGCGACCGTAGATGAGTTGATCGAGCAAGTCAAGAACGGCGCGGACGATCAAGCGCTCGCAGCTCTTTACTTCCAGTATGGCCGGTATCTCATCGTTTCCGCAAGCCGTCCGGGCAGCGCTTGTATGAACCTGCAGGGCATATGGAACGCTGAATATATTCCTATGTGGGATTGTAAGTATACGACCAATATCAACGTGGAGATGAACTATTGGCTGACGGAAACAGGCAACCTGGCAGAACTGCACGAGCCGTTTATGGAACTGCTGGAAAAATGTCATGAAAAGGGAAAAGAAACTGCCCGCGTCATGTACGGCAAGCGCGGCATGGTGCTTCACCACAATACTGATTTTTACGGTGATTGCGCTCCGCAAGATAAGTATCTGGCTTCCACCTCCTGGACAGTAGGTGGTGCCTGGATGGCCATGCATGTATGGGAACATTATCTGTTTACAGGCGATGTGGGCATTTTAAAACGCATGTACCCTATTTTTAAGGATATTGCGCTGTTTTTTGAGGACTTTTTAATTGAAAAAGACGGCCAGTTCGTTACATGCCCGTCGCTGTCGCCCGAAAACCGTTATATCACGGAAAATGGATATGACACGCCGATCTGCTACGCTCCCGCTATGGATAATCAGATCCTGCGCGAATTCTTCGCCGCCTGCATAAAGACCATGCAGATTCTCGGCGTCGATGAAGATCATATTCCTGTACTGCAGCAGATTGTAGAAAAATTACCCAAGGATCAGATTGGCAGCAAAGGACAGTTGCTGGAATGGCCTAAGGAATATCCGGAGTTAACGCCAGGGATGGGACATGTTTCGCATCTGTATGCCGCGTTCCCCGGCACATCCATCAACTGGCGCGATACACCTGAGCTGCTTGATGCCGCCGAAGCGTCGCTGGATCTTCGCAGACAGCATCAGAAAACCGATCGCACAGGCGGATGGCCGCTGGCATGGTATATTAGTCTATACGCTCGTATGGGAAAAACGGAGAAAGTGGATGAATGTATCCGGTTGATGCTGCAAAATTCGGTCACACGAAGCCTGTTGAACGGAAGACGCGTCTTCCAAATCGACGGCAATCTGGGAGCGGCTGCGGGCATTGCCGAATGTCTGGTACAGAGCCATGTGGGATTGCATCTGCTGCCGGCTTTGCCCGATAGCTGGAGTAAAGGAAGCCTGCGTGGTTTTACCGCGAGGAATGGCCTGTGTGTCAGCCTTTCGTGGGATCATCATCAAGTAACCGAAGCCGTCCTGCAAACAAGTCTTGACGGTAAAATTGAAATTGTTGGGGAAGAAAAACAGGTTACGTGCAACGGCGTGCCGGTTGCAACGACAAAAACAGAAACCGGCTTTTGCTTTGAAGGTGTGAAGGGGAAGGAATATGTGCTCCGCTGAGACTTTCTCCATGGCATAGCATGCCGCTTGCTCAACGCGTTACCCTACTGCACATCGGCAAATGGTATTAAAAATCTTCGCCCCAAAAACTTCTGCTGAAACGGATGTACGTCCCAACATCACTTCCATTGTCCCCCAAGCACATACATCTTTTCCATAAGCAATTTTCTATTTCTATAACATTTCATTTAAAAATGGGCAATCCCCATAAGGGACTGCCCATCTTTTCTATTTATTATGCAATTTTCAGGTTCCGCAACATTGTTTTGAACCAAACGATGTAGAACTATACTGCCGCAGCTTTTTGCAGGTATGAAATACCCTTCCGCGCCAGAGGCAAAACGGTGCTTTTTAATAAAGCTTTGCACCTGCCGGAATGTGGTCGTCCACCATTAAAAGATGGAGCTTTTCTTTGCCTTCCTCGTGATGCACAGCACTGATCAGCATCCCGCAGGATTCAATGCCCATCATCGCTCTCGGCGGAAGATTGGTAATCGCAATACAGGTCTTTCCGACCAGTTCTTCCGGCTCATAATACTCATGGATACCGCTTAAAATCGTCCTGTTTTCGCCTGTACCGTCGTCCAGTATGAATTTCAGGAGTTTTTTGGACTTAGGTACGGCTTCGCAGGCCAGAACCTTCACCGCACGGAAATCGGACTTGGAGAAGGTCTCAAAATCCACGAAATCCTTGAACAAAGGCTCGATTTCCACTTTGGAGAAATCAAGTTTTTCGGCAGAATCCTGCGCGGTTTGTGCTACCTGCGCCGTCTGCGCCGCATTATTGGCCTCGTTCTTAGCCGCTCCCTGAGATTTCAGCGTGGGGAACAATAAAACGTCACGTATCGCAGGCGAATCCGTGAGCAACATACACATCCGGTCAATGCCAAAGCCGATGCCTCCGGTCGGCGGCATACCGATTTCCAGAGCATTCAGGAAATCTTCATCCGTCGTATTGGCCTCCTCATCTCCCTGCGCAAGGAGTTCCTCCTGCGCACGGAAACGTTCCCGCTGGTCAATCGGATCATTTAACTCCGAATACGCATTTGCTATTTCCCATCCATTCATGAAAAACTCAAAACGCTCCGTATATTCCGGATCGTCCGGCTTTTTCTTCGTTAACGGCGAAATCTCAATTGGATGGTCACAGACAAATGTGGGCTGAATGAGATGCTCTTCTACATATTCCTCAAAGAACAGGCTTAAAATATCGCCTTTTTTATGTCTTTCCTGATATTCAATGTGATGTTGATCTGCCAGCGCCTTTGCTTCCTCCGTCGTCCGAACGGCACGGAAATCGATTCCCGTATACTTTTTCACGGCGTCTACCATTGTAATCCGTTCAAACGGCTTGCCCAAATCCATCTCCACACCATTATAGTGGATCGTTGTCGTACCCAATACTTCCTTAGCCACATAACGATACAGATTTTCTGTCAAATCCATCATGCCGTGGTAATCCGTATATGCCTGATACAGTTCCATCAGGGTAAATTCCGGATTATGACGGGTATCCAAACCCTCATTGCGAAATACCCTGCCGATTTCATAGACTCTTTCCAATCCGCCGACAATCAGCCGCTTTAAATAGAGTTCCAGAGAAATACGAAGTTTAAAACCTTCGTTCAACGCATTAAAATGCGTCACAAAAGGCCGCGCTGCCGCACCGCCGGCATTGGCAACCAGCAAAGGCGTCTCTACCTCTAAAAACCCCTGAGAATCCAGGTACTGCCGAATTGCACGAATGATTTTAGACCGCTTAATAAAAGTCTCCCGGACGTCCTCATTGACAATCAAATCCACATATCTCTGCCGGTATCTCATGTCCGTATTGGTGAGCCCGTGGAACTTTTCCGGAAGTACGCGAAGACTTTTCGAGAGCAGCACGACCTCTGCCGCGCGGATCGTAACTTCTCCCGTCTTTGTCTTAAAGACTTCCCCTCGTACGCCCGCAATATCGCCAATATCCATTTTCTTGAACTGTTTATATGCTTCCTCGCCGATAGCATCCCGCGCCACATAAACCTGAATACTGCCTTTTAAATCCTGGACATTGCAGAAAGATGCCTTCCCCATAATCCGTTTGGACATCATACGGCCCGCTACCGCTACCGTTTTTCCTTCCAATTCCTCATAGGCATCTTTCACATCCTGGCTGTGATGGTCTACATCATAACGGACAATCTGAAATGGATCCTGTCCGCTTTCCTGTAATTCCTGCAATTTTTCGCGGCGTACCTGCAATACTTCGCTGAGTTCCGACTCCTCGCGAGTCACATTTTCATTCGTTGGCTCACTCATGTTCGTCCGTTTCCTTCCACTTTTATTGTACTTCCAAAATTAAATACTGAATGACTCCGGCAGGCGCATGCACGCTGATCTCATCTCCTGCCTTATGCCCCAGCAGTGCGCGGCCAATCGGAGACTCGTCGCTGATCCTGCCGGTTGCCGGATCGGCTTCCTGAGAACCCACAATCGTAAAATCTTCCTCAAAACCGTCTTCCATATCCCGCACTTTGACCTGAGAGCCCGGACCAACTTCCCCGGTTGCAACAGCATCTTCAATAATTACATAATTTGAAAGTATATCTGTCAGCTCACTGATTCGTGAGTAAACACGCCCCTGTTCATTCTTTGCCTCATCATACTCGCTGTTTTCCGAAAGGTCGCCAAAAGAACGAGCTTCCTTTATCATATCCGCGACTTCTTTTTCGCGTACGGTTTTTAAATATTCCAGTTCCTCATGCAGTTGATTTGCTCTTTCACGGGTTAATTTGTATTGCTTTGCCATGACAAATCCTCACTTCCAAAAGAGTTCTCAAGTCCTCTGCCAACAGCAGATACTTATATTGAATTATATCACACCTGTCAATAACCTGTACCGTCTACCGAATCAAAATTCCACATTTCCTATACAAGTGGCGTTTTTTCGACACTTCATTCGCAAGAGACATAAATTTTTATAATACCGCAAAGCACCGCGGAATTCCCACGGTGCTTTGCATGATTCACCTATTCCGTTAACATGGCAACAGCCTCACGCAATGGTAAATCCTCTCCTTTTCCCTCTTCCAGGAGCGCATAACGGGCATCCAAATTCATGGATACCTTTACATCGGGAGAAACCCCCACTTCCTGTAGAGAAACGCCCTCCGGCGTATAATATTCCAACGAAGAGAGAACCATGACAGAACCATCGGAGAGATCCAGGCGGGATTGCGCATAGCCAAAACCCGCTGTGGTCGTACCGACCAAGGTCGCACTTCCACTTATCTGCAAGGCAGCTGCAAAGTACTCCCCTACACCGGATGTATATTCGTCAATCAACACAACGATCGGCAGATCCAACGATTCCTCATCCGAATAAACTTCCGTCATTTCTCCACTGCTATGCTGCTGCGCATAAATCACGCCTTCCGGCATCAGCGGATCTGCCATGTTTGTCATGACATCCATATATCCGCCCGGATTCATTCGAACGTCCAGGATCAACGACGTAATTCCCGCGTTTTTCAAATCACTTAACGCAGCTAAAAACAACGTATCTGTTCCCGCATCAAAATTATCTATGGCGATATAACCAATTTGTCCATCCAAGATCCGATGATCCAGCGTATGTTCACTGATTACCGCGCCACGTCGTACATGCAAGGTCAGAGTCTCTCCGGTACGTTCCCGGTAGAGCGTCAGCTTAACGCTCGTCCCTTCTTCTCCCCGTATACGTTCCATAGCATTTTCGTATCCGATAGAGGCCACAGATTTTCCATCTACCGCAGTAATTACGTCAAAACGCTCTACGCCAAATTCCGCGGCGGTAGAACCCTCATACATATCCAAAACGCTGATTCCGCTATATTCTCGATTCCGACAACCGACAATCCCTATTCCGGTGAATCCATTTTCTTCCGCCTTGTCGCGGATATCCGCTTCCTCAGCGGAAACATAGTAAGACGATGAATCCGGAAGAGCGCCGATATAACCTTCCGCCGCGCCATCTAGTAAACTCTCAGGATCATATTCGCGAATATAGTACTCATCGACATAAGCCGCAATTTCCGAAAGCTTAATAAAGGCAGCCTCTCTGGCATTTAAGGTAGTCAGACGGTCATTAAACGTATTCCAGATAATAATATATGAGACATTAAACGCCGCCACCGCAGCAAGCATTACAAGCGCGAGCAGCATGCTGATGGGTATTTTCCTTTTCATTTCCTGCGTCTCCAGTGAAGCTCATTGAAAACGCCTTTCCAGGCGTCTGTCAACCCTGTACGTAGGGCTTTGGATCTACATAACTGCCGTTTACCAAAACACTGAAATGCAGATGGTTTCCGGTCGAATAGCCAGTCGAACCGACGTAACCAATTACATCCCCCGCCGAAACCGTGTCTCCTTCTGAAACAGCAAACGAAGTCATGTGCGCATAAAGTGTCTGGACTCCACCACCATGGTTAATGATAACACGATTTCCGTAAGCCGTATTATAACCGACGGTAACCACTGTTCCGCTGGCAGCCGCTACAATTTTGGTATTTTTGGGGGCAGGTAAATCGATTCCCGTATGCTGACTATATTTTCCGGTAATCGGATGATCTCTCATTACAAAGTCAGACAATATCGTATAATATCCCGGAAGCGGCCAAGTCATAGTTCCACCCGTATACTTCGAAGCGGAACTGGAAGACGAAGAACTGTTCGCTGCAGCTGCTGCAGCCGCTGCGGCGGCTTCCTCCTTTCGAATCTTCTCGGCCAATTCAGCAATTTCTTTATCGAAAGCTGCTTCCTGTGCCTCTACCTCGTCCAGCTCGGCCTGTTTGAAATCCGTTTGTTCCTTCAAATCTTCAATCAAAAAGTCCAGTTCAACATTCTGATTCACCAAATCGCGTTTATAGTCAACCAGATCTTCTTTCTGCTGCTCATTTTCCTCGCGATCCTGCTCCAAGCTGGCTTTCAGTTCTTCTATGTAAGCACGTGTATCGGCAAGTTTCTGCATGAGTTCCTTATCATAGGAGGCAATGCTGGATGCAGCTTCCATGCGGGAGAAATACTCTGTCAAACTACTTGCGGAAAGAATCAAATCCAGCGTCGTCAATGTGTCGTTTTCATACATAGCGCGCAGCCGGGTTTTAAACACCTCATACTGCTTAGCTTCTTCTTCTTCAGCTGCTTCCAGTTCTGCAGTAGTCTTTTCAATGGAGGCGTCAAGAGACGCAATGATTTCCTCTGTCAGCTCAATTTGTTCATAGGTAAGATTGATTTCCTGTTCCAGTGCCGCTTTTTGTGCTAACAGTGAATCCATCTTCGCATTCAACTCATCCAATTGTGAAGCAATTTCCTGGCGTTCGCCCGAAACCGTCGCTAACTGTGCCTTTAAACTCTCCAATTTAGATTTATCGCTTGCATAAGCGGATAAAACACCTGTTAATAGAGAAAAAACCAACGACAACGCAAGTAAAACCGCAATGATGCTTGCAAGCGTTTTTCGTCTTTCCATCTTGATCCCTCCGATCACATCAAACCCTTAAGAACTTCCTGATGCTGATAATGCTGCCAAGCACACCAAAAACAAAAGCAATGCCCATAAAACCGCCCAGGAAGTAATATCTCACGGTTGAGAAGTCAACCATTTCAATCAATTCAATCGACGAAAGCCCAATGCTGACTATGTAAGTATACGCGAGCCATTGCAAGCCAAACGCAATGAGCGCCGCGACCTGGCTTAAAATCACACTCTCCACAATAAACGGGAACCGGATAAAGCCATCTGTCGCACCGATCATTTTCATGATGGCAATTTCTTCACGCCGGTCAAACGTCGCAAGCTTGATGGTGTTGGAAATAATGACAACCGCAACTGCGCCCAAAAGCAATACCAACGCAATTGAGACCGTTCCCAACACATTGCGAATAACAGACAATCTGTTTACGGACTCCCGCGAGGAATGCACCTCAGCAATTCCCGGGACACTTTCAATGTCGTCGATTGTCTGATCATACTCGTCAATATCCACGACCATAATGCGATAACTGTGTCTTAATGGGTTATCATACTCCAGCCCGTCCAGCAACCAGGCATCCGTTCCAAATTCATCACGCATTTCCTCCAGTGCACGGTCGTTTGGAATAAAATCCACACCGCTGACATTGGGAATCATGCGCAGTTTATTTTCCAGTGCCTCCGCTTCTTCTCGGGTATAAGTTTCATCCACATACGCGCGGATATCTCCCAACGTCACCATAGACTCAATGGTCAAATTTACGCTGAGCACCAAAAGAAGCACGGTCCCCGTAAGCAGCAGGCACGTAATCATCACCGTAACCGATGCAAGGCTCATAAAGCCATGCGAAAAAATACTCTTCACGCCTTCGCGGAAGAAGTAGAGAATATTATGTCTGTTCATATTGGAAATACCCGCCTTGTCTATCGCTGATAATCAGTCCGCCATCAATTGCAACAACCCGCTTGTCAAACTGATTGACAAGTTCTTTCTCGTGTGTAACCACGATTACCGTCGTTCCAAGATCATTGATATGCTGCAACAGCATCATAATTTCTAGAGAACGATCGGGATCCAGATTACCGGTAGGTTCGTCCGCAATAATGGTATTCGGATTATTCACCAAGGCACGTGCAATCGCCACACGCTGCTGCTCGCCTCCGGAAAGTTCCGTCGGCTTCCGCCTCGCCTTATGCAAAATTCCCACCAGATCCAGCACATAGCTGACACGGCGCTTAATTTCGCGCGGCGAGGCGCCAACGATTCTCATGGCAAATTCCACGTTTTCATACACAGTTTTCCGTTCGATCAAGCGGAAATCCTGAAAGACAATTCCAAGCGTACGGCGCAGATAAGGAACCTCGGACATCTTCATCTTTGACGTATTGAAGTCGTTGACAACAACACGCCCCTCAGAAGGCCGAAGTTCCGCCGTAATCAATTTTGCAAGTGTTGACTTTCCCGAGCCGGACGGGCCGACAATAAAGACAAACTCTCCGTCGTCAATCCGCAGATCAATTCCCTTGAGCGCCCTCGTTCCCGGCCCATACGACTGGTAAACATCATTGATACGGATCATCGCTGAAAAAAAACCTCCTTTATGAGATCACACCTTCACATCCCGCGAGGCAAGATATTTGCGCACCATCAAAGCAACCTTAAAGATGATGGCGTGATCAAATTCCCGCAGATCAAGGCCCGTAATTTTTTTGATTTTCTCAAGCCGGTAAACCAGCGTATTTCTATGGACAAACAGCTTACGTGAAGTCTCCGAAACATTCAGATTGTTTTCAAAGAATTTCTGAATGGTGAAAAGTGTTTCATGGTCAAGCGCATTAATCGATCCCTTACGGAAAACTTCCGCCAGGAACTGCTCACACAACGTCGTCGGCAACTGATAAATCAGGCGGCCAATTCCAAGGTTTTCAAAGCTCAAGATACTTTTTTCCGTATCAAACACTTGTCCGACCTCAATCGCCAATTGTGCTTCCTTAAAGGAAGAAACAATATCCTTCAGCTGCAAAGCCACCGTTCCGATACCAATCATCGATTTGACAAACAGCTCGGAATTCAACGTGTCCTCAATATTGCGGGCAATCTTCATGAGTTCCTTGAGGTCAACATTGGGCTTGACCTCTTTTACAAGCACCAGATCACTTTCGTTAATGCTAATCACAAAGTCGCGCTGTTTATCTGGGAACAAGCTCGACACGACATCAAAAGCCTGTCCGTCCACATTTTCGCCCAAATTAATCAAAAACACCACGCGCGGAACATCACTTCCAAAATGGAGTTCCGTTGACTTAATGTAAATTTCGCCCGGAAGGATGTTGTCCAAAATGATATTCTTAATAAAAGTCGCTTTATCATGCTTTTCATCATACATGGAACGAATACTGCCCAAAGCAATCACTGCCATCTTACAGAGCGTTTCCGCCATATCGTCTCCACCTTCTACAAAAGCGGCAAATTCAAAACGCGTGCTCTGAGAAGGCAACAGATGGTACAAATATCCGCCATGATGGAGAGCTTCACTGGTTAAACCAATTTCAATTGCCGCATCTTCCCGCTCTGTTCCAATCAAAGTCAATTCTGTGCAGGCGATTACCGTACCGGTAGAATCAATTACGCCGATAATGCGGTCGGTTACATCTTTCATCTGAAGAATGATGCCCTGAAAAAGACGTCCAGTCATGGTAACACTCCTTATCTCTATTTCTATGGATCTATTGTAACTGATTTGTCACTATTTTTCAACTACCTATTTTATTAATTTTCTTTGAAGCAAAAATATTCTGATTGGTCTCATTATTTCCAATTTTTTCGGTTTTCAATCGGTAATTTTGATATGTTTGAAAAAAGAAAAAGCCGCGCTTATAAAAGCGCGGCTTTTATATCATGCATACTCAGCTAATAATAGTACGCTCCGTGGAAGCATCAAACAGATGGATGCGGTCCGGCTCAAGAGCAATCTTCAGATCATCGCCGGTACGAGCCGTAGAACGGGCACTGACGCGAGCGGTGAAGTTCTTGCCCTGGCAGAGCAGATAGAGGTAAGTTTCGGAACCCATCATTTCAACGAGATCAACGTGGACGTCGATGACACTGCTGCTGTACTTTGCAAGGCTGGCATCGTCATCAAACATGCACTCCGGACGAATACCCATGATAACTTCCTTGCCCACATAAGCCAAAACTTCCGGCTTACGGCCACGTGCATCATCCAAGAAAACCTTCTCATCACCAAACTGAACACCAGTATGGCCGTTTTCATCAATAACCGTACCATTAATGGTATTCATTTGCGGAGAACCAATAAACGTTGCAACAAACAGATTCACCGGATGCTCGTAAAGATCCTGCGGTGCAGCAACCTGCTGAATGAAACCATCGCGCATAACCACGATGCGGGTACCCATTGTCATAGCTTCAATCTGGTCGTGAGTAACGTAGATGAAGGTAGTAGCAAGACGCTGATGAAGCTTTGTCAATTCAGTACGCATCTGCGCACGGAGCTTTGCATCCAAGTTGGAAAGCGGCTCGTCAAGAAGGAAGACCTTCGGGTCACGAACGATTGCACGACCAAGTGCAACACGCTGACGCTGACCACCAGACAGAGCAGCCGGCTTACGATCGAGCAGGTGCGTAATGTCCAAAATCTTCGCGGCTTCTTCCACGCGCTTCTTGATTTCCGGCTTCGGAAGCTTACGAAGCTTCAGGCCAAACGCCATGTTGTTGAAAACCGTCATATGCGGATACAGAGCGTAGTTCTGGAAAACCATCGCGATATCTCTATCCTTCGGCGCGATATCGTTTACGAGCTTATTGTCTATGTAAAGCTCGCCTTCGGAAATTTCCTCAAGACCCGCGATCATACGGAGCGTTGTGGATTTTCCGCAACCGGAAGGACCAACAAGAATGATAAATTCTTTATCAGCAATGTCAAGGTTAAAATCGGAAACTGCGGTGACGCCACCGGCGTATCTTTTGAAAATACCCTTCAGGGTTACACTGGACATAAACTACCTCCATCTGTGTTTTGATGGTGTTATTATATCAGAAACAGGGACTGACGTATAGTGATTTATTAGACAAAAGATTTTTTTCAGCTTTGTACAATGTGTATATATAATTGCGGATGTATATTTGTCGCAATATGTATTATTTTCACAGTATCATTCTTCCGACCGCCATAATCCGGACAATATAGCAAGAGTTTGAAACTCCTCATCCGTAAGTTCCCGATATTTTCCCAGTCTCAGCGTTTCGTCCAGAAGCACAGGGCCAACCGCAAGACGTTTTAGATAAATTACACGGCCACCCACCGCAGCAATCATCCGTTTTACCTGGTGATAGCGCCCTTCCTGGACCGTTACAACCGCCTCACCGGGCTCCAAAAGCTCTAACTTCGCCGGTAAGCAGCGCTCTCCCCCGTCGATCGTGATACCCGACTCAAATGCTGTCACTGCATGTTCATGCAAAATGCCGTCATAACGGACAAAATACCGTTTATCCACATGATGGCGCGGCGACATCAGTGCATGCGCAAACGCGCCGTCGTTTGTCAGGATTAAAAGGCCCTCGGAATCCTTGTCAAGGCGCCCCGCCGGAAAGAGACCAAGACGCTGATGCTCTTCAGACAACAGATCCATCACTGTCGCGTCACGTTCATCACGAGAAGCAGAAAGATATCCGGCCGGTTTATTCATCATAAAAGAGAAAGATGTACGCAATCTCAGTTTTCTTCCTCCAGCTGTCACCACATCTGAGGTAACGTCAACCTTATCCGCTGCATCCTTACAAATCGCACCATTAACCAAAATTTCTCCGCGTTTCACCATCGCTTTTATTTCCTTGCGAGAGCCCAGTCCCATATTGGCAAGCAGTTTATCGATACGCTCCATAAAAAACCTCCGTCTGTCGTCAATTTCCATTGTACCATTGACGACAGACGGAGGCAAGTGATTATGGCATTAGAAATCCATGCATGAAGCCTTTATATTGCGACGAACATATATCGCCGCCTATCACGCGATTTTTATAAATCAAAAGATTGGCATATACGGTTTCCTCTGCTTTTGGATAATTCAGAACCTCATAAGTATAACGTCGAACTGTCTTTCCCTGATATTTTGTAAGGTCAAGATCCTGTGATTTCTGTAACTCGTTGTATTCCTCATAAATTTCATTAAATTCCTCCGGAATGACAATCTCCTCAATTGCCACCGGATCTTCCTTCACTTCCCATCCAAACGCATTTAAGAAGGTAATACGGTCGCCATTCTCCTTAATATTCTTATAAGAGACTTCCACTTTTTGCGAATCGGATGAGGCAAACGCATCCACATCGCCCGATTTTGCCACCGATACCATGATAATACAGACCGCGATCAAGACGCATATGCCGACAAATACCGCCGCGGCCTTCCCTTTTGAGACCTTTGTTGTTACGATAAACATAAAAACCTCCGTTCCGCCGACTGCGGCGAGCTTGTTACAGAGGTATTGTATGCAAGGAAAAGACCGGGCAGAACTTCCGCATTATTTTCTGCATTTCTATAATTGACAACACGATAAAAAAGGTATTTGCAAGACGGCTCTGTCCCATCCATACAATTAAAAAAGACCGGAGATGTATCATCTCCGGTCTTTTGATAATGCTTTTAATCGTCGTCATCCACCATAGAAGCCTTAGCTTCCTCAATCACTTTTTGCTGTACCATAGGCGGCGCATCCTCATAACGTTCAAACTTCAGAGAGAAGCTGCCGCGTCCCTGCGTCATGGAACGCAGATCAATGGCATAGGTGCTCATTTCAGCCATCGGGACTTCCGCTTCAACAGTAGTCTGACCGTTATTTCCCGGCGTCATGCCCATAACACGGCCGCGGCGCTTATTCAGATCGCCAATAATATCGCCCATGTTGCTGTCCGGCACATAAACCTTCAAAGAACCGATCGGCTCCATCAAAACAGGGTTTGCCTGCGGAATACCCGCCTTGAAAGCAAGGCGAGCCGCCATCTTAAAGGACATTTCATTGGAGTCAACGTCATGATAGGAACCGTCGACCAGTGTGGCCTTTAACTGCACTACCGGATAGCCGGCCAAAACACCGCGATCCATACAATCGCGCAGGCCCTTTTCAACTGCAGGGAAGAAGTTCTTCGGTACAGAACCGCCGAACACGTTCTCCTCGAAAACCATTTCATCCTGCTCCGGATTGGGTTCAAACTCAATCCAGACATCACCATACTGGCCGTGACCGCCAGACTGCTTCTTATGCTTGCCCTGGACCTTCACTTTCTTACGAATCTTCTCACGATACGGTACCTTCGGATCAGCAAGATCCACATCCACACCAAACTTGCTCTTCAGCTTGGAGCAAAGAACGTCAATGTGCATGTCTCCCGCACCGGAAATCACATATTCATGTGTCTCAGGGTCCATACCGCTTGTAAATGCCGGATCCTCGTCTTTCAACTTGGTCAAGCCAGACGCGATCTTTTCTTCGCCGCCCTTTGACTTCGGGAAAATTGCCCGGGTATAACACGGCTCATCAAACACTATCTTTTCAAGGGACACAACCTTACCGGCAGCGCACAACGTGTCGTTAGTCTTGGTATCCGTGAGCTTTGAAACGGCGCCGATGTCACCCATTCCAACTTCTTCTACCTCAATATTCTTTTTCCCGCGCACCATATAAATATGGCCAATCTTCTCATTTTCACCGGTACGGGCATTGACAAGCGTCATATCTGCCGTCACTTTACCAGATACCACCTTGAAGAAGGAGAAACGTCCATACTGGTCTGTCACTGTCTTGAAAACAAACGCACAAGTCGGTCCATTGGGATCCGGCTTCACTTCCACTGCATCGCCATTTGCATCTTCGCCGCGCTCAGCAGCCACCTCCAGCGGAGAAGGAACATAGCGAATGATCGCGTCAAGCAGCGGCAGCGTACCGAATCCGGTCAAATAACATCCGCCCATCACAGGCGCAAGCGTTCCTGCTGCAACACCCGCCTTAATACCGGAAACATACTCTTCTTCCGTAAAGGGCTCCTCAGCAAAGAATTTTTCCATGAGGTTGTCATCCGTCTCTGCGACAGCCTCCGTCAACTCCATGCGGTATTCTTCCACCTGATCTGCAAGAGCATCCGGAATCGGGCACTCAGCATAGGCCTTACCATCAAACTTATAGGCTTTATTCTGCGGAATATCCACGTAACCCGTCAATTTTCCACCATCGACGATCGGAAGAATGATGGGGCAGACAGAAGAACCAAACGCTTCACGCAGTGCGGCAGCCGTAGCGACAAAATCCGCATGTTCCTCGTCCAGCTTCGAAATATAAAACATACGGGGAAGTCCACGATCCTGAACATATTTCCAGCTCTTTTCCGTACCAACTTCCACGCCGTTCTTCGCCGTGCAGAGGATCAGCCCCGCGTCAGAAACACGCAGGCCCTGCCTCACTTCGCCAACAAAGTCAAAATAACCAGGGGTATCGAGTATATTAATTTTGCAACCTTTATACTCTACAGGCGCCATGGCCGAGGAAATGGAAAACTGACGTCTGATCTCCTCCGGATCCGAGTCACAAACCGTGTTGCCGTCTGTAATTTTTCCCAGACGGTCGGTTCCCTTGGTCAGGAAAAGGATACTCTCCGCCAAAGAGGTTTTCCCGTCGCCGCCATGTCCCAGCAGGCAAACATTTCTGATTTTGTCCGCAGCGTAGCTCATCTGTTACTCTCCTTACTTTATGTTTTATCATTCAAAATCCATTCAAGCGTCTAATCAACCATCAACGCACTGCTATATTATATCAAATGGCATGCGTTTTTTCAACACATTTTTAAAATTTAACTGGAGAATTCAAAGTTTTTCTGTGAAGATTAACCCAATTGGACAGTGATCGCTCCCTAAAACATCTTTGTAAATCACGCTGTCCGACACCTTATCCGCAATCCGGTCCGATACCAGAAAATAGTCGATCCGCCAACCGACGTTCCGTTCTCTGGCGCGCATCCGATAAGACCACCAGGTATACGCATCTCCCAAGTCGGGATAAAGCAGGCGGAAAGTATCCGTAAAACCGGATTCCAGCATTCTGGACATTCGAGAGCGTTCCTCCATCGTAAAACCTGCGTTATGCTCGTTTTCCTTTGGGTTTTTAAGATCAATCTCCCGATGCGCAACATTCAGATCCCCACAAACTACAACCGGTTTTCTGGCATCCAGCGTTTTTAAGTAAGCCAAAAAAGCATCTTCCCAATCCATCCGATAGGAAAGCCGGGTCAATTCATGTTGTGAGTTCGGTGTATACACCGTCACGAGGTAAAAGGAGGGGTATTCCAACGTAATGACACGGCCCTCCGTGTCATGTTCCGGAATTCCAATTCCGTTCACCACCGACATGGGCGCATGCTTGACAAAAACCGCCGTTCCGGAATATCCTTTTCGTTGCGCACTGTTAAAAAACTTCTGATATCCAGGAAGATCCAATTCCAGCTGATCAGGCTGCATTTTCGTTTCCTGGATACAAAAAATATCTGCGTCTTCCCGGTGGAAAAAATCTAAAAATCCCTTTCCCACACACGCACGTAGGCCATTTACATTCCATGAAATAAATTTCAAAGGTTACCTCCTGCTCGCCCCAAACGCAGAAAGCCAGACCGGGCAAAGCCACAAAAGTACATAATACAGCATATTAACCGGCGTTACAACTGCATAGCTCTGCATAAAAAGCAGATAAAACACCAGCGGCATCCCTGCACAGGCAGACAGGAATCCCAACACCCGATTTAACCGCATCGAAGATTCCACACGTTTTCCGGAAGAAATCGCCTCGCCAAAACTATGCACATTGTCCACAGCCAATACCGCGCAATCATCTTCCATGTCCGTATTTCGAATTGCGGAATAGGCAATGCGTTCTTCCAGTTCCGGATAACCAAAGTTATCAGGATTGATCTTAAACCGGCTTTCCACCAACTGCGGCGTGATATTAAAATCTCGAACTGCCAGAACCGGCACAATCTTGTGCTTGACCATATAGGTAAGCGAACGCCGTACGGAAGGCTGGGCATCATATTTAATGGAGAATACACCGGCAAACTGCATATTAATTGCAATAAATACGCCGTTTTTCAAATTAATCCCCTCTGCGACGCGAATTCCCATACGGAGGATGAAATTTGCCGTGCCCAGCAGCACCTTTTCTCCATTCACGTAAGCGCCGACGCCGCCCGTCTCAAAAAATTCAAACCCCTCAACCGCAGGAAGGCTCATCGGCTGCCCCGGAAGGCTCGCTGCAAATGCGTCATACAACGCGCTTCCGGAAGCTTTCAAAACGCTCAACGCACACAGATTAACCTTTTCATCCGTAAAACCGGAAAAAACCTTCACGCCGTTTACGGTCACCATTTTGGTAGGGAAGACATCGGTTTCGCCAACGATCGCCGCTTCAGCACTGGAAATATCATGAATACCGCGTGCTCCGCCCAGCGCAACACCGATACGGGAAAGCTTTGCGCTGACAGACGCAAACGGCACTACCTGCGCAAGCACAACGCCACAGGGAACCGATACCGCCAACACGGCACTCCAATAATAAAAGAAACAATCTGGAACACCCTTGCCAATGGAAGCGATCAAGGCAAACAGCAGAGAAATTACAATCGCCAACGGCGTAAAGAGACGCATCACGCGCTCCCCTGGATCTTCCTCCAAGAGAGCTGTCATAAATTTCTCACTAAGCTGATGCGGCGCAGTTTTATATACCGTGCGAACACGGCCCTCGTTATCCCGCATTCCCTTCACCGCGCAATATTTCCCATCCGGACGAGCCGACGCCCGACAGGACCAGCGAATACTTTTATATCTTTGGCGGCGCGTGAATAATCCCACAAATATATTTAAAATCACTACCGGCGTAAACGGCAGATATCCCACGCCCGACGGCACCGCCATAATGGACAAAGTGTAAAGCAACGATACAATGGCGGAAAGCGCAATCAGCGTCTCCGACTTAAACTTGAGTTTCACTGCATTCCGTAAGCCATCCGCGATGAGACTGACACTCATCAGCATGGCAAACACTTGAAAAACGCATAAAATCAACAGGTAAATATAGGGTAATTCAATATAAGAAACAAAAGAAGGCAGCCACCACGTATAGGTCGGCGCAGCCATGACATACCAGGCAAGTACCGCGAGTATGGCAGTAATCGTACAACGCCAGGAATAATATCCCACCGCGCGTTTTGCCTTCGCGGCTGCCTCATCCGGCGCAATTCCCCGGAAAGCACGCAGGTCATCACTGATTTTTCCCACTTCCGTGGGCTCCGACTGTCCGCTTTCGTAGACAGGCTGCGATTCCGGCGCCTCCACGTATTCTTCACCTTTTTTTCCAAGTTTCGGCAGCTTTCCAGAATTTTCCCGGCGTTCATCCATGGCAGCATCCACTTGGCGTGCAATTTCGTTTTGAAGCGCATCCGAACGACGCGCAGCCTTCCGGCGTTGCGCAGCCGAAACCTTACGTGGAAGGCTCTGCGGCGTTTTTCCGCCTTCCTGCGCAGAATCAGACGCCGGCGACGACGCCTCATCCTGCCCGGCGTGCTCTGCTTCCACAATCTCCGCGGATTTTTCCGCTTCACCCTGTTCTTCAATGGTATCCAAAGGAAGCGGTTCGCCCGCCTCCGCCGACAACTGCGCCGTCAAATTTTCCAATTCCGCCAACAGGGAATTGGGATCATCATTTTTGGAAATTCCATCCATTTGATATTCTTTCAAAATATCGTCTAGCAATGCATCCGCATTTTCAGGCGTGTCGTTTTCTTCTCCCAGCAACATTTTGATGTCTTCCAGTTCATCATGCTCCGGAAGGTTTTTCTTCTCATCCTGCATCTTGGCATCCCACCCTTCTACTTCCGCGTCGCTCTCTGCCTTGCGGCTTCAAATAAAACAACTGCCGCCGCATTGGAAGCGTTTAAGGACGCGATCTTTCCCCGCATGGGGATTGAAATTACAAAATCACAGGTTTCTCCAACCAGCCGCGACATTCCGTCCCCCTCGGATCCAATTACAACGGCAGCAGGCCCGGTAAGGTCCGTATCATAAAGGGAGGCTGCTCCGCGGTCCGAAGTACCATATACCCATACTCCTTGCGATTGCAAGCTTTTCAAAGTCTCCGTCACGTTCGATACCCGAACCACCGGCACATGTTCCAGCGCACCAGCCGCAGCTTTTGCCACCGTTGCGGTCAGACCCACGCTCCTGTGCTTCGGAATCACCACGCCATGCGCTCCTGCCGCGCCTGCCGTACGAATAATTGCACCAAGGTTGTGCGGATCATTGATCCCATCGCACACCACAAGGAGCAGCGGTTCTCCCAACTCCTGGGCTGCCTGCAGGACATCCTGCAGCGAGGCATACTCATGCGCAGCAGCAAAAGCAATTGCACCCTGATGGGCCCCCGTCACACTCATTGCATCAAGCCGTCTGCGGTCACACTCATTCACAGCAACGCCGCGTGCAGATGCCTGAGCCTTCAAAGCCGCCAACGCACTGTCATTTGCGCCATACAACAAATAAAGCTTGTCAATCGTCCGGCCGGAACGCAGCGCCTCCGCAACAGCATGACGCCCCTCAATCATGGTCGTCTCGTCCACAGGCGCCTGACACGGACGATTCTGTTTTTGTTTTCTATTTTCCATGTAATTTCTACCTTTTTACCGTAAATCAGTCAATGAAACGACAATTCATAACCATAATAGATACCTATTTTACATAATAACACAGTTGCGGCATTTTGACAATGCCGCAACTGATTTTTTTACTATATTGTTATGGAATCGTAAGACCCTCTCTTTTTTGCAAAAAAACAGAGTCTCACGTCTTTTTTATAAAAGACGTCCCACAACTGGGGCAGTGAATTTGAATTTTCCCTTTTCCCCGTGGTACGCGGACAGTCGTGTGGCAAGTGGGACAGCGATAAAACCGGTACTGCTTGGATTGACGCAGCATCATAAACTTCTGCACGCACCAAGTTCGAACCGGAACCCAACGCTTCATAAACCAGGCGTTTTCCGCACGGCGCTTGGAGATATTTTTGGAAAACATCCGAATAATCGCGAAAATTAATGGAATATAGGAAACTAAAAACAGCGCATAGATACCGATAAGCTGCGCGGCAAAAGACAACAGCAGACAGAATAGTAACAGGGCAAAATTTAGCTGATCTGAGCCATATCTCCCTGTCATAAAACGCCGAAACCAATTCAAACAATCCACCCCCATTTTAATTGATAGTATTATACTATCCTTTCCCGGTAAAATCTTTTACAAAATGTGAATTTTCCGTCACTTCGCGTCAAAATGGCAAACTTGCTTTTTCCTGATCTCTCTCATTTTTCTTTTGAAGATGCTGATATATTCTCTTGAAAAGTCCTTTCCGCCGTGTTAGTATAAAAGAGGTGTAACCAAGCTGAAATTGAAATAAAAGGAGCAGGAATCATGGAAAACAAAGCGATTTTTATGACTGGTTTAAACAAAATGGAAACCCGTGTCGTCCCCATGCCGAAAGCTGCCGCGGGGCAGGCTGTCATTAAACTGGAATATGTCGGTATCTGCGGTTCCGATGTCCATTATTTAGAGTTTGGCCGTATCGGTGACTTTGTTGTCGATGGCGATTTTATTTTGGGACATGAATGCGCAGGTGTCGTGACGGAAATCGGCGAAGGCGTTACCAATTTGAAGGTTGGCGATCGTGTCTGCCTCGAACCCGGTTTTGGCTGTGGAAAGTGCGATTACTGTAAGAGCGGCCATTACAACCTTTGCAAAGATATGCAATTTCTTGCAACGCCCCCTGTTCAGGGCTGTCTCTCCAATTTCATTGCTTTCCCGGCTGATATGTGCTTCAAACTTCCCGATAATATTTCCACAAAGGAAGGTGCGCTCATTGAGCCGCTCGCTATCGGTATGTATGCTGCAACCCGCGGTGAAGTAACCGTCGGTAGTTCCGTTGTAATCCTGGGCGCAGGCTGCATCGGCCTTGTCACCCTCCTTGCCTGCAAGGCATTTGGCGCGACAGACATCACTGTGTGCGACGTGATTCCGAAGCGTCTGGAGTTTGCGAAAAAACTTGGCGCGACCCGTGTTGTCAATGGCCGCGAGGAAAATATTGTGGAAGTCATCGACAAATTGACCGAAGGCCGCGGCGTTGATAAGGTCTTTGAGACGGCAGGCAACAAGTTCACCACGCAGCAGACTGTGGATCTTGCCCGTGCAGGCGGTGTGATCGTGTTAGTCGGCATGGCGCCGGACGATATGATCCCCTACAACATCATTAAACTGATCTCTAAAGAAATTGATATCCGTACCATTTTCCGTTATGTCAATATGTACCCGAAGGCCATCCAGGCGGTATCCGGCGGATTTATTGATATCTCCGGTATTGTGACGCACGAGTTCTCCTTTGATAAAGCGTTTGAAGGTTTTGAGGAAGTCATTGCAAATCCAAAGGATGTCGTGAAGGCGGTTATTAAATTCTAAAAATAGACGAATCAGCATAAAAAAGCTCCGGTCGTATCGCCGGAGCTTTTTTGATTTTATAAGCATGCTTTTGGTACCTCTGGTGTAGACGGCTTACCTCACGCCTCGCCGCGTTGTTTACAATATCACACGCACAACAACCTCATAATAATCCGTATGCGCAGGTTCATGGACATTCTTCGGCCGATATGCGAGCACCTCTGTATCCTCCAATTCGTAAAGCCGCGCAATCACTGATAGTTCGCTCTCCTCTTCCCCGAACCACGAGAGAATCCGCTCGCCGGTCGTGTCCTCGAAGCCATCCAAGTGGTCACCCTCGGAATCTCCGAATTTGCTCTCCAACACATCAACCAGATTTTCCGTACGTTCCACATCGTCTGCAACATTTCCTTTTTCCACTGTCGTTTCAAGGTCAACGTGCGAGAGACTTCCATCGCGGAAATAATACGTGCGCCGTACGGTCACACGGCCGAGTTCCGTGACTCGTGTTTCATCCGAAAGAGAAATCCAAGTCGTATCAGTCGGAAGTCTATAGGTTCCCTGAACCAAGTTGGTACTCGGGGCTCCATCCACATATATTAGATTGCGCTCGTCAAGATGCGCCGCGACCTCGTCGCGCGTCATGCCCGCGCGCAGGCCGTCCACTGAGAAGCGCCCGTCTTCCAGCGTCACGGTATCGAGGATACTTTCGGAGATAGCAGGACGTGTCGCAAAAAAGACGATTACCGCCACAACAACTGCAATCGTTCCCAAAATCACGATCTTTTGCAAAACAGAACGTCCGAATTCCTTCAGCCACGCTTTCATAGGCGCCTCCTTTTCGTCCATATACCCGTTTACCCCAGCAACATGCCGGGGTAAACGCCATATTCTCTACCTATTTTGCCTGTGTAAAATTGATCGATAAATTAAACTGATCCATATCGGTGAAATCCGCTTCCGACATATCCTGATAATTCATGTTGAGAGAAATGTTAACGTCACCGAGTGCCCACTGCTTTGTAAAATAACCGCCTACCTCGTTAAGAGAACCAATGGACCCACTTTCCATAGACTCCGCATCTGAAGCCTTCAGAATGCCATCCAACTTTTCATAAACACTCATAGCAGACGCATAGGCATCCCCGTGCGACACATCTCGGTACGCAACGTTGTAAGCCACTCCGCTCAGACCGTCATCTACAAAAGTAAATGTTTTTTGCGTGCCATAGGGATCCAACTCGTCATAAACAGATTTTTCCTGTACCATAACAAAGCGGGAATTAATATCCGCGATGTCGCGTATCTGGACATCTGTTTCATTCAGGCCTTCCGCAGATAAAACTTTTTCCTGTGAGTCCCCAAACGAGAAATCCCCTACTTCAACGCCAGAACTGCCAATTTGGATTTCGTCAAACAGTACACCCAGTGGGTCTCCGATTCCGCTCTCACAACCAGTAAAAAAACAGGTCAGCAGAACAAAAATGAAAAATGTAACGAGGTATATCTTACCTTTCATAGAATCATCTTTCCTCCAATTATACTATCTTATGCAATGCCTCCTCCGACACACCATGATTCATCAGCACAAATGGAATGGTTAATTAAGCAATAATGACCAAACTCTGTACTTACAATATTTCCACATGACATACACACATGATGAAGGGTAGATTGATGCCAAGTTCTCGTGCATGTTTCTCCGCCAATACCCAAAAAACCCGTATTATGTGTATTGGTATGGCTATAAACCTGAACACCCGTACATCTTAAATAGGTAAGATCGCCATAACATTTTGTACAGCTCATTCTGGCCACACCCTCCGATATTAAGTGATCGCCAGCGCCATCTTCTTGTATATCCTCCGCACTTACCATCCCTGTCAACCCAATTGCCAACATCATTACAAATACTACTACCAATGAAACATAACGTCTGTTTTTCATATACATACCTTTCCTTTCCCAAAAACAAATTCCCGTTTCAAAAAACACACATGAAAAACCGGCGTTGTGCACATAACTCAAAAACCACCTCCTTATATGTACACAATCATATTACTTATGTCACTTGACATTTATACATTATCATATTTATAATAAGACGTCAATAGTTTCTTAGAATATTTTCAAAATTTTAGAAAAAGCAAAAGGCTCCTGGTTCTTAACCAGGAGCCTTTTTTAGCATCTACGCAATGAACTTACGCAAAGGGATTCTCGGTCTTATAGAGCATGCCCTTCGGCTGATTGAAGCCGATATCCTGAACGCCCAGGAACTTGAAAACTTCAAAGAGCTGCTTGCCATAATGGCCGAACGCAACCGCGCCGTGGTGCGGATAGTGCTTCTCAACGAGAACATGGCGATAGAAACGGCCCATTTCCTTGATTGCGAACACACCGCGGCCGCCGAAGCTGCCGGTCGTGACATCAAGAACTTCGCCTTCCGCAACATACGCACGGAGGACGCCTTCAGAGTCACACTGCAGACGGTAGAAGGTGATGTCGGACGGCGCAATGTCACCCTCAAGGGTACCGCGGCTGATATCGGGCTCGCTGCCGGCGGGCTCCAGCACACGGTGCTGGATCAGCTGATACTGGATCGCACGGTCGGCGCACATCTTGCAGGACGGAGTATTGCCGCAGTGGAAGCCCATGAAGGTATCATTGAGCTCATAGTCATACTTACCCTTGATCTGCTCATTGTACATGGAAGCAGGAACGGTGTTGTTGATATCGAGGATGGTCACCGCATCACCGGAGATGCAGGCGCCTATGTACTCAGAAAGCGCGCCATAGATATCCACTTCGCAGGATACCGGAATGCCGCGGCTCGCCAGACGGGAGTTGACATAGCAGGGCTCAAAGCCGAACTGAGACGGGAATGCCGGCCAGCACTTGTCCGCAAACGCAACATACTTGCGGCTGCCCTTATTGTTTTCCGCCCAGTCAAGAAGCGTCAGTTCAAACTGCGCCATACGGGCACTGAGATCCGGATAATATTTGCCCTCGCCCATTTCCTTTGCCATATCGGCGCAGATCTCAGGAATACGCGGGTCATTGGCATGTGCCTTATAGCTGACAAGCAGGTCCAGTTCGCTGTTCTCCTGAACCTCAACACCAAGCTCGTAAAGGCCCTTGATCGGGGCGTTGCAGGCAAAGAAGTCCTGCGGACGCGGACCAAAAGTGATGATTTTCAAATTGGAAACACCGATGAGCGCACGGGCGATCGGGACAAACTCCGCAATCAAGCCGGCGATTTCATCTGCATTGCCAAGCGGATACTCCGGAATATACGCCTTCAAATGACGCATGCCGAGGTTATAGGAGCAGTTGAGCATGCCGCAGTAAGCGTCACCACGACCATCAATCAGGTCGCCGTCACCTTCAGAGGCAGCTACATACATGCACGGACCATCAAAGTACTTTGCGATGAGGGTCTCGGAGGTTTCAGGTCCAAAGTTACCGAGGAAGACCACCAGCGCATTACAGCCGGCATCTTTAACCTCTGCAACGGCCTTGAGCATATCATTCTCGTTTTCGACCGTTGTCTTGGCTTCGTACATCTCCAATTTTTTCTGGCCACAGGCCGCAACGATCGCAGCGCGACGACGTTCGCTGAGCTGGATCGGGAAGCAATCACGGCTAACAGCAATAATACCGAGTTTTACTTCAGGTATGTTTTTCATATCGTTACCTCCATCCTTTTTATCGGATTTTCACCGATTCTAACGACGTTATTATACAACAGTTTCCGTTGGAACGCAAGTGATTATGGTAAATCAGCGGGATAAAATGAACGCCATTTTCGTATAAAATAGACACAAGATACCATATCCGTCTCAATTGACTGTCAGGCGAACCTGCTGTGCACCAAGAAAACGACACAACGCATCCGGTGAAATGAGAAGCTGCAATCCGCGACGTCCGGCGCTGACGGCAATCCGGTCGAAGAGAATACAGGTCTCATCTACAAACGTCGGGTAATGTTTTTTCATACCAATCGGAGAGCAGCCGCCGCGGATATACCCCGTCAGAGCAAGCAATTCCCGAACATGCACCATTTGCAGACTTTTGTTCCCGCTGACTGCAGCGGCGCGTTTTAAATCCAATTCTTCCGCCACAGGAATGCAAAACACCGCAATTCCGTTTCGGTCACCACGGGCAACCAGCGTTTTAAAGACCTGTTCCGGCGGCATCCCGATTAGTTCCGCGGCATGTACACCCGAAAGATCGTCCTCATCGACCTCGTACTCCCCCAGCTCAAACGGAATACCCGCCGCTTCTAAAAGGCGTACGGCATTTGTCTTTGCAGCTGCCATTTCAATCGTCCAGCGCGTTCATCATGTCGACACGACGCTGATGACGCCCGCCTTCAAATCCCGTCGAAAGGAAAATATCCGCCAGTTCACAGGCAGTTTCCGGCGCAATCACACGCCCGCCCATGCACAGGACGTTCGCATCGTTGTGCAACCGTGTAAACTTCGCCTCAAACGCCGTCACAACTGTCGCGGCCCGAATCCCACGGATCTTATTCGCCGTCATTCCAACGCCGATGCCTGTTCCGCACAGAATAATCCCGAAGTCATATTCTCCCGCCGCGACGGGCCGGGCTACCTGCTGCGCTACAACGGGATAATCGCGCTGAGCAGGGTCGGTAAGTTCTCCCGCCTCGTTATAAAAAATGCCAATATCGTGAACCTCAATTCCCTGCTCCGTCAAATGCCGTACCAACGGAGCTTTCAGCACAAAACCTGCCGAATCCGCGCCAATGATTACCTTCATGCCTGTCATTCCTTTCTTAGTTTTTCCAATCTCTCGCGTTCTGCCTGCGGTAGCCGCAAATATTCCGGGCGCAACGCCGCCGCAGTAAACTCCCCACCGCACGCATAAGTACGTGCTGCAAGCCGTGCCACACCATAAGCGTTTTGCAGCCGCAGGTTTTCCGGCACTGTCAAGCCTGCATCCGCAAGCAGGTACGCGCCATCTCCTGCCAGCCACACAGGCCGTTTCAGTCCGCGCAACTCCTCGCGCAGCGCCTCTACCGTCACCGCTCGATCGTCGCATAAACGTTTTGGAATTTCTCCAGTCAAATCAAAATTTGCATGATATACCTGCCCTGCACGCGCGTCCATGACCGCACATAACACCGCATCGCACGGCGGCATGCAGTTTGCCAATGCCTCTAATGTGGAAACACCCACGCAGGGCAAATTCTGTGCAAACGCCAGTCCTTTGACTAAGCTTACGCCGATACGCAAACCTGTAAAAGATCCCGGCCCATGGGAAACCGCCAGCAAATCCACATCATCCATGGAAAGGCCCGCATTGGCAAGCAGTGACTGCGCCAGCGGCAAAAGAGTCCGGCTGTGTGTCAGACCGGAAGCCTGAAATGCAGACGCAACCAGCTTTCCATCGCGGCAGTACGCCACAGACGCCGCCAAAGCCGAACTTTCAAACGCCAGTATCCGCATGTTCTTCCTCCATTTCACAGCCTGTCACTTCAATCCGGCGTACAGTCTCCTCCTGCGCTCTGATATCAACGCGGATGCAGTGTTCCGGCAATAGTCCCTCGGCGCGTTCGCTCCATTCAACGGCACACACGCCTCCGCGTTTCAGGTAATCATCCCATCCGATATCATAGAGTTCCTCTGCGCCGGCAAGCCGGTACATGTCAAAATGAAATAGAGGCAACCTACCCTCATATTCATTGACAATTGTATAGGTCGGGCTTGTCACCCGGGCCGTGACGCCCAGTCCTCTCGCAAGACCGCGGATCAACACCGTCTTCCCGGCGCCCAGATCGCCGGACATGGCAACAACATCCCCCGCTCGCAAAACACGGGCCAGACGTTCCCCAATTTGTTCCGTTTCCCGCTCCGAATGCGTATAATAAATCACTTAAAAAAGCCCCTCAATCCGGCCGTCTTCCTGAATATCAATTTTTTCCGCCGCCGGATGCTTCGGAAGGCCGGGCATAGTCATAATTTCTCCGGTACGCACCACAAGAAACCCTGCGCCGGACGACAGACGCACATCTGCCACGTTCAATGCAAATCCCTCCGGACGGCCAAGAAGTTTGGGATTGTCGGAAAGGGAATACTGGGTCTTGGCAATGCAGACCGGCAGCCGTCCATATCCCATTTTTTCAAAGTGATTGATATCGCGCCTTGCCCCGGCAGAATACTTGACTTCTTCGGCTCCATAGATTTCCTTCGCAATCCGCGCAATTTTGCTCCGAATTGTCAATTCATCTTCATAAAGCGTGTGGAATCCGCTCTCTTCCTCGGAGAGCCGCGCCACGACACGGGCCAAATCGAGCACGCCTTCGCCGCCTCGTGCAAACCCTTCGGAAAGTTCCACCTGTACACCACACTCCCGGCAAACTGCACGCACGGCGTCAAGTTCCGCTTCCGTATCTGTATCAAACCGGTTAACTGCAACAATCACAGGAATTCCGTACTTTTCCAGATTCTCAATATGTTTCCGCAAATTCGCAGAACCTTTTTGCAGCGCTTCCACATTTTCTGTCTTCAGTTCTGCCACAGGTACGCCCCCATTATATTTCAGCGCACG
>CALWBW010000016.1 GCA_944376195.1 uncultured Clostridia bacterium | reverse complement strand
TTTTTCCGACTGGTTCACGGCATATACAGAACAAAAACGGCTGGAACAGGAAGCTTCGGCTTCTATTGTTTATGCAACCGACAGTTCCGGCATTGGGCGTGATGAGGCACAGCAACTCATTCGGGAAGGCGTAGAGGAAGAAGAGTCGGATACACCACCTATTATCGCAGTAGACGAGTCTTATGTGGAAACGTATGGCAATATGTTGCCCGCCATCAGCGATACCACCGATATTCACAGTACCTGTGCCATTTTGTTGGATCGTGCTTCCGGGCAAGTCCTTTTTTCCCGGGATGCCGACCGCAGTACGTACCCTGCTTCGCTGACCAAACTGATGACTGCTGTTTTGGGAATAGAACTTCACGAGGATTTGGATACCGTTGTCACCATTACTGAGGAAATGCTGGAAGGGTTAACAGAAGCGGATGCTTCCGTCGTCGGCTTTTCCCTTGGGGAGGAAGTCCCCTATATTGACCTCTTGCATGGACTTCTGCTTCCCTCCGGTGCAGACGCTGCAAATGCCATTGCGCTAACCTGTGCAGGATCAATTGAAGAGTTTGTCTCATTGATGAATGAAAAGGCCGCGGCTCTTGATATGAAGCATACCAATTTCACCAATGTGCATGGCTTGCATGATGTAAAAATGCGCACCACTGCCGCTGATATCGCAAAACTATTTGACTACGCGCTGGATTTTGATATGTTCCGGGAAATCATTGGAAAACCGTTTTACACGACGTCTTCCACCAATATGCACCCGGATGGTATTACATTTTACAGTACCATGTTTTCCATGCTGGAAGAAACGGAACTTTCCAACCATGCTGTGATCTTGGGTGGGAAAACCGGGACCACCACGCCTGCCGGACAGTGTCTGGCAAGCTACTGCGAAATTGACGGACGGGAGTTTATCCTGGTTACGCTCGGTGCGTTTGGCTACACTTCGGAGGAACATTTCAACGCTGAAGACGCCGTGACGCTTTACAGTCTAATCAAACTGCAATAAGGGGTGCTTTATGGAAATTCGCTATACGGTAATCGAAATTGATGGCGATTATGCTGTGCTACGCACGGTGGACGGAGTAGAAAACCGCGTGGCGGTGGCGCTTTTGCCGGAAGAAATTGATATAGGAACGCAGCTGCTCTTTGAAAATTTTGAGTATACGGTCCTGTGATGTAAAAAAGGCCGTCCGGGACGATGTTGTCCCGGACGGTTTTCACTTTGTATTGATATTGCGGAAAACAGGCGCGTCTCCGCTGTGTTCTTTTTCGTATTGTTTCTTCTTTTTGCACGCCTGCACGATATAGTATGTCCAAACAGCGGCATAGGCAAGGAGCGAAAATGCAAAGATGAACAGCATAAGCGCGTTCCAGACGCCGGTTTGGAGGCGCAGTTCATAGATGTGGGCGAAAAACACACCTTCTATGACGGTCATCGCAATGATCTGAAGCCACCAGAAGTCATGTAGAAAATTTCTTAGCCTTACCTTCATATTGGAATCACGTCCTTTTTCCATCCTTTTAATTTTAATATACATGTATTTATTTGTCCAGGAAATGATCTCATTTTATATTATCAGGTATCACAAATGACAAGGAGGGAATCATCATGCAGTATCACAACTTACCCGGCACAAGCCTGAAAGTCTCGGCGCTCAGTCTCGGCACCATGATGTTCGGCGGGCAGACCAATGAAGCCGACAGCCTCGCCATTATGGACTGTGCGGCAGACGGCGGTATCAACTTCTGGGACACCGCCAACGCCTATAACGGGGGTGAGAGCGAGCGCATCGTCGGCAAGGGCCTGAAAGGCCGCCGCGACAGCATTATCCTTGCCACCAAGGTATTCAATCAGATGGGGAGCGGAATCAACGACCACGGCCTTTCCCGCCGCCATATTCTGTCGGCGGTGGACGCCAGCCTGAAGCGATTGGACACGGAGTATATTGATGTCTATTACCTGCACGCTCCGGACTATGAAACCTCGATTGAAGAAACACTGGATACAATGGCTGGTCTGGTTCGCGCTGGAAAAATCCGCTATATCGGCGTCAGCAACTACGCGGCATGGCAGATTGCGGACATTCTTGCCGTTTGCGACAAGCGTGGGTACCCCGCGCCCGTCATCACGCAAAACGTTTATAATGCGATCACGCGCGGAATTGAATCCGAGCTGGTACCGTTCATTCTTCATCATGGTCTTGGTATGGCGGTTTATAATCCCATCGCAGCCGGCCTGCTCGCCGGAAAACATAAACCCGGCACACCTGCTGGCAACACGCGTTTTGCCAATAATAAGGGATATTATGACCGCTACTGGTCAGATGAAAATTTCGCCGCCGTGGAGAAGTTAACCGCTCTCGCACAGGTGCACGGCATGAGTATTTTACAGCTTGCTATGAAATGGTGCGCGGAGCGTCCGGGCGTTACAAGCGTCATCACCGGGGTAAGTAAGCTTTCGCAACTCCAGCAAAACCTGACAACGCTGGACGGTGCGCCGCTTGGCAAGGATGTTCTCGAGGTGTGTGATGCGATCTGGCATACGCTTGCCGGTACACGCTTTGCCTATAACCGGTAACACCCTCCGATATTTTAGATAATAAAAAAGAGTCATGCGGATTAATCCGCATGACTCTTTTTTCGATTAAAGGACTGATCAAAAGCGTACCGTCACAATGGTACCTTTTCCTTCTTCGCTTTCCAGCCGTACCGTTGCGCCATGATAAGCTGCGGCATGTTTGACAATGGAAAGCCCCAATCCCGTTCCCCCGATCTTTTTGGAATGACTTTTATCCGCCCGGTAAAAGCGTTCAAAGACGCGGGCCTGATGTTCCTTCGGGATCCCAATCCCGGTATCCTGCACACGTACCACCGGGTGACCGTCTTTGTCTTTATTTACGGAGATTCGGACTCTGCCGCCATCTCGATTATACTTAATAGCGTTATCACAGAGGTTATATATCATTTCTTCCAGCACATTCGGAATTCCCTGTACAATCGCTGTTCCGCCATCCAGATCCACCGCAATATTGCGTTCCTCCGCCTGTCTCTTCAGGCGTTCGATTACAGACGCAGCAAGCTGATATAAATCGACCGCAACAGGATCGGCAGGAATGGAGTTTTCATCAAGTTGCGAAAGCTTCATAATATCTTCGATTAACGTAATTAATCTTCCCGATTCCTCGTGGATATTTTGTGCAAAAGAGCGAATATCTCCCGGCTTTACAATCCCGTTTGCAATCATTTCGGACACACCATAAATGGAGGTCAGCGGTGTTTTCAATTCATGAGAGACATTGGATGTAAATTCACGCCGCATCTGATCGCGCAATTCCCGCTCCGTGCAATCCAAAATCACAATTACGGCGCCCGCCGGTTTTTTCTGATGCGTTACCGGATTTGCAATGACGTGATATACTGCGCTTCCCAGCGACATAGTCTGTTCGCAGTGCTCTCCCGCCAATGCGGTTTCCACTGCATGACGGAAGGATTCTCCGCGATTCAGCGTCAAGACACTCGGCGTTCCTTCTACTGGTCCCGATCCCAGCAGCCGCAAAGCGGCAGAATTGTAGGAAAGCAATTCTGTTTTTGCGTCTACAACAAGGAAGCCCTCGCTCATATTTTCTGTAATTAATTGGAATTCCTCGCGCTGACGGCGCAGTTCTTCCATTTGCCGGCGAATTTGATCGTTTTGATGATGAATTTTCAAAAGTAAGGGGGATATCTCGTCATAATTCCCCTCTACGTCCGGCGCTTCCAGATCAATTGCATTAATTGGCCGCACAATCGATTTGGAAATGCGAGACGCAAGGATGGCGGAAAGAATAATGGCAATCGTTAAAACGAGAAGAATCGGCTGAAACATACCAAACAAGAGATTCCATACCGTAGAGCGGGTGTCCGACAAACGAATTACACTGTTATCGGACAATTTTAAAGCATAATATACGGTTTTTTGGGAAAGGGTTTCGGAATAACGCGAAGACTCGCCCTGGCCGGATTGCAGCGCTTCTGCAATTTCTTCCCGATCCAAGTGATTTTCCATAGAGGAAGGATCTGCCTGATTATCAAATAAAACCTCGCCATCCGCCGCAATCCACGTAAGGCGATTATCATACATAGTTAAGTTTTGCAGGTACGTTTCACCGCCTGCCTCTATTCCCGCGGCGATTGTAGTTCCCTCCGTGTGCAGTCCCTCTATCAGCTGCATATCAAAGTAATTATATAATACCCCCAAAATCAGGACAAGGCAGGCTAAAAAGGTCAAAACCGACACCAGAAAAATGCCGCTGAAGATTTTTCTCTTCATATGCCGCCTCCAATTTTGTACCCGACTCCGCGCACTGTTTCAATCAGATCTCCGCACTCTCCCAGTTTCGCACGAAGCGTACGTATATGCACGTCAACAGTCCGGTTTTCTCCGTCGAATGCGTATCCCCAGACCTCATTTAATATCTGATCACGTGTAAGTACAACCCCTCGATTTCGGAACAAGATACAAAGTAACTCAAATTCCTTAAACGTCAAGGTGACGTCCCGTCCATTTACCCGCACGATGTGCCTGGCCGGCTCCAAATAAAGTCCACCCAAAAGATAGCTTTCCTGTGCGGCATCACCTTCCGTTCGGCGCAAAAGAGCCTTGATACGCGAAACGAGTTCCATCGTGCCAAAAGGTTTTGCAATATAATCGTCCGCGCCGCTGTCCAGCCCAAGGACCTTATCGTATTCCGTACCTTTTGCCGTCAGCAAAATAATCGGCAGCCGCGCAGTTTCCTGTTTTTCCCGAAGCAATTTGAGTATTTCCAAGCCATCCTGCTCCGGCAGCATGATATCCAGTAAAACCAGGCGGGGCAATTCCTCGCGCATCGCTTCCCAGAATTCCGAAGGCCGTTCAAACCCTCGTGCTTCCAGATTCATATTATTCAAGGCATAAACAATAAAGTTTCGAATACTTCCATCGTCTTCCAGCAGATAGATCATAGCGCCTCAACCTTCCACGTGTTTTCCGGTAATAGAAAACAGCACCCATTCCGCAATATTCGTGGCATGATCGCCAATACGCTCAAGATATTTGGCGATCATCAAAAGATCCATATATGCTTCCGCGCTGCCGTTGTCGCCTTTTATCAACGAAATGAGTTCCTCTTTTACCTTCAAAAACAGCGCATCCACCGTATCATCCGATTGAATCACATTTTGAGCAAGCGACATATCCTTTCTCACAAAAGAATCGATACTTTCTGTCACCATATTAATCGCTGCAAGCGCCATATCCCGAATATGAATCCGGCTTTGCACTTCGTTTCCACTGATAAACGCCGTAATTTCCGCGATATCCGATGCCTGATCGCCAATACGCTCCATATCCGAAATCATTTTCAGCGCGGAAGAAATCACCCGCAGATCCCGCGCGACAGGTTGCTGCTGCAACAACAATTTCAAACAGAGCGATTCAATATCCCGTTCTTTTTGGTCGATTTCCCGGTCTGTATCCTGCGCCTTGCGCGACATTTCCTGATCGTCGTCCAGAAGCGCTTTTATAGCGGAGGAAATTGCTTCCTCGCAAAGAGCGCCCATTTTTATCAGTTCTACATTCAAATATTCCAGCTGTTCGTCGAATTTGCTGCGCATCATCCAAACCTCCCCGTGATATAGTCTTCCGTCCGGCGATCCTTCGGAACGGAAAACAGCTGCTCGGTATCTCCAAACTCGATTACTTCCCCGAGCAGAAAAAATGCCGTTTTATCAGAAATACGCGCCGCCTGCTGCATGTTGTGTGTAACCATAACGATAGTATAATCTTTTTTCAGCTCCTGAGCAAGGTCTTCTATTTTGGAGGTCGAGATCGGGTCAAGCGCGGAGGTCGGTTCATCCATTAACAAAACTTCCGGTTCTACGGCCAATGCCCGTGCGATACAAAGCCGCTGCTGCTGACCGCCGGAAAGGCCTAACGCACTCTTTTTTAAACGATCACTGAGTTCGTCCCAAATTGCCGCGTCCCGCAGCGATTTTTCCACAATTTCATCCAACCGCCCTTTAGAGTGGATTCCATGCGTACGGGGTCCATAGGCAATATTATCGTAAACACTCATTGGAAACGGATTGGGCTTTTGAAAAACCATGCCAACCCGTTTTCGCAGATGATTTACATCAATTTTTCCATAAATATCTTCGCCGTCCAGCGTAATTGACCCTTCAATCCGACAGCCCTCCACCAAATCGTTCATCCGATTGAGCGATTTCAAAAGGGTGGACTTTCCGCATCCGGAAGGACCGATAAACGCTGTAATCTCATTTTGCGGCAGATGCAAATTGATTTTTTTCAGGGCCTGAAAATCACCATACCAGAGATCCAGATTTTCGATTACCATTTTATCCATATTGTTACCTCAAATGTTCCATGAACTACTCACTTTTTCACTGTCAGCTCTTTGTAATCCGCTTGGCAACAGCGCCGGAAAGTGCATTGATTCCAATTACCAGAACCAGCAACACAACCGCCGTGGCATAGGCTTCTTTTGTATAAAGACCCTCATTCAAAAGACAGTACATATGGATTGCCAACGTTCTTCCCGACTCCAACAGTCCACCTGCCACACCGGTCACAGTACCGGAGGTAAAAATCAGAGCTGCCGTCTCCCCGACAACTCGGCCAATGGCTAGAATCACGCCGGAGAAAATTCCCGGTACCGCGGAAGGCAGCACAATGCGGAATACTGTCCGCAAGCGCCCGGCGCCAAGTCCAAAGCTGCCCTCCCGGAAGGAATCCGGCACTGCCTTCAAGGCCTCTTCCGTTGTACGCAGAATCGTAGGCAATACCATAATGGCAAGGGTCAGCGCACCGGCCAACATGGAGTTTCCCATGTGAAGGGCCACCACAAACATTAAAAAACCGAAAAGGCCATAGACGATGGAAGGAATACCGGAAAGCGTCTCCGCCGTAATGCGTACCAGCTTGACCAGTTTATTTCCCCGCTTTGCATACTCAACCAGATAAATCGCCGCGCCGACGCCAAAAGGCACCGATAACAAGAGTACCAGCACAATCATCACCAGCGTATTGATAATTGCGGGAAGCATAGAAGCATTTTCCGAAGTGTATTTCCAGGCAAATAAGCTTGGACGAAGATTGGGCACGCCCATCACCAGAATATAAACAATCAACGCCACTAAAATACTGAAAGTAATAAAAGCGGCAAGGAATACCAGAACTCTCTGCAAAAACGACATGGGATGATTTCGGCATGCGGTGATCCATTTGGCTGGCGTTCTTTTTTTACGCATTATTCCGCCCTCCGTTTCAATGCAGAAAAGCACAAATTAATCAAAAGGATAAAGACAAACAGCACTACGCCGCAGGCTATCAAAGCTTCACGATGAAGATCCGTTGCGTATCCCATTTCCAAAACGATATTCGCTGTAAGCGTTCGTACGCCGGACAGAATGCTCTCCGGTAAAATCGGCTGGTTGCCCGCGATCATAACAACCGCCATCGTTTCGCCGATCGCACGACCTACACCGAGGATAATTCCGGCTAAAATTCCGGATTTCGCAGCGGGCAGCGTCGCAGAAAACACACTGCGTTCGTGCGTAGCGCCCAGGGCCAGAGAACCCTCGTAGTAACTTTGCGGAACGGCTCGAATAGAGGCTTCCGCCACATTAATAATCGTGGGCAAAATCATAATTCCCAGCATCAGAGAAGCAGTGATGATATTTTTCCCACCACCGCCTACCAAATTTTGCATTAACGGTACAATGACCATGAGTCCAAAAAAACCATATACAATTGAAGGAATTCCCGCCAGAAGTTCCGCTGCAGGCTTCAAAATTTTATACAGCCTCGGCGGACAAAAACGTGCCAGAAAAATAGCACAGAGCAGACCTGCCGGAACGCCAATGAGAATTGCACCGGCTGTCACAATTATACTGGCGATAATCATCGGAAAAATGCCGTACAGATTCTGATTTGGCGCCCAGGTGGTTCCAAATAGAAAATTAACAAAACCAATTTCTCGCATTGTCGGAATTCCATTTGCAAAAAGGAATACACAAATCAGGATCACGGCTAAAATGGAGACGCATGCCGTCGCCAGAAAAACGATCTGCATTGCAAATTCACGAAAGTTTAATTGATTGCCACGTTTCATAGTTTTCTCCCGATTACCGGCAAAGCAACGGATGGAGGTCCATCCGTTGCTTTATCATTTAAAAACGCCGTATACATTACGCAATATCACCCCAGCTCGTTACTTCTCCGACAAAGATCTGGCGGATCTGCTCCAGCGTAAGATTCGAGACTTCATTTTCCTGATTGACCACAACGGCAATCCCATCCATACAAATTGTCGTGGATACAAGACCTTCCGCAAGTTCGCTATCCTTGACTGCGCGAGACGCCATTCCAATGTCGCAAAGTCCTTCAATGGCCGAACTCATCCCCGTGCTGGAGTCGGAAGTCTGAATCTGAATCGTTACATTCCCGTTGATCGCCATGTAAGCCTCAGCCAACTTCTCCATCACAGGAGAAACGGAGGACGATCCTGCAACTGTTACCGTACCGCTCGGATTCGTAGAAGTAAAGGCACCGGTTGTTGCCGTGGAGACATAGCCTTTTTCCGTAATGATTGCCTGGCCCTCATCGCTGAGGATGTAATTCAGAAAATCTTTTGCCGCTTCGTTTGTCAATTCGCCAAGCGTTGCCACATTGAACGGACGGGAAATCGGGTAGGTTTCGTTCTGAACGTTTTCTGCCGTTGCCTCAACGCCATCTACATTGACAGCCTTAATGGAATTATCCAAAGACCCCAGCGAAATGTACCCGATTGCCGCTTTGTTTCCGGCGATCGTCTGCATGACAACGGCGGTTGAATTATTGATCTCCGCTTTCTGTGTTGTCTGATCCACACCGTCAACCTCTACGCCCGTCAATTCAATGAACGCAGAACGGGTACCCGAACCTTCCTCACGTGAAATGACCGCAATGTCCTCATTGGCAGTGTTTCCTGCGCAACCTGTGAGTGCTCCGGCCAGCATCATCAGTGCTGCCGCTAATGCAAGTACTTTTTTCATGTTCAAAATCTCCTTACTTTTTCGTTTCTTTCGTCTTGCTACGCCAATTATCATAATCGGTTCTTGTTAAATACAGAATCTCAACTTCGTTAAATGTAAGTAAAACGTTCGTTTCTAGAATTTCTCCTCTGCCGCGGTGTGATGGTTTTTCATATAGAGCCCTAACAGTCATCCCCATCTATGCTAACATCCTTCAAATTGTATTTTACGTGAAAATGCACAATTTATTAGGAAATGATATTGACAGTTTATAGGGATATCATTACAATCCAAAGTAAGAGAAGGCGCAATGTAAAGCATCGCCTGGGAAAGGAGAGATCAGGAACGTGGGATTTAACACTTGTTCAAATCCATCGCAGCTGAAAATTACCGATATTCGCTTTGCCGATATTGTCGGAGCCCCCATGCATTGTACCCTGATGAAAATCATAACAAACCAGGGTATCGTCGGTCTCGGTGAAGTCCGCGACGGCGCGACGCGCACGTATGCCGAATTGCTGAAAAGCCGGCTACTCGGGGAAAATCCCTGCGATGTCGACCGGCTTTTTCGCCGTATTAAACAATTTGGCCATCACGCGCGGCAAGGCGGCGGTGTTTCCGGCGTAGAAGTAGCGCTTTGGGACCTTGCAGGCAAGGCCTACGGCGTACCAGTCTACCGAATGCTGGGTGGACGTTTCCGTGACCGGCTTCGGATGTATTGCGATACGGATGTCGGCGGGCGGGATACGGGCCTTGCAATGGGCAATGCGTTAAAATTGCGTATGGAGCGCGGGTTTACCTTTTTAAAAATGGATCTCGGGATCGGACAACTTCAGGGAGAACCGGGAACGCTGTGCCTGCCAGATGGATCCCCCTATGATCCCATCCTGGAAGACGGCACATTCTCCGAATATCGCCGCCGTAATCTTCGCTATGACGAACAGAATATTGCGCATCCTTTTACCGGAATTCATGTCACCGAGCATGGCTTTGATGTTTTGGAACAGTATGTTTGCGAGGTTCGTTCCGTGATCGGATATGAAATTCCCCTTGCCATTGATCATTTCGGTCACATCTGCGTGGAGGATTGTATCAAACTGGCACACCGATTGGAAAAATACAACCTTGCCTGGCTGGAGGACATGGTACCCTGGCAATATACACAACAGTATGTCCGTCTGCGCAACGCTACAACCATTCCCATTTGTACCGGGGAAGATATTTATCTAAGCGACAATTTTGAGCCCCTTTTGAAAGCGGGGGGCGTATCCGTGATTCATCCGGATGTTTTAACGGTAGGCGGCATTCTGGAACTGAAGAAAACCGGCGATCTTGCATTAAAATACGGAGTAGCCATGGCTGTCCATATGGCGGAAAGTCCCGTGGGATGCATGGCGGCAGCACATGCCTGTATGGCAAGTGAAAATTTCCTGGCTTTGGAATATCACTCTGCGGATACGGATTGGTGGGATGATCTCGTAATCGGCCGCAAAAAGCCGATTGTCGAGAACGGTTGGATTCGTCTGGATGACGAGCCGGGATTGGGGATTGAAGATTTAAACGACGAGGTGATCGCCCAGCACCTGCATCCGGCTTATCCGGAAATCTGGGCTTCCACGGAACAGTGGAATACCTGCGTCGCAAATGACCGTTTATGGAGTTGAGAACAAGATGAAATTTTTCCTTTCAGATAGAACCAGTCCGGTTGGGCAGGCTCTGGAGTCGTTAGGGATTTCCAAAGGCTATGAGCCGTGCCGTGAAGAAGAACTGGAAAACGCGGATATTGTAATTCTCTGCGCACGTCAGGCAGACCCCATGACGTTGGAAGACGGTTCCTTTTATCGTCTCTTTGCAACAGTGGATCATCATTTAAAAAGTGCGTTTTTTTACAGCCGCCGCGCGGCGAACGCCATGATGCCCAGAAAAGAGGGCGCCATAGTCCTGATCGGCAGCGGGGATGCGGACAAGCCAAACGGCCGTGCAATTGGTTTCTCTGCGGCAATGGGCGGAATGCAGCTGTTGTTTCGAGATTTATGCATTTATGTCGCCGGCACCGGCGTGCGGGTGAACCTGATACAGCCTGCGGAAGTTGCCGATACTGATAATCCAGCAAAAACGGCGGAACTTGTACTGTCCGTCGCAGAAAATCAGGCGATGTACGGCTGCGAAATTCGTACGGACGCCGCACATTATCATCAGAAATAAGGGGGCGTTTCCGTGAACTATGATCTCAAAGACCGTATAGCCGTCGTAACCGGCTCTGGAAAAGGAATCGGACGCGGGATTGTTTCTGCTCTCGCGGAGCAGCATGTGCGCGTCGTCGTCAACTATAACTACAATCCGCAAACCGCTGAGGAAACCATGGATCTTCTTCGCGCACGTGGTGCAGAGGCCATTTGTGTGAAAGCGGATGTCTCTACGCCGGAAGAGGCAAAGTATTTGATTTCCCGGGCAGTCGAGACCTTTGGCAGATTGGATATTTTAGTAAATAACGCGGCGCTTCAAAGTAATTATACGTTTGACCAGTATGATGAGGCAGGGTTTGATCTGATCATGCGTACCAATCTCGGTGGATATTTCAATTGCGTGCAAGCGGCGCTCCCCTATTTAAAATCCAGCGAGCATGGACGTATCATCAATATAGGCTCCGTACATTCTGAAATGCCTGCCCGGTTTGATCCGGTTTATGCCATGTCCAAAGGTGCAATCCGCGCGTTTACGCGGGAGGCGGCGCTTGCCGTAGGGCAATATGGCATTACAGCAAATCTTGTTATGCCGGCGGAGGTTGAAATTGAATTTAAAACCGATGTGCAAAATCTGATTCATCCTATAAAGGATCGCGTCTTTCGCAAAATTCCTCCGGTCCGGCATTTTCACCATCACGTCTTCTGTATTGAACGAAAAGGACGTCCGTCAGATATCGCTGGAATGGTCTGTTATCTCGCAAGCGACGCAGCCAGTCATATTTCCGGAGCGTGTATCGCAGTGGACGGCGGATTTTTAATTACCTGAATAGCCAAAAGATTACCGGCATCTGCCGGAACGACGAAAGGGGTGCCTCATGCAGTTTAATTGTCGAGATGATATCATCCAGATCACTGCCGCCTGGAACGGAGAGCGTTTTGACGACGGAAGGCCTCGTGTACCGGACGACATCCTGCGCCGGCTGCGCGACATCACCTTTGAGGAAGCCTGGGGACCTATGCACCAAAACGGATATCCCCGCCAATACGAATGTCGTTTTCGCATGACGCAACCGGAACGACGGCTTGTCGGCCGTGCCGTCACCTGCGTCATGGTGCCGCAGCGTGAAGATTTAAACAATGCCATGTTGCAGCAGGGACAGCAACGGGAACATCGCAGGGGAACCTTTAATCAGTGGGTCATTGACAATCTGGTGGAAGGCGACGTTGTTGTCGTCGATTTATTTGATAAAATTATTAACGGTACCTTTGTGGGAGGAAATCTTTCCACCGCCATTGCTTCCCGTACCAAAAACGGCGGCGCCGTGATCTGGGGTGGAATCCGTGATTTGGAACAAATCGTAAAAATTCAGGATTTTCAATGTTTCTATCGCGGTGTGGATCCCAATGGAATCGGAGAAGTGACTATGGTGGGAATCAACATTCCCTGCCGTATTGGTGCGGCGACCTGTCTTCCCGGAGATATCGTGCTTGGCACCATTTCCGGTGTGATTTTTATTCCGCCGCATTTGGCGGAGAGTGTCTGTATCCACGCAGAAAAATCGCACCTCCGTGACATTTTCGGATTTCAGCGTCTCAAAGAGCATGTATATACCACCGCACAGATCGACACAGCCTGGACATACGATATGATGAAGGATTTTGTTTCTTGGGCAAATCATACGCGGGAGGCAGAGCCTTATCGTCATCTTGATTGGACGGAAGAGTTGAATCAGGCCAGGCAGCGAGAAGCAAATGTATGCCCTAAAGAAGATGGCAATCGATAAAAAAGCAGCTTTGCAGGATCAATGTCCTGCAAAGCTGCTTCTCTTTTTTCGGGAATATTAATTGATCTTACCGGCAATCTTTGCCGTCCTGACACTGCTGCGCGTCCTGTTTTTCCTGGTTGCCCGGCATCTGACGATTGCCCGGATTCTTTTTGTTTCGCGAATTGGAAGACACAACAAACGCTCCTTTCTTCTCTGATTGGTTCGCCGATATCTTTCCACGTAGCCGCCAGCCTTATACCTGTTTTCCAAAAGTCATTGACTTTCCCGCATATTTCCCCGCGGAGAAAAACCTTGCCAACGGAACTTACTTTCTGCTATACTATTTTTATCTTGAAAAAGGAGGCTCCTGTTCCATGGCGACTGAAAAAGTATGCAGCAATACGCACGAATGTTCTTGCCCGAATACTGGGTGTGCCAATCACGGAAGATGCTGTGATTGTGTGGCTAACCATAAGAAAAACGGTAGCCTTCCCCTTTGCATGCGGGATCTTGTCAAACCATCCTAAAAAGTGGCAACCGAGCTCGGCACCGGCTTAGGAATTATCCCCGCCCCTGTGAATCACGGCAGAGGGCGGGGATATGTTTATACTTCCGGATTTTGATACCGTCCATGGGCAACCGTATGTCGACCATACTGAATTGCCTGCTGCGGACAGCGATTGATACAGCTTAAACAGAACACACATTGATCTTCTACCCATATTGGTCGCCTATTTTCTAATTTAATTGCTTCGCAGGGACAAAGACGTTCACATAGACCACAACCAACGCAAGCTTCTGTCGCTAAAAATTTAGCGGTTTTTCTCCCGCGTTTATAAATAGGATACGCAACTTTCGTCATGATCCCGGGCAGTGGTCCACGGTGACGGTCGCAATTCCCGGTCATGCGAATACAAATATCTTCGCAAATCTTATCCAGTTCCTGATCTGCCGCACGCAGACATTCCCGAATCTTTGTTTCCGTAGGCGCTTTGTACCACACAATATAATTATCCGGCATCACAACGGAATAATACGCCGAGAGGGCATACGCATTATCGCGCATTAAGCCATCGAACAGATCGCCTGCCGCACCGGATTTCCCGCCGCAAGTCAGGACCAAATATGTGTAGTGCTGTTCTTTTGTAACAAATTGCAGCGCATATAAAAACGCATGCAAAATAACGGGAATGCCAAAGAAGTACACAGGCATTACAAAACCAACCGTTTCTCCCGGCTCCAATACGTAAGTCGTTTTTCCCTCCCGCAGCGCGTCTGAAATATCCACCGTTTGTCCACCCAGTTTTTTTGCAAGCCGTTGTGCTGCATATGCAGAGTTTCCCGTTCCGCTGAAATAAAAAATCATGCGATTCTCATCCTTTCCCCAATTCTATTATCCAGTATATCCGTTCTCCCCTGCATACTGCAAGAAAAAATTTTGCCCGGAAAGTATATTTTTTTAGTATACATATT
The DNA here is from genome assembly GCA_944376195.1 of uncultured Clostridia bacterium. Classification (GTDB taxonomy): domain Bacteria; phylum Bacillota; class Clostridia; order Oscillospirales; family QAMX01; genus Allobutyricicoccus. The sequence continues at coordinate 33,350 of CALWBW010000016.1, read as the reverse complement.
GCAAAACACCAGATATTGTGTTATACTGTACCCGCGTTAAAAAAACACCACAATATTTATTTCCATAAAGGTGGATCGCTTATGGTTATAAACGGACTTCAAAAGCTAACGCTGCTGGATTTCCCGGGAAAAGTGGCATGTACACTCTTTTTTTCCGGTTGTAATTTCCGTTGTCCTTTCTGTCATAATGCATCCCTGGTATTATTGCCGGATGCCACGGAGCAAATTCCGGAAGATACGGTTTTTGCATTTTTGAAAAAACGGCAAGGGGTTTTGGACGGTGTCTGCATCACCGGCGGAGAACCGCTTCTGCAGACGGAATTGCCCGCGTTCCTTCAAAAAATAAGAGAACTGGGATATGCTGTCAAGCTTGATACCAATGGTTATTTTCCCAAGAGGCTGCGCAGACTGGTGGAAGAAGGACTTGTGGATTATGTTGCAATGGACATTAAAAACTGTCCGGAGGCTTATCCGCAGACGGTTGGAATTTCTCCTCTCGATCTTTCCCCTGTTTTGGAAAGTGTCGACTACCTTCGTTCCTGCGGCATTCCCCATGAGTTTCGCACCACGGTAGTGCGCGAGCTTCACACGGAACAAAACATGGAACGTCTGGCAGAATGGCTGGAAGGCGAAGACCGCTATTTTCTACAAGACTTTGTAGATTCCGGCGATTTGATTTTTCCCGGACTACACGCCTGCTCACCCGAGGAAATGCGGAAATTCCTCTCGATTGTACAAAAAAGAATCCCAAATGCACAGTTACGGGGCATTTAGCATACGTCACAATATCTTGCTATTGTTTTTTCTTTCTGTATACAATATCTTGTGTTTTTGCTCTTGCATTCCACCACCACATGTGCTATAATTGGCATGCTTTAAATTTTACATTAGGAGGGTCCCATGTATCAGGTTATTAAACGCGATGGTAAAATCGTAGACTTTGATATAAACAAAATCAGCGCGGTCATCACAAAGGCGTTTGAGGCGCAGGAAATGCCCATTCATCCCAATGTCATTGATTTTCTCGCGCTCAAGGTTACGGCAGATTTTGCGCCGAAGGTAAAAGATGATCTGATTGCAGTTGAATCTATTCAAGATAGCGTAGAATCTGTTTTGGTTCAGGCCGGCTATGCGGATGTCGCTAAGGCATTTATCCTTTACCGGAAGCAGCGTGAAAAACTGCGCAACATGAAGTCCACCATTCTCGATTATAAAGAAACCGTCAATAACTATGTCAATGTCAGTGACTGGCGTGTAAAAGAGAACTCCACCGTCACCTACTCTGTAGGCGGTCTGATTCTTTCAAACTCCGGTGCAATTACCGCAAACTACTGGCTCTCAGAGATTTACGATGAGGAAATCTCCAACGCCCACCGTGACGCAGACATCCATTTACACGATCTCTCCATGCTCACCGGTTACTGTGCCGGTTGGAGCCTCAAGCAGCTGATCCAGGAAGGTTTAGGCGGTATTCCCGGGAAGATTACTTCTTCCCCCGCAAGCCACCTCTCCACGCTCTGCAACCAGATGGTCAATTTCCTTGGTATTATGCAAAATGAATGGGCTGGAGCGCAAGCATTTTCTTCGTTTGATACCTATCTGGCGCCGTTTGTCAAAGTCGATCATCTCACTTATAAAGAAGTTAAACAGTGCATCCAGAGTTTTGTATACGGTGTCAATACGCCGTCTCGTTGGGGAACCCAGGCGCCATTTTCCAATATCACGCTTGATTGGACTGTCCCGGCGGATCTTGCGGATCAACCCTGTATTGTCGGCGGCCGTGAGATGGATTTCTGCTATCGCGACTGCAAAACGGAAATGGACATGGTCAACCGTGCATTTATTGAAATCATGATCGAGGGCGATGCCAACGGTCGTGGATTCCAGTACCCGATCCCCACTTACTCCATCACGCGCGATTTCGACTGGAGCGAAACGGAAAATAATAAGCTGCTTTTTGAGATGACTGCAAAATATGGAACGCCTTATTTCTCCAACTATATCAATTCTGATATGGAGCCCTCCGATGTACGCAGTATGTGCTGCCGTCTGCGTCTGGATCTGCGTGAACTCCGTAAAAAATCCGGCGGTTTCTTCGGCAGCGGCGAAAGCACCGGCTCCGTCGGTGTTGTCACCATCAATATGCCGCGAATTGCGTACTTGTCTTCCGATGAGGCAGATTTTTATCGCCGTCTGGATCGCATGATGGATATTTCCGCGCGTTCGCTCAAAATTAAGCGCACCATCATCACAAAACTGATGAACGAAGGTCTCTATCCCTATACAAAACGGTATCTGGGTTCTTTCGACAATCATTTCTCCACCATTGGTCTGGTTGGTATGAATGAAGCCTGTTTGAATGCAAAGTGGCTGCGTCAGGATCTGACGCATGAAAATGCCCAGGCATTTACCAAAGATGTATTGAACCATATGCGTGAGCGTCTCTCCGATTACCAGGAGCAATATGGCGATCTTTACAATCTGGAAGCCACTCCTGCGGAGTCCACTTCCTATCGTCTTGCCAAACATGATGTTGCGCGTTATCCGGATATTATCACAGCGTCCCAGGGGACCGTTCCGTATTACACCAACAGTTCCCACCTTCCGGTCAGCTTCACTTCCGATATTTTTGAGGCGCTGGATATTCAGGATGAACTGCAGACGTTATATACTTCTGGCACAGTTTTCCATGCTTTCCTGGGAGAAAAACTTCCCGATTGGAAGGCAGCCGCTGCTCTTGTACGCAAGATTGCAGAAAATTATAAACTTCCCTATTACACGATTTCTCCGACCTATTCCGTCTGCAAAAACCACGGATATTTAGCGGGCGAACAATATGTTTGCCCTGAGTGCGGAGAAAATGCCGAAGTCTATAGCCGCATTACCGGTTATTACCGTCCCGTTCAAAACTGGAACGACGGAAAGAGTCAGGAATTCCGGGAGCGGAAAACCTATGACATCGCCAATTCTCATCTGCGTCATGAGCGCACGACGGAACAGACGGCTTCAGTTGATACCTGTTCTTGTGAAGAAAGCGAAACGCCCAATCTTCTGCTCTTTGCTACAAAGACCTGTCCTAATTGCAAAATTGCAGCCTCTATGCTTGATAAAGCAGGGGTCTCTTATGAAAAGATCTATGTAGAGGATAACGCAGATCTGGCAACATCCTATGGACTAAAGCAGGCTCCCACATTGGTAGCCGTTCATGGCGATTCATTTGAAAAGTATGTCAGCGTTCCTCATATCAAAGAATTTATCGGCGCGCTCGTTCACTAAGGAGGCCGCCGGATGCATGATCTGATTGTCATTGGCGCAGGGCCTGCGGGATTGACCGCAGCGCTCTACGCCCGACGTATGGGAAAAACAGTTTTGGTGCTTGAAAAATCCACATTTGGTGGGCAGATTACGTTTTCACCCAAAATTGAAAACTATCCAGGCACTTTGCAAATGAGTGGTAATGAATTTGCCGACCGCTTGATAGAACAGGTGCTAACACAAGGAGCAGATGTGGAGCTGGAAACCGTCACAGAAATACGTGACAACGGCGTAACCAAAACTGTCGTCACAGAAGATGGTACACATCCATGTCGGAGCGTGATCATTGCCGCAGGCGTACAGCACCGTCAACTTGGTCTGCCACGTGAAAATGAATTTGTCGGCGAAGGCATCTCCTACTGTGCGGTATGTGACGGTGCATTTTATAAGGGACAACACGTTGCGGTCGTTGGAGGAGGAAATTCTGCATTGCAGGAGGCAATACTGCTTTCTGAGACGTGCAGCCATGTTACTATCGTGCAGAACCTCCCTTTTCTCACTGGTGAACAGGCCTTACAAGATGCGCTGGCAGCACGGGAAAATGTGACCGTCATCCTCGGCACAGTTGTTGTGGACATTCTGGGCGACAAAACTTTTGCAGGTCTCACGCTTTGCGAAGAAGCTACCGGTACAGAATCCAAACTTACTGTGGATGGTGCCTTCGTTGCAATCGGCCTGAAACCGGTCAATGAGGCCTTTCATAACATTGCCGATCTTGATGAGTATGGTTACTTCGATTCAGGCGAGACGTGCGTGACAAAGACAGCAGGCGTCTTCGTTGCAGGAGATTGCCGCCGCAAAGGTGTACGGCAAATCACTACCGCTGTAGCCGATGGTGCGACCGCCGCACTTGCGGCGTGCCGGTATCTGGACGTTTTGTAGAATCCAATTAAACATACACATTACGGGAACAAGTGTTAGGATGCTTGTTCCCGTAGTTTTTTACATCATCAAAATGAAAAAACCGAGACGCAGATTGCGTCTCGGTTTTTGAAAGTACATGAAAAACTTTACTTCATAAGCTTTGCAATTTCTTCTGCAAAGTTCTCTTCACGCTTTGCAAGACCTTCGCCTTTTTCGAAACGGACAAAGCTTGCAACCTCAATGGAACCGCCCAGTTCCTTTGCAACATTCGCAACATGCTGCTTCACAGAAATCTTATTTTCCTTCACAAAAGCTTGTTCAATCAGGCAGTTTTCCTGGTAGAACTTTTTGATACGGCCTTCCACAATACGCGCAGCAACATTCTCCGGCTTGCCTTCTTCCATCGTCTGTGCCATGAGAATTTCCTTCTCTTTGGCAACTGTCTCAGCCGGAACAGCCTCCGGATTGAGCCACTGCGGATTCATAGCGGCAGCCTGCAGCGCAATATCATGCGCCAGTTCCGTAAGAGCAGCCTTATCGTTGATGCCTTCCGTTTTCAGCGTCACAATAACACCAATTTTACCACCCATATGAATATAAGAATCATTCAAGATTCCCTCACCACCCGGGATAGTAACAAAACGACGCACCTGAATGTTTTCACCGATAGTCAAAACCTTATCCTTACGGGCATCTTCTACCGTACCACCATCCGGATACGCACAGGCAGACAATGCCTCCACATCTGCCGGTTTTGCAGCGTTTGCTGCCTTGGCAACATTCTCAACAAACGCCTGGAACTCGGGATTACGAGCGACAAAGTCCGTCTCGGAGTTCACTTCCACCATCGCAGCGTCGCCATTTTCAGCAACATAGGCATAGACAATACCTTCTGCCGCAATGCGGTTGGCCTTTTTTGCCGCGGCAGCCAGTCCCTTTTCGCGCAGGATTTCGATCGCACGATCAAAATCACCGTCAGAATCGGTCAGCGCCTTTTTACAATCCATCATACCAACGCCCGTCATTTCACGCAGGCGCATGACATCTTTCGCAGTGAATGCCATAAATATCCTCCCTCTCGCTTACTCAGCAGCGGCCTCTTCTTCTTCCGCTTCTACTTTCTCTTCAATCTGCTCGCCCTGTCTGCCTTCAATCACAGCATCCGCCATGGTCTGGGCAATCAGCTTGATCGTACGGATTGCGTCATCGTTACCGGGGATGATGTAATCCACCTCATCCGGATCGCAGTTTGTATCGACAATCGCCACGATCGGGATTCCGAGTTTGCGGGCTTCGGAGATTGCATTACGCTCCTTGCGGGAGTCCACAATGAAGAGCGCGGCAGGGAGACGGCGCATTTCCACAACACCGCCCAAATACTTTTCGAGCTTTTCAATTTCGCCGTTTAATTTAATAACTTCCTTCTTGGGAAGCAGATCAAATGTGCCGTCTGTAGCCATCTGCTTTAGCTGATTGAGACGATCTACTCTGCGGCGCATTGTTTTAAAGTTTGTCAGCATACCGCCGAGCCAACGGGAATTGACATAGAACATGCCAACACGCTGGGCTTCTTCACGGATTGCATCCTGAGCCTGCTTTTTGGTTCCAACAAACAGAATGGAACCGCCGTCCGCGGTGATATCGCGCACGAAATTATAGGCTTCCTCTAATTTTTTTACGGTCTTCTGCAGGTCAATGATATAAATCCCATTGCGCTCGGTATAGATATACGGAGCCATTTTCGGGTTCCACCTGCGGGTCTGGTGGCCGAAGTGTACGCCGGCCTCCAGCAGCTGCTTCATAGAAACTACTGCCATGTTACTTTTCCTCCTTACGGTTTTTCCGCCATGCCGAAACTTCCGTGACCTTTACAGGCACCGTACGGACGCCGTCCGGCATGTGTGTGTTATGGTTTTTCAAACCATCTTTGTTACTATACCATATCATTCCCTGTTTTGCAAGAGTTATTTTCCAGAAAATCAAACTTTTTTGCAGGATTTTGCCTGAGGAACGTTGTTTTTTACTCCGTAGCAACGCGCTGGTTATACACAGTATGATCCGGGTCCGCACCGGGAATCATCACAGCCCCAACGGTTTTTTCATAGAAAGGTTTTGCATCTCCTACCCAACCAATGACGGCATGACCGTAACCAACTGCGCGCATGGTATAAAGCGTCTCGAGCAACAGCGCACGACCAACACCCATTCCGCGAACCGATTGATCCACGCCGATCGGTCCAAAATAGCCGAGTGCCGTGGAGTCAAAACAAGCAAAACCGACCACGTCGCCGCCCTTTGTCGCAACAAAACACTTCGAGGCAAAAATCGCCTTCTGCGCCTCACTTACCCAACCCTCGTAAAAGGTATCGCGTACAAAGCCAAGGACTTCCGGCATATCTCCCGCAAACACACGTTTAATCCGAATTCCATCCGGCAATTCATAACTGCGCGGCAATGTGTAGAGATTACAAATCATGTCACAGCCAAGCATAAAAACTCCTTATACGCAAGAACTTTTCAATAGAACTGACCTTTCCTCATTCTGCCATCGTCGCGCGGTGGTAAACTTTCTTTCCCTTACGAATGACAACACCCTCGCCGCAGCAGTCTCCACAGGCAAACTTTTTGCCAATATCCGTCACTTTTTCACCGCAAATACTGACGCCGCCCTGTTGGATCAGCCGGCGCGCCTCTCCCTTCGAAGGAGCCAGGCCACACTTGACAAGCAACGTTACAACATCAATTTCCCCGTCAGTGAAATCTTCTTCGCTCAATGTCGTGCAAGGCATGTTCTCTGTAGAGCCGGCACCTGCAAACAGACCACGGGCCGTCGTCTGCGCTTTTTCCGCCTCCTCTTCTCCATGAACCAGTTTGGTCAGTTCATAAGCCAGAATTTCCTTTGCGCGGTTAAGTTCGCTGCCTTCCCAATGATCCATCTCGTCAATCTGCTCCAACGGCAGGAAAGTCAGCATACGGATACATTTGAGCACATCAGCATCTTCGACATTGCGCCAGTACTGGTAGAAATCGTACGGGCTGGTCTTTTCCGGATCAAGCCAAACAGCACCAGAAGCCGTTTTGCCCATTTTTTTACCCTCACTGGTCAAAAGCAGCGTAATAGTCATAGCATGTGCGTCTTTGCCAAGCTTACGGCGGATAAGTTCCGTACCTCCCAGCATGTTTGACCACTGATCGTTGCCGCCAAATTGCATATTACAGCCGTAATGCTGGAACAGGTAATAGAAATCGTAAGACTGCATAGGCATGTAGTTAAATTCCAGGAAAGACAGGCCCTTTTCCATACGCTGCTTAAAGCATTCTGCACGCAGCATATTATTAACCGAAAAATGCGCGCCAATGTCACGAATAAAATCAATATAGTTGAGGTTTAACAGCCAGTCGGCATTGTTGACCATCATGGCCTTTCCCTCACCGAACTCAATGAATCGCTCCATCTGCTTTTTAAAGCAGTCACAATTGTGCTGAATGGTTTCCGGCGTCATCATGGAACGCATATCGGTGCGGCCGGACGGGTCGCCGATCATCGCCGTACCGCCGCCGATAAGGGCGATCGGACGGTTACCCGCCATCTGCAAGCGCTTCATCAGGCACAAAGCCATGAAGTGTCCCACATGCAGACTGTCGGCCGTCGGATCAAATCCGATATAAAACGTCGCCTTCCCATTGTTAATCATCTCACGGATTTCCGCTTCATCCGTCACCTGGGCGATCAGGCCGCGGGCGACCAATTCTTCATAAATTCCCATGGTTATTGCTCTCCTTTTTTCTGGTTCATTCCTTTATTTGTTCCTACCTGCATACCAATTTAAGCAACCCGGCGAAGTAAAACGACCGGCGCACCGGAAACAGCTGCACAACGCAGGTAAACGGCCGTCTGCATTTTCTTTTTCGGGGCATAAAAAAACCTCCGCAGCATTGCTGCAGAGGGCGTTTTACTACGCGGTACCACCTCTGGTTCGGACAGGCCTTGCAGACTGTCCCTTATCGAGTGCCCATCAGCACCCCAGCGCAATATCGGGCGCACCCGTCGTACCCTACTGCTGGTTCAGGCCGCTGCTCCGGAGCGTATTCACAAGGGCGCGTTCTGCGCCCTTTCACCTACCGGACGCTCTCTGCAAGAACCTCGCCATGCTACTTGTCTCTTTCATCGCATTTTTCTATGAAACGGTTTTAGTATATCATGCGGCTTCCCTTTTGTAAAGCCGAAATTTTAAAAAAATCCGGTGTATCTTTCCTCTACTTTTCCGCATTTTTCATGATTTCATTCCAAAAAACAAACAATTTCTGCATTCCGGCATCGTTGCGTTCTCCCGGGATGTACATCCGCTCCGGATGCCATTGCACGCCATAAACAGGCAGATCTTGATGACAAAACGCTTCGATTAAGCCATCCGGCGCGTACGCAGACGGCAAAAGACCGGGGGCAAGATGGCGGCAGGCCTGATGATGGTAGCTGTTGACGCAGATTTTATCTCCAAATAGCGGGGAAAGCCAGGAAGTTTTTCCAATCTCCAGTTCATGCAATTTTCCATCCGTGTGAGCTTCATTTGCAAGTTCTACCGGCAGATCCTCCCACAACGTTCCTCCCAAAGCGACATTCATCAGCTGCATCCCACGGCATATTCCAAAAATTGGTTTCTTCCGCTTCAAAAAGGCGCGCAGCAGTGCCATTTCATGGGCGTCTCGCGCCGGATTCAGATCGGAAAGACACACATTTGGTGCATGCTCGGGATAGTACTCCGGAGAGAGATCCCCGCCGCCTGTTAAAAGAAGTGCATCTGTTTGAGACGCCTGTAGTTCTGCGGACGCGGAGGAAGCCAGTACAGGCACCGCCCCGACTGCTGAGAAAGCTTGACAATAGTAAGACGAAATGTGTGGATACGACGTCGCCGCTTTGCAAGTATCATATTGCGCGGATACCAGAATTAGGGGCATAAAAACCTCCTGCTTTTTATTACATCATGCTTGTCAAATGTCGAAAAAAGCAGTATAATAAGAAAAAATCAGATCGTCTTTGACACATGCCGCACAGATTTCAGATATCTCCGAAACTCTGTAAAAATCGGCATTTTATTTGTCTTTTTTGTTGATCGCAAACCTTCGGAGGAAGTTCGATGATGACTGTCATTTCTGTTGCAAATAATAAAGGCGGCGTAGGCAAAACCACCACAACGCTGAATGTCGGTGCCGCATTGGCTGACCTAGACTGCCGTGTATTGTTGGTTGATCTGGATCCGCAGGCATCTCTTACAATTTATATGGGCTATGATCCTGCCAGTTTCAGCCGCAATACCTATCATCTGATGACGCGGCGCGCTGCTCCCGCGGAAATTTTATGTACCGGCCGCCACACGTTTCTGGATCTTTTGCCTGCCTCCATTGACCTGGCTTCGGCGGAAATTGAAATTTCCTCTGCATTCAGTCGGGAATATATTCTGAAAGAACAGCTCGAAAAAGTCAGCGAGTTTTATGACGTCGTACTGATTGACAACATGCCTTCGCTGGGAATTTTTACGGTAAACAGCTTAATGGCATCCGATTTTGTTTTGGTACCGGTAGAACCGACTTATCTCGCCTATAAAGGGCTTGAAATGATCTGCAACTCCATTTCTGCGGTGCGGCGGTACAATACCAAGTTGGAACTGTTGGGGACAGTCCTTACCATGGTTGACGAACGTACCCGTCACAGTCGCGATATTATGCAGAAAATTCGTGAGAATTACCCGGTTTTTGATCCTCCGATTCATCGAAGTATTAAATTTGCCGATGCCTCTCTGAAAGGTGAGTCCATTGCGGATTTTGCCGGAGACGATTTTGAGGGAACCCAGGCTTACGCCCGGATCGCGCAGCAAATTATCGACCGCATCACGCATACCGGAAAAACAGACTCCGTTTAAAAGTGCCGCCGGCAATTATCCGGCGGCACTTTTTTTGGCAATCAGCGGTCTCTTTCGCAACGGTCAATATCCGGAGGGGTAAATTCCTCCACCGGGAAACGGAACCGTTCAAATACTTCGCAGGGATCTTCAGAAGAAGCCTCGCACTGTTTATCCGGGATACAGTTATCGTAAACCGGCATGAGCAGCTGAACTTCGCGCTCCAGTTTTACCACGCTGAACTGGCCAATCGTCACATAGAGCATCCGCGTGGTTGGATCAAGCACCAACGGCAAGTCGAACGCGGCTGCAATCTCCTCCGGCACTTCCCCAAGTTCGCAGACCGGGCAGCCCGGCATTTGGCAGTTATCCAGCGCCTTTACAGAGAGCAGAATCGGTTCGACGGTTTCCACAACTCCAATCGGCATAGTAAAGTTCTCCGGTGTTCTGGTATCGTCAGATTCCGGATTATAAGTAGATACGAACGTGCGCATGGCGCCTTCGCTTCCATACAGAATCACGCGCTTGGAATAAGACGCGACTCCTTCTATCATCGTCGGCTTTCCAACGCCCGTATAGGCTTCTGCCGTGATACGGTAAAAATAAACTGCGTCTACCGTATAGAATCCCTTGTTGAAAGGCACGGAATCAACGTCCACATAAACCCAGATGAGCTGCGCCGTGCCGGGACGGACGCTCGTCGCACTCTCCAGCACCGTCTGCGATGCGGTCGTCAAATAAACGCGCATATCCTGAATGCACTCTTTATCACGGCATGAGTCGTAAACCTTTCTCGTGTGTACGCAAACAGCCTCTTTTACGCAGGGATTTCCACGTACAGGGCCGGGTGTCAGCCTTTCAGGCATAATATTTCCTCCCGCTTGAATCGATTTGAAGAAATCTTCATCACCATCATATGCGGAAGGCTTTTATTTGACATTGACAAATGCTTTTCTTTCAACCGGTCAGTCGAGCGCACACTCCCTCTCAATTGCGGGATAAATTCCCAAACGTCCCAGCAACCCATGATATTCACGCGCAGCGTCCGGGTTTCCATCCGATGCTTTGTGTGCCAAAATCAAAAGATTTTTCGGAGTATCCAGTGGGGAAATATACTCCACAACACTCGTCCGATAACCAAGGCTCTCCAATTTTAACACGCGCAACCCATCCGTAAATAGATCGTTAAAGCGTGCGGCAAAAACGCCGTGACGCAAAATAGGCTCAAGTCCGGGAAATTTCAGCTGATCGAGCAACTCCCGATGGCAGCAGGGAACGCAGGCAATATTTTTCGCGCCGGATCGTACAGCAAGACCCATCGCCATATCCGTTGCCGTATCACAGGCGTGCAGGGAAATTACCATGGAAGGATGATTGGCCCGGTATTCGCGCAGGTCGGCGCATATAAACTCCATATTGGCATAACCCAATTGTTCCGCCGTACGTCGGCTGGCTTCGATCACACCCGGCGCGATGTCAACGCCCGTCACCTGACAGCGGCGATGCAGGACTTCGCGAATAAAATAATTGAGTACAAAGCTTAGGTATGATTTCCCGCACCCGCAATCGAGCACGGTAATGGTTTCTGAGTCGTCTTCTTCCAGCATGGGACGCACCAGTTCAATAAAATGGTCAATTTGATTGTATTTGCGGATCATGTTGTTGCGTATTTTACCATCCGGTGCCATAATGCCAATTGCTTTTAAAAGTTCCGGCGCTTCATTTGCTTTAATAATATACTCCCGATCCGGCAGCACAGAACTTGCCTGTGCCTCCTCCGTGCGTTTGGTGTCCGTCTGGCGCATACGAACACCGCGACCGTCCGCTTCTACAATTACAGTTGCGCCACGCTCCAAATACTCCAGCGTTGCACATTCATAGCGCAGCGCCTCCGCAAGATAGAACGTGATAAAGGCATCATAGTCCAACGTTTGTTTCTGTCCTCCGTACGCAACGCACAGGGAATCCCCTTCCATGCGAGTCACACGGCCTTCGAACCGCTTTCGTCCGGAGAGGAATATAAACTGTATTTCCTTAAAATAATCGCGATTTTCCTGTAAACGGCCTCCCAATCCCGAAAGAAACAATTTCAGCGCGGCCGAGTCCTGTTTTCGCATAATTCATCCCCCATTCGTGATTTTATTATTATATATTTCACGGAAACGGAAGTCAAGCAATTCTGTTTTTTAAGGTTTTTCACAAACTCGTACAAGCAAACCAATATGAGATTTGTGAATCTGGCTGTTTTGACTGTTGAATTCTGTCGCTTATCCCCATATAATAAAGTGGCGGCGTTCTATGCGCCGTTTCCGATGACAGTATGTGAGGAGTATGGATATGTCCTTAAAAGTTTTAAAATTCGGCGGCAGCTCGCTTTCAGATGCGCATCAGTTCCAAAAAGTCGCGGCAATTGTACGCGCCGAAGAAGAACGCCGTTATGTTGTGCCTTCCGCTCCTGGAAAGCGTTATGATAACGATATTAAAGTGACCGACCTTCTCTATGCAAGCCATGCGGCGGCAGCCAAGGGAGAAGGATTTGACGAAGCTTTTGCCCGTGTAGAAAAACGCTACAATTCTATCATTGCGGATCTTGGTTTAGCTCTTGATCTGTCCTCCGAGTTTTCTACCATCCGCCGCAATATTTTGGATGGCGCCAGTGTGGATTACGTAGCTTCCCGCGGGGAATACTTAAGTGGGATTGTACTTGCTGCTCTTCTGGAATTTCCGTTTGTTGACGCAGCTGATCTGATCTTTTTTACTGAATCCGGCGCTGTGGACGATGATCGTACTTATGAGGCATTTTACGAACTGACTAAAAAATATGATCGCGCCGTTATCCCCGGCTTTTACGGACGTGCAGCGGATGGTACGGTGAAAACATTTTCTCGCGGTGGTTCTGACATCACCGGTTCCATTGTTGCACGCGGCGTACGCGCCAGTATTTATGAAAATTGGACGGATGTATCCGGCTTTCTCGTCGCAAACCCCCGTATTGTCGATCATCCACGTTCCATTGACACGGTTACCTTCCGTGAATTACGGGAACTAGCCTATATGGGTGCAAGCGTCCTGCATGAAGATGCCGTACTTCCGGTGAAAGCAGCCAATATTCCAATTAACATTCGCAATACCAACGAACCTGAGCATCCCGGCACGCTGATTATTAACAACATTCGAGCGGCTTCTTCATCGCCCATCACAGGAATTGCCGGAAAACGTGGTTTTTCCATCATCCATATTGAAAAAGACGGCATGAATAAAGAAGTAGGATTTACTCGCCGTGCCCTCTCCGTTCTGGAAAAGCACAATGTTTCTTTTGAACATCTGCCCTCCGGCATCGATACCATGGGCTTTATCATTCAGACAGAATCTCTAGGCGGACAAGGGGAAACGATCGCGCGGGAAATCGGTAAAGCGGTTGATGCCGACGAAGTGGAATTGATTTCCGGTCTGGCGCTCATTGCAGTAGTCGGTCGCGGCATGGTGCGAGCCAAGGGAATGGCCGCGCGTATTTTCAGTTCGGTTGCCCGGGCAAACATCAATATTCGCATGATTGACCAGGGGTCCAGTGAGTTGAATATTATTATTGGCGTAGATGAATACGATTTCCGTTCTGCCATGAACGCAATTTACGCCGAGTTTTTCCCCCAGGATTAAGACTCTTCTTCCCTGCACAGGTGCCGCGCGCCGTAATGGTGCGCGGCTTTTTTACAAGAAAGGAGTGACGGCATGTTGTCGTTTGAAACGGAACGTTTGATTATGCGTCCCTGGCAGCCCTCTGATTTTGACGCTTTTTTTCAGTTTGAGAGCAATCCCCATGTGGGGCCTGCCGCGGGATGGCGTCCTGTGACAGACCGGGAAGAAAGCAGAAAAATTTTACAGCGTTTTTGCGAAAAGCCGGAGGAACTCTGCGCAATTACGCTAAAACCTTCCGGCCGTGCTATCGGTTCGCTTGGCTTGCACGGCGATGGGAAACGCGACGATGCTCTTGGGATTGTTACACGGATGCTCGGCTACGTACTAGACGAACCTTATTGGGGGTTCGGATATATGACCGAAGCCGTTCGCGGCGCTCTGCGCTTTGCGTTCGATCAAATGGGACTGGAATTGGTGTCGGTATGCCATTTCCCATTTAATCATCGTTCGCGTCGAGTGATTGAAAAATGCGGCTTCCGCTACGAGGGAACTTTACGCCGTTCCTGCCTGCGTTATGATGGCGCCGTACTCGACGACGTTCTGTATTCCATGACGCGGGATGAGTTTTATACCATTTACGGAATATAAAAAATCGAATTAGTTCTATAAATATTTATTATAATTTCTTGTATTTTTTTATTTATTCAGCTATAATTTAATTACTTCAATCTATTTTAAAACTTTTGTGTGAAACACTTACCTTTGAAACCAAATCAGTATTTTTTATTTCGAAGTATTTTGAAGAAGTCTCACTATTGTGTCTGTATAAATATTAAAATAGCCAATGTTATGCCTCGACTCCGTAATTTTGATATTTTTATAAGTAATATTGAGGGAGGGCAAATCATGGACACGCAAAAGAATTTTCAGTATGAATATCCAATCGGCATCCACACGCTGTACGCGGATAACACGCGGCCGCAGCATCCGGACTATTATCCCGATGTTGTGTATGTCGAACGTCATCGTCCGCTTACGCTGCAAATTATCCGGCAATCCAAAGAAGGCGAAAAAAATCCGGCGATTGTCTATATTCAAGGGTCCGGCTGGCATAAGCAGAATTTAAAACAGTATCTCGCCAAGTTGGTTCCCTATGCGCGGGCAGGATACGTCGTTGTAAGTGCCGAATATCGTTATTCGGAAGAAGCAGGCTTCCCGGCACAAATACAAGATGCTCGTACTGCCATTCGCTATGTCAAGGCCCATGCGGCAGAACTTGGCGTTGATCCGGAACGAATTGCCATCATGGGCGATTCCTCCGGCGGACACACGGCGCTTATGGCTGGGCTTGCCTCAGGCACGCCGTTTGATACGCCCGATTATGACCAGTATACAGCTGACGTCCGCTGCATTATTGACTTCTATGGCCCAACGGATATGTCAAAAATGTTTGCAATGGAGGGAAAGTTCGGTATCATCCCGTCGGACGTACGAAAAAATCTTCTTCTTTTTGAAAAGGCAGAAACTTACGAGGAGTTGCGGAAACAGGCAGAATTGGCAAACCCTCTGGCTTACATTACACCAGAACGTCCCATACCGCCCATGCTCATCCTGCATGGCGATGAAGATCCGGTGGTTCCGTTTCAGCAAAGCGTCATACTTTATGAAAAAATGCGTGCCTGCAAGAAGAAAGTAGAATTTTATAATGTTGCCGGAGCCGGACATGCCATCGGTATTTGGATTCCGGATATTGACCGGGTAGTCCTCCAATTCCTGCGTGCGCATTTATAATAGTTTTTCCCGAATTTATTCAAGAAGCGGCGTTTGAAATGAACGCCGCTTTTTATTTAACTCAAACGTATCACTATATCATTTAAGATTTTCTTAGAAATGACCGTTTTCCCCTTTATTTTTTCGTTTTCATATTGTTCACAATTTTAAAGTGTGCTATAATAAATTTTGTCAAAGAAAGGAGTTGATACGGTGACCCGGAAACGCCGTTTTGGCGACCGCAATGACGGCCGCAAAATTCGAACGCTGAATCCCATGACGCGTATCGCCATCTTTATTATGAAAGATCGCAATGATGCGCTGAACTATATTCGTGACAGTATTGATACCGTTCAGGTTGATCAGTATATCCGTAAAAAACGAGCTGAAGGCCTCAAAGGGTTTGGCTTGATGCATGTTTTCATTGCCTCTTATGTTCGTTTGGTTTCCCAGCTTCCCGGACTGAACCGTTTTATATCCGGCCAGACGCTCTATGCTCGCAATGAATTAGTGATTTCCCTGAACATCAAGAAATCCATGCAATTGAACGCGCAGGACACCGTTATCAAACTGGTGTTTCCGCTTGATTCTACTGCAGAAGATGTTTACCGGAAATTAAATGAACTGATTGAAGCAAATCGCGGCATGGAAGAACAGTCAAATTTTGATAACCTGGCGAAATTTTTAAACTATATTCCGCGCCTGCTCTTACGCTTTGTCGTGGGATTGCTGAAATTCCTGGATTATTTTGGATTGCTTCCAAAAGTACTGACAGATCTCAGCCCCTTTCATGCCTCCTACTTTATCACCTCTATGGGCTCACTTGGTATTCCGCCCATTTACCATCACCTTTATAACTTTGGAAACGTACCGGTCTTCTTCTCATTTGGCGCACGTCGCTCCGAGTTGATGCTTGAAAAAGACGGCAGCGTTCAACAGCACTGGTTTGTAGACTATACATTCGTGCTGGACGAACGTATCTGTGACGGGCATTATTATGCCTCCGCGCTGAAATACATGCGCAAAATTTTGAAAAACCCGGAAATTCTGGATGCACAGCCAGAAAAAATCGTTGAAGATATCGACTAGCAGCAATCAAAAACCCCCTGGGCATTCTGTTGATGTGCCCAGGGGGGTTGTCATTATATTAATTTTTTCTTAGCCCAAAACTGCTTTTTTGGCCGCTTCCTGCGCCTCAATTACACGGTCACACCATGCGTCAAACTCCGGATCTGCTTTCTGATAGGCCGGATTGGCAAGAATCGTTTTTACAGCCAGACGTACGCCTTCGCTGAAATTCATCGTTGCCTGATAGCCCGGTACCAACCGCTTTAACTTGCTGTTATCGAAAATAACGGTATGTGATTTGTCGCCCCATAGGCCATCCATGGAACCCGGCTCGCCGACAGCTTCCAGGAATTTGGTCGATACATAATACGGCTTCAGTTCAACACCCAACGCATCCGCGGTTGCCTGATAAATCTGATTCCACGTGAGGGATTCATCTGAAGTAATCTGCACAGCCTCTCCAATTGCACGTACGTTACCCATAAGGCCCACAAAACCTTTTGCAAAATCGGAGTTATGCGTAACCGTCCAAAGCGTCGTCCCGTCTCCGTGAAGAATCACAGGTTTCCCGTGCAGCATACGGTCCAGAACCTGCCAAGATCCGTTTTTCCCCTCCACACCCAGCGGGACGCGGCGCTCGTCATATGTATGGCTTGGACGCACAATGGTAACAGGGAAATTTTCCTCGCGATACCATTTCATCAACAATTCCTCGCAGGCAATTTTATTGCGGGAATACTGCCAGAACGGATTGGAAAGCGTCGAACCCTCCGTAATAATCGGGTTGGAAAGCGGCTTCTGATAAGCGGAAGCAGAACTGATATAGATATACTGCCGCGTCATGCCACGGAACAGCCGATAATCACGCTCGACCTGATCCGGCGTAAACGCAATAAAATCCGCAATTACGTCAAACATCATACCAGCCGTCAGTTCACGAACCTTTGCTTCGTCATTAATATCCGCCACAAGAGAAAAAGCGCCTTCCGGCAACTCCGCAGTACGATTGCCGCGGTTCAAAAGATATAATTCATGTCCCAGCGCAATCAGCCGTTTAGAAATTGCCATGCTGATGGTACCAGTTCCGCCAATAAACAATGCTTTCATGAAAAAACTCCTTTTTCTTTTTATTATAACAGGCCGTCAGGAGTTCGTCAATTCACACAGAATATTTTTGGTAAAACACGTGATTTTTTAAAAAATGACCGGTGCTGCAAATTTTACAGCATCGGTCATTCTGTATTCACATCCAAATTTAAGAAAAAATAATACCGTCTTCCGTTCGGTTTAAGAGCGACAATTTGCACTGCTTTCCTGTTTCTACATCACAATATAACAGCATTTCCTGTCCTTCTTCCGTGCGGCAGAGGAATTCATAGCAGTCCGTTTCATACATCCCGGAGGATAAAATAATCGCACGGCGCGCAAATGTTACCTCCAACTCGTTGCTGATGCCTGCGGCAGCCTCATTCTGTGACACCGCCGGTTCCTTAAAAACGCGTTCATGATGATTCATCACATAATCTTCCGCATTTAAACTCATGATTTCTCCATCCAATAAGGAAACGCCTACGGTAATCATATCCGGGTACACCATAACGCCTTGATCTTCATAGACAAAGCGGAATGTTACCGTATCGCCATCTCTGTGATACCACGCCTGACGCATTCCGTCATAACCGATTGTCGTCAAATAGTTTTTGGCAATTTCCAGAGCTTTTTCCATGCCAATTTCACCGGCCTGCGCTGTACAGGTATTTCTTGCAGATAAAATGGCGCCCCCTTGTTTGCACACTGTAACGTATGCACCATTTTCCGTCGAGAAATGATATGCAGGAATTGTTCCGCCGCTCTCCCCACTAAATGAAAGGGAATCTACATCCAGACAAAGGGCGGCAGCAGCTTTTTCATAAGCAGTCGAAAGGTCAATTTCTTCTGCGTTTTCCAGCGAAAGCGGGAGACGCTCTCCGATATGCGCACTCATTTTGCCATCATAATCGACAGAGACGTACTCTGGGAATTCTTCTTCAATGGCGGAAAAATTTTGAACAGCACTGGCCAACTCTCCGGACCGATCTGCTTCAAACGTAACTGTTCCCGTATAAAGATCACTTTCCAAAGTTAAAACATTTTGAGAAAGCATATCCGCCGTTTCAGACAATGAGGCAAGAGCCTGACGTTCCTCTTCGCTCAGGTCGGTATGAGATGCCGCGCGCCGCGTAATATAATACGTATAATCTCCCACTCTGGAAATGAACGTTTCCGTCTGTTCCAAAGATACGTCAGAAAGCGGAAGACTGGCCATTGACGCAATGGCAGCCGCAGAATGGTTCCAAATTTCCGCCGATACAGAGGCTAAAAGCTCTGGAGATCCGGCATACATTCCTTTTAAAAGAGTATTTGACATTTGTGCAAGACTATCGGAAAGCTGAGAAACCGCATGCATCTGTGCATGGCGTTCCGCATCGCGATAAGCTGCTGCCTGGCTCGCATACTGGATTACAAAACCGCCCAATACTACAATAATTGCCAAAGTATAGGTGATAACAAGTGTCCACGTTTTTCGTTTCATAAAAAGACCTCCCTTTGCTTACCCAACGGTAGTCTTCGCAAAAAGAGGTCGATTTATACTCATTTTCGTCGTAAAAAAGATTAGTCACGCTGACCGCTCTGTTCCGGCGCTGGAGACTGCAAAATGCTCTGTAAATGCTCCAATTCCGCTGGTTCCAGCACAATCTGATCATCTACATAATTAAAACGAAGCCGGCTCCCCGCGCGCAAATCATATTTTTCCATGTAATCGTGCGGGACCTGCATCCGTCCGACGCGATCCAATACCACAAATTCCTCATGCGTCTCATGCCCTTTGCCGAGTCTTGCGTCCTCTTCCTCTGCTTCCTCCGCAAAGCTTCCCGCAATATGGGCAAGATCCTCACGATAATCACGCCGGATAAATTCACTGGATGTACGTCCGTCACGAATAGAAACCACGCGATCCACTTTGCGGGAAATCGCCATATCGTGCGTGACGATGACAATGGTAATTCCGAGCGATCGATTGATTTCGTGAAACAAATCCAGTATGTTCATCGACGTTCGGCTGTCCACGGCGCCGGTCGGTTCATCCGCTAAAAGTAGTTTCGGCGTATTGGCAAGCGCAATCGCGATGGCAACGCGCTGCTGTTCACCACCGGACAATTGGTTCAGCTTGTTTTTCGCCCGATGGGACAGACCTACCATCTCCAATAACTCCATTGCGCGATGGCGTCGATCAGATTCATTTGTTATCATCATCGGCACTTCAATGTTTTCTAAAGCAGTCAAATATGGAATCAAGTTCCGTGCATTGTTCTGCCAGACAAATCCAACCGTTGACCGCTTGTACTCACACAGTTCCTTTTCCCCGAACTTTAGGAGTTCTTTTCCATCCACCAACAATTTGCCTGCAGAAGGTTTGTCAAGTCCACCCAACATATTCAAAAGTGTGGATTTTCCAGAGCCGGAATTTCCGATGATCGCCATCAGTTCTCCCCGCTCTACCGTCAGGTCAAGGCCCTGCAGCGCAACCACTTCCAGATCCGTCGTTTTATAAATTTTTACGAGGTTGTCACATTCGATCATGTATTTTTTTTCTTCATCGCTCATCTACGATCACCCCATCATCCAACACATACACATGATCGGCCAATTCCACCATATTGGGGTCGTGTGTCGTCATCAAAATGGTCAGCCCTTCTTCAGCCACCAGCTTTTTAAAGAGCTGCATAACCAGCAACCCCATATTGGTATCCAATTCCGCAGTGGGTTCATCGGCAAAGATCAGCCCCGGCTTATGCGCAATTGCACGCGCAATTGCAACACGCTGCTGTTCACCGCCGGAAAGCTCATGCGACCGGTGCGTCATGCGTTTTCCCAATCCGACCAACTCCAGACATTGCTCTGCACGCTCCCGCCGTTCAGCGGCGGGAGCTCCGGCAAGCCGCAGTCCAAACTCAACGTTTTCATAAGCTGACATATTAGATATCAACGCCACAGATTGAAATACAAATCCCATTTCGCTCCGACGCAGCAAATCGCGTTTTGCCTCGGAAAGGGCCGTAATCTCCTGATCCTTAAAATAAATTTTTCCGGAAGTCGGCTGATCCAGTGCTCCCAGCAAATTCATCAGCGTGGTTTTACCGGAGCCGGAACGACCGCGCAGCATGGTCAGTTTGCCCTCTTCAATCTTTACATTGATGTCCTTCAGGGCATCAACTATCATATCGCCGCTCCGATATGTCTTACAGACATCCTCAGTTCTTAAGATCATATCCATACCCCCGTTAATCTTCACCAAGCTTCAGGGCCTGGTCAATCTTAGTCCGGATGATAATGCGGCTGAGTATCGCAATTCCCAAAAGCAACATGAATGCGATAATTAAATAAATTTTTCCGTAATCCGCACGGGAAGCCACGACCACAAATTCCGGAACCTGTTCAGAGACACTGTAGACCATTTCCAGCATCGGCACAAACAAATCGCTTGTAAAACCGCCCAATATTACCCCCGCCAGAATGGAAACGAGGGAAATCAAGCCCTGTTCACAGAGTATCATGCCAATCACATTTTTTACGGACATCCCCATCGCCCGGAAAACGCCGAACTGCAATGTTCGGGTCTTGATGGAGAGAATCCAGTAAATCAGGAATCCAATCACACAAATAAACATTGTAATAATGAATCCCAATGTCAGCATTCCATTAAATCCTTGAAGTAAAGGATCATTCTTGGCCTCAATAATTTCCTGCCCTAAATATTCTATAGATTCCGCCTGAAGTTCCGAGTGTGACCAAATGTAGTCATATAGTATGGAGTCCTCCACCCCATCTGCTTTTTTGATCCAGACATCATAGGGTTCCTTGGTAAACTTGCTTTGCAGAAAATCCAGATTACAGATCAGGAAATCACAAGCTACCGTTTCTTCTCCACCGGATGAACGTACAGTCTTGTAAGGATTGATGCTCGGCCAATAATCCACAAAACCATAAACAATCAATTCTGTCTGTGACTGCGCGCCAACGGAAATTTTTATGGTATCTCCCGTCTGAAGCTGCAGCTGATCGCGCAGAGAAGTCGAAACCAGCGCAGCGCGCGGCGCGTCCAGCAGAAGCGCCAAATATTCGTTGATGTGATACGGATAAAAAAGATCGTCTCTTGACCATGTGACCTTACTGAACGAGGCAGGCTCTATCCCCATCACCGTCACATTCGTGCGGTTTAACGAGAGAATTTCTCCGGACTGCACGCGGAAGCTGGAGGACGTATAAACTTTTGCAACTGTCTCGGCGCCTTCAATTTCCTGATAATTACTAAACTGCGGTTCGATATAAATATATTCCCCATCAATGTATGATCCATCCGGATTTTCCGCCGGGATAGAATTCCAATAAGGATGGAGGACCACATCCGCTCCCAGTGCATAATCAAGCCGATATTCAATATTCTGATTCAACGTCCGCGCCGTATTGGCACTGAAGATACCGACAGCGATGGAAAGAATCAGAAAAATCATCAAAAATTGTTCTCGTCCGCTGGATCTTCCCACCTGGATAAAAGACGCATACATGGTGGGGTTCCAATGACGCCTGCCCAGGAAAAACACAAACCGGATGAGATAAGGGTAAATACGCAGGAACAGCAGACCAGCTCCGATGATAAAAAGACTGGAGATTAAAAAGAGCAATGGATCAATCTGCACATTGACCGCGCTTTTTCCCGTTGCTGTAATCAGTCCCGTGTAACTCTGATAGTTATAATATCCGTAAATTGCCACACCCAGCGTAATAAAATCCAAAAAGAATTTTTTCCAAAACGGCTGATCAGCAAAACGGGAACGTTTCCGCTTGCGCTCGACAATAGTTGTCCGGGATGCATGAATTGCCGGAATCAGCATAGTTATCAGGAACAGCAAGACCGCTGCCAGCGAATAAAGGTACGCGGAAGCCACCATCTTAACAGGCAGCGCCTTTCGGCCGACAAACTCCAGGAAGCCATTTGCTGATCCCAGAATACTGCAGAGGAAAAAACCAAGGAACGGTCCAATGAGAAAGGCGATCATTCCCAGGATCAAGCTTTCCAACATATAAATCAGGAAAATCTGCGATCCGGAGGCGCCGCGCGAACGCATGACGGAAATTTCATTTTCCTCGTTTTTGACAATGATCTGCGACACCATGAAGATATACATACATAACATCATGAGAATGGGAACCAGGATCACCCATAATGTCGTCTTCAGCTCCACGGCGCGCTGATTATAATCCACAAGAGTCTCCAGCATTGGCACACGATAGCCGGTAAATCCGGACATACGACTATACTCCAACTCATGGTTTTGCAGAGTTGGTACCAGCGTATCAAGATCTGCAATTTCAAGCGACGTATAATCTATTGCATACCGCCACTCTGTGCCGGCCAAATAAATCGTATCAAAATCCGTAAACAGGATTTCCTGAAATGTTTCATAATCAACCAAAAAACTAGAAGAATAGCCACTGATTCCCCCAGAAATATACCAGAATGGAGATGTTCCGTCATCAATTGTAAAAACACCGACCACCTTGATTTTTATAAAGTCATCCGGATTGACGGCGCTTGCAATTTGATAAACAGAATCAAGATTGAGCGAAAGCTCGTCATAGGCTTCCTGCGTCACGATTACCTCATAATACCCTTCCGATGACAGGCCTGGTTCATATACCCGTCCCGCCGTCATGGTAATATGGTCCTCTAAATCCACGATGGAAACCAGCGAAGACGACTGTCCTCGTACCGATTCATCTTCCACTTCTAAAAAAGGTTTGGTCTGCATGTTGGAGGCAGTTAAAATATGGACTCCCGCATCGATTTTTACATGAAGCTGCGGAATTAATTCCTCCTCCACTTTTTCTTTATGCATATAATACGCTCTTTCCTTGGAGTTATCTTCCCTGGAAAAAGCATTATACGTTCCCTGCACAGTATAAAGACCCGTATACACCGCATGCGAGGACTGATAGGACTCGAGATCCTTATCCAGCATCCTTTGCAAAATTGCATCAGAATACATTGGTACAGCGCTGACCATGGCAACAACGACCACGAATCCGAACAACAGGCACAACATCATCCATTTATTATTGATGATCTTTCGGAATACCAACGTCCACAAAAGTGTTCCCCTCCCCTCTCAAAAGTTCTTCTCACCTGTTTTACGCTACAAGTTCTTCGCCGACCTCAATGCCGCCGGTAATTTCGTAAAGACTACCGTTATTAATCCCTACCGTCACATCTCGTTCTTCCGGAAGGCCATCGACCAGCACTCGTACGTAATAACGCGTGGAAACTTTGGAAAGGTATTTGGAGGGAAGCGCAATTACATCTTCTTTCTTCTCCAACAAAATATCAATATTAACGCTTGTGCCTATAGACGCAAAATCCGGCGTCTGGTCAAGCTCTATGTACACGTTAACCTGATCCTGCTCCGAAGCATCCGCAGGAACATCCGCCGGTGTTTGAATCACGGTTCCCACATAGGATTTTTCATCGTTTTTTAACGTAATATCCAGTGTCATACCCGTGTATATTTCTTCAACATTTTCAGGCGCATACAGAATAATCAGCTGCGTCGGATCGGAAACCGTCACAATACTCTGTTCCGCTTCTACGTAATCGCCAGCAGAAAGAGAGGCGGCATAGGTTACTACACCACTAATCGGCGCGTAAATTGCGCTGTTTTCCGCCTGCGCATACAGCTTATCCAACTGTTTTTGCTGATAATCGTAATCCAGCTTTGCAATTTGCGTCGCATATCCGTAACCATTTTCCGCCTGTGCATAATAATTGAGTTTTGCTTTTTCAACAACATATTCCTGATATTCAATTTGATCCGCAATATCCCCGGTATCCAGCTCCGCCAAAAGCTGGCCTTCCTCCACGGTATCGCCGGAACGGACGTACAGCTTCTTCATCGTACCGCTCTTTCCGAAAAGAAGTGTTTCATTTAAAGTAGAGGCAAAATAACCAGTGCCGCTCTCCCAGCGTTCAATGTCACCTTTTTCCACGGTATAAGTGGTATAAGTAACCTCCTTAACCGTCAGCTCAGGTGCTTCCAGCGTTTCCTCTTCCGCAGGAAGCAAGTAACAGCCGGAAAAAAGCGTGCAAAACATTGCACACAAAATTACCGTTGCCATTACACGCAACCTCAACCTCGAAGGAATTTTACACATATTTTTCATTCTGACCCTTCCTTTTTTGCAACATTTTGTTGGAATTATAACATACATAGGAAAGTCTTTCAAGGGAATACAGGCGTTTGTAATAAAATTTAACAAATATGATCCCGTCTTTTTACTACAATATCACTAATTATTTTTTTCATTTTTTTCAGTAGTATTTCCAAAAATAACATAAATTTTGCAAAAAACACGTGATTTTTTTGCTCTCTCATACTTTTTTCCCGAAAAAGAGTTTACACCGTTCGACACACCATGCTATAATAATAAGGAATGCGATGGAAATGGAGGGATACGCTGTGGGGGCATTTGCCTTTGATTTTAAAAGTGAAAAATGCTACACGGTATCCGCGAATATCGTGTCAAGAATTTTGGAGGCAAAGGACCCGGACGCGGCACTAATCCTTTTTTATATGATGCAGGAAGGGGAACAGTTTGAACAAGAAGCCGCCATGCGAACGCTTGGCATGAGCCGTTCCCGTTTCTTGTCTGCCATGGAAGTTATTAAAGGTGAAACAAAGGCAGATGTTTCAAGTACGTCCGGACAAGATGAGGCCGGAAAGCAGACGGAGTCCCCAGCTCCGTCTATGGTCAATACGGCGCGTGTCAACAGTATGCCCAGTTATACACGGGCGGAACTGGCCGGCGCTATGAAAAATCGAGATTTTGCCTTCATATATACGCAAGCGGAGAAGGCCGTAGGGCATCCGTTGCTGCAATACGAAGTCAGTGCTTTAATGATGATTTATGATTATCTGCGTCTTCCTGCAAATGTAATTGCGCTTTTACTGAACCATGTCGTCCAGGAAACTGAGCGAAAGAGTACGCCGGAACATCCTCTATCGGTCAGCTTTCGAGATATTAAAGCCGAAGCGGTCCGGTGGCACGAACACGGTATTACCACAGTTGCGGAAGCAGAACGGTGCATCAAGGAATGGGAAAAGAAGCGCAGTGCCGCAAATCGCGTTTTTCGGATGCTGGGTATCACAGGGCGTGCGCCCAGCCCTACGGAACGCCGTTATGTGGATCTTTTTGTGGAATTGGACCCCTCGCTGGACTTGATCGCACTTGCCTATGATCTCACTGTGACAAAAAAAGGAGCGTTAATCTGGCCTTATATGCGTAGTATTTTGCTTGCCTGGTCAAGAAAAGGATATCAAACACCGGCAGATGTGGAAGAAGGCGAGCGAACTTATAAAAACGCAGCCTCTTCTCCCACGCATACCGGACAGGACAGTTCCGACCACGAGTATGACGAGCGCGTTCTGCGTTATTTTCAACAAACAAAAGAAGAAGGGAAATAAATCGTGGGATTTGACGGTAAAATTCTCGCGCGTGCAACCGACGCGCTGTCCCAACGCATTGCGGCGCATGAACGGGACCTTGATTCACGTGCCCAAACTTTAGAATCCCGGTTTCCGCGCCTGCATGAAATTGACCTGCAATTGCGCCGTTCAGTAATCCGCGCAATTAATTCTGCACTTTCCGCCGGTGAGGACGCCGCAGTGCGAGTGCGGGAACAACAAATGAAAAACCAGGCGCTCCAGCAGGAACGAGCTTCGATTCTTGAACAGAACGGATATCCTCCTACCTTTCTGGATCGGGAGCCTCTCTGTGTTCGGTGTGCAGATACCGGGTATACAAAGGAGGGAATGTGCGCCTGCCTTCGTGCTCTTTATCGGGAAGAACAAATGCAGGAGTTGCGCTATACAACAGGAATGTCTCCAGTACGTTTCTCAGATGTGGATTTTTCGCTGTTTTCCACGCAAAAAACAGGATCTTCCCGAATTTCCCCGCAGGAAAATATGCGCTATATTGCGCATGTCTGCCAGTCCTTTTTAAAGGATCGCGGTGCACATGGAAATCTGTTTTTTTCCGGACCAACGGGAACGGGAAAAACCTTTCTTGCGGCTTGCCTTGCTTATTCGGCGGCAGAACAGGATGTATTTGTCGTGTATGAAACCGCAGGGCGGTTGCTTGCAAAATATGAAGATTTGCGATTTCACAGAGAGGACGAATCCGCAAAAAATGATCTTTCCCGTTGTGAAAACTGTGATCTTCTGCTTTTGGATGATCTTGGACTCGAAGTCACCACTTCTGTTTCTAACGCGGCGCTTTATCAGCTTTTAAATACGCGTATGACAGCCGGGAAAAGCTGTGTCTGTATTACCAATCAACCTTTTGAAGAACTACGGCGCCGCTATCCGGCACAGATTCTTTCTCGTTTGGAAGGCGGGTTTGAACCACTTCGATTTTTCGGGGAAGATATTCGGAAGAACAGACATGTGAATTTTTATTAAACCTGCGTTTGATCGTTGCAATAAGCTGTCAAATTTGTTATGATAGATTTTATGATATCCTGTATGTATGGGGGCACATTACGATGAATAAAAGCGGAAAAGGTCTGATTTTATTTCTTGCCATCCTGTTTTCCATTTCCATGGCAACCGGATCCGGTCATGCTGTTTTCGACAAAACAGAATTGGCGGGGGGTGTTTTTCAATTAAATGTTGTGCATACGATTACCATGGATTCCATTGACGACAATACCTACACGGTTTGGACCAGTGCCATGTGTGTTGCTGCCGGGGAAACAGAAGACGGGATTCCCTATCTGGTAACGGATGCCGCGCTCGCAGATCCTGATCGGGTTTATGCACAGCTTGGCGATCAACTCCTGGGGTATTTGGAAGACGGTGGTATTTTTATAGAAGAATCTGAACTTCCCACCTATGCTGTCATTACTTCGACCACCTATTACGCCGTTTATAACGGCGAAAATGTCCAGTTAACTGAAGTCGCGCAGACTGCCTCCGATCAACTTTTGTTCTTGACGCTCAGCGACACGTCCTATGATTTTTCCGCTTCCATTTTTACATATGCCTATGCCGATCTTTTACAGGAAAATGAGGCAGTCTATACCTTTGCCCTGAGTGGCGAAGAAATTGACGGCATTGTTCCTGCGACACAGGACGCTTATGTAACCAATTGGAGCCTTACCACACAGGAAGCACGCGTCCAGTATGTTGCGGAAATTGAGGATGGGAATCAGGCGCTTACCTACTACACCATGGCGCCGAATCGCGGCGCGCAAGGAGGCGCGCTGTTTGATGCAAACGGCTATCTGGTAGGGATCAATCTCTGGACAGACGCATATGAAGGAACCACAGCGCTGACTTCTTCTGCTGTCATGGCGGCGTTGGATCAACTTGGCATCAACTACGAAGTTTATGACGCAGGAACCAATAATTTTTCCTTTTCTGACATTCTTCTTTATATTATCATACTTGGCGCTGCCATTTTAATTTTAATTGTGCTTTTAATTCTCCTTCGTGTGCATAAGAGCAAACTGAATCTTGACGACGTCTCTGACTTAGAACAGGAAGCCAGCCGTGCACGGGAGGATATGGAAGCGCAGTATAATCAGCGGTTGACGGCTGCTTCTAAAAAACAGCCTGCTGCCAAACCAGTCTCTACAGGGAAAGCGTCCTCGTATGCGGTGAAAATCCCTCCAGTAGCATCTGCTCCTGCCATTCCGGTAAAACGTTCTCCTCAACCCGCTTTGATGCCTAAGAGCGTTTCTCTCTCCGTATTAAGCGGAAAATTAAAAGGTACTGTGGTTTCTGTCAACGATAAGGTTTCTATTGGGCGAGATCCTGCTTCTTGTAACCTTCTCTTCCCTGCCGACACCATTGAGGTCAGTCGCTGCCATTGTTCTGTGACCTTTAACCGGCAAACCGGCCGCATTTTGCTGGAAGACTTATCTTCTGCAAACGGGACCTATTTCCCCAGTGGCACACGAATTATTCCCGGCAGGTTATATTCCCTGCGAAACGGTGATCGTTTTTATTTGGGATTGCCGGATAATATGATGGAAATTCACATAGAATATCCGCAGAATCCAAATTAATTTCTTGATTTTTCAGGTATGCTGGAACCGCAACACCTTTTTCACCGTCTAATTGGTATATACGATTTCATCCGGAGGATATCACAGATATGAAACTTTTCAGCGGTTCGGGTAATCGCGTCAACAATGCAAAAGCTTCACGCGTTGCCCGAAATGGGAGTGCCGCGCCGTATTATAAGGAAAACCGTTCTTTAAATAAGTCGGAAGCAGTGTGGGAAGAAGAGGAACCACGCATCGTTAAAGCTGATGGTTCTGACGCGATTTCTGGTTATCGCCCTGAACCACAATCATTTCAAACATCCGATTTCTCATCCTCCTCTTATGTGGACGATGAAGCAATTAACAGCCAAAAGCAGGAATTTTCCTATTATGACGTAGAAAAAACAGGAAAACAAAAAAAACAGCGCAAGAGAAAACGTCGATTGATTACCGTCTCCGTTGTTTTGGCTGCGTTAGCGGGTCTTTATTGTCTTTGTGTTTTTTCCAATATTCCCTTTATAGCAAAATGGCGTACCATCTACATTGAAACCGCTCTTATGACTCGTACCCACCAGTGGCTGGCAACCGCATTCATTCCGAAATCCGTAGTGGATGAAGTTCGTGCCGCAATTGATGCAACTGATCAATTGCAAGCAGATTTGGAAAGCGATTGGAGCGATTCAGAACCAATTTCCACACTGGTGCTTCCTTCCGTCACAAAGCCCAATGAAAATGAGGACGGAGCGGCCGAGGAAGAAGATGAAATACCTTTCTGGGAGGATCCCTGGAGCGATTTTTGTCTGACTTATACGGAAATTGATATGGATTCTTTTGCCGCTTATGCAGAAGAACATGAAGATGAGATGTATGACGAGAACGGTAATCTGTTCATTGACGAAGCGGGCTTGGACGACGAAGGAACTTCTATTAAAACCGTTCACGGTGATCAGGTGCTGGCTCTTGATACGGTACATGGGATTACCATTGCACGGCTTACCGGCGGCAGTGGTCTGGAGCAGTATTGCGGCGTCATTGCCATTGTAAAAGATCCCTCGCGCGTCGGCGTTGCGGTTGCCGATCGGTTGGGGATTGTCGGTCAGAAAATTGCCGGTATTGCAGAGGACAATGATGCAATTCTTGCAATTAATGCCTCCGGTTTTGAAGATGATGACGGTGTTGGCAACGGCGGCATTGTGTATGGCCTTCTGGTTTCAGGCGGTGAAAAGCTGGCAGATACCGATGGCGGTACCTATAAAGCTGTTTATCTGGACTACGATAATCGACTGCACGTCGGTTCCTGGAGTCCGACCAATAATATCCGCGACGGCGTTGAGTTTAAACCCGCCCTCGTCGTAAATGGCGAACAGGTAATCTCCGGTTCTGCGGGCTGGGGGACGCAACCGAGAACGGCAATCGGCCAAACGGAAGACGGATCGATTATTATGATCGTCATTGATGGACGTCAGCCGGGATATTCCGTGGGAACAACGGTTGGAGAATTGGCGGAAATTTTCTTAAAATATGGCGCCGTGCAAGCTTTAAATTTAGACGGCGGTTCTTCCTCTATTATGTATTTTAACGGACGAAAAATCACAAAACCCAGCGGAGGCGACAAGGAAAACGGCCGTTATCTGCCGGATGCCTTCGTTGTCTATGCCAATCGAAAGGCAACAGACGGTTTGGAACGTCCCGATGATCTGGATTAATGAAATTCCCTGTCGGTTTTGACAGGGAATTTTTCTTCTCGCTTCTACCCTATTCTCTTGGGAGGTCCTGTTATGTTGGGCACCATTGTCAACACGATTGCAGTCATAATCGGAGCATTTTTGGGATTGCTTTTAAAAAAAGGACTGCCTGAACGCCTTCAGGATAGCATCATGAAAGGATTGGGGCTCTGCGTCTTATTCATCGGCATTTCCGGTGCTTTGGAGGGACAAAATACCCTGATTGCCATCCTGTCCATCGCCATAGGGACGGTGATTGGAGAAGCAATCGACATTGACCGGCGATTAAATCATCTTGGACAGCTTCTGGAATCCCGATTTTCGAAAGCTGGCAGCGAACAAACCGTCGCGCGCGCATTTGTCACATCCAGCCTCCTATTTTGCGTGGGAGCCATGACAATCGTTGGGTCTTTGCAAAGCGGTTTAACTGGCGATCATGAGATGATTTATACCAAATCTTTATTGGACGGTATTTCCAGCATTATTTTTGCTTCTTCTCTTGGCTATGGCGTTTTGTTCTCCGCTGTTGCTGTATTCGTCTATCAGGGCGCGATTGTTCTTCTGGCCCAATGGGTTGCGCCGCTTCTTTCGGAAAGCGTTATTGCTGAAATGACCTGTACGGGTTCCCTGCTCATCATCGCTTTAGGATTCAACATGCTTGGGCTTACCAAAATCAAAGTTGCAAACTATCTTCCTGCACTGTTCATTCCCATTATACTTTGTCTCTTTTTTTAATCAAAATGCCCCGGATCGTTCGGTCCGAGGCATTTTTTACATAGAAAAGGTCTTTTTCAAAATTTGCGGAAGCACTTCACGGCGGACAAATTTGCGCCTGATGCGATCTTCCTCTGTTCTGCCGCAAACTAAAGATTTATGCACCAGCGTATTATCGGAAATGATAAAAATCGCCGCCATTTGAAGGCCTGCCAATTGTGCTGCGCGAAGGGCCGCTGCACTTTCCATTTCAACCACATTACAGCCGCTCTTTAAAACTGTATCCAAATGCACATACTGCGCAAAAATTGTATCGATGCTGAATGCCCGTCCCGTGTGACAGGATATTGCATATTTCTCACAGATTTCGCCTGCGGCACGGCAAACGATATTATAAAGTTGCGCGTCAGGCTGTACGCTTGTACCAAAAACATCATTATCCAGCGTATCACACAAATACCGGCTCGCGCCGTCGCCGCAAATGCTGCATTCCGGTATGACAAGATCGCCGATAGCAAGTTTTTCATCCAATGCACCCGCCGATCCAAGGAAAAGTACTTTTTCGCATTCTGTTACACCCAAGGCAAGTACAACATCCATCATAGAAGGCGCACCAATCCCCGTTTTGATATAAGTAAGATCCGCACTTCCGGGGTTTGTGATGTTCCAAACCTTGACAGCATCAGACATAGAATTTGACAGAAACGCCGCTTTTCCCAACGCCGGCAAAGTATCCGGCTCCCACCACGGCGCAACCACAGTGAATTTTTGAATTTTTTCCGGTTCTACCCCCAACCAGTGCAGGCAAATATCCCGTTTGGTGGCACCGTAACGCTGTATACTGTTGATCAAATCTTGATAGTTCATTAAAGCGCTCCTTTCTTCCGTCTGATGCTTTTTATAATTCCAGAAATTTTGCCCGGCAAGACAGCCTTTATAAATACAAAACCATACGAAATGTTGTATGTTTATACTACCATGGTTTTTCCGGTTTTGCAAGTGATTTTTATTCTTCAGCGTTTTCCGAAACAACGTTAATTGTCATCACTCTTCTTGATTTTGTACATCATCTTACGTATTTGTCCAGTAATTCCTCCCAATAAAGAAAATTGATTGTTGATTTGTACAAAACCAATTTTTATATCCGACAGCCCTTGACATTCCCGTATGATAGATGTAGAATTATTCTCACAGATGAATAAATAAACTTTGCTTGGAGGTTTTGATATGCAGAAGGATCAAATTAAGAAAGTGGTACTTGCCTATTCCGGCGGACTGGATACTTCTATCATTATTCCTTGGCTGAAGGAAAATTACAACAACTGCGAAGTCATCGCCGTTTCCGGTGACGTGGGCCAGGGTACGGAGCTTGACGGTCTGGAAGAAAAAGCGCTGAAAACAGGTGCGTCCAAACTTTATATTGAAGATTTGAAGCAGGATTATATTGAGAATTACATTTGGCCCTGTCTGAAAGCAGACGCCAAATATGAAGATTATCTTCTCGGCACATCGCATGCCCGTCCCTGTATTGCAAAACGTTTGGTTGAAATTGCAAAAGCGGAAGGCGCCGATGCCATTTGCCATGGTTGTACCGGAAAAGGAAACGACCAGGTACGGTTTGAATTGACCATCAAGGCGTTTGCTCCGGACATGGCCATCATTGCGCCATGGCGTGAATGGGATATCAAATCGCGTGATGAGGAAATCGACTATGCAGAAGCGCATCAGATTCCTCTGAAAATCAACCGCGAAACCAATTATTCCAAAGATAAAAACCTCTGGCATCTTTCTCACGAGGGCATGGATCTGGAATCTCCAGCAAACGAACCGCAGTACAACAAACCGGGATTCCTTGAACTGGGTGTCTCGCCTGAACAGGCTCCTGATACGCCTACTTATGTCACCATCCACTTTGAAAAGGGAATTCCGACTGCTATTGACGGCGTAGAGATGGACGCTGTTTCACTGGTTACGAAACTGAATGAAATTGGTGGTGCCAATGGAATCGGTTTGCTTGACATTGTGGAAAACCGTCTTGTCGGTATGAAGAGCCGCGGCGTTTATGAGACGCCGGCCGGAACCATTCTCTATAAAGCGCACAACGTTTTGGAAACCATCACGTTGGATAAGGAAACGTTCCATTTCATGCAGGCGCAAATTGCGCCAAAGATGGCGGACCTGACCTATAACGGTCAGTGGTTCACCCCCCTGCGCGAGGCT
>CALWBW010000015.1 GCA_944376195.1 uncultured Clostridia bacterium | reverse complement strand
ATAGGAGCCAAGGGTTAATTCGCCGCTTGGCTTAATGCCGGACAACATGACCGGTTTTTTTTCTATAAGATTCGCGTCCATGAAATCCACTCTTTTCCTATCCAATAAATTCACGCATCGCGTCGCCCATAATTTGAATGCCACGCTTGATCTGCTCAAAGCTCGGCAGCGAGAAATTCAAACGAATATAGGGGCTGATTTCCTTTTCATCTACACAGAAAGAGGAGCCCGGAACACCCATGACGCCGCGTGTTCCGCAAAGTTTACAGAACTCTACGCCGTCATAGCCATCCGGCAGGCGGCACCACAGGAAAAGCCCGCCGTCCGGGCGCTCATACGCACACTCCTTCGGGAAATACTGCTCAATCGCTTCACACATCGCATCGCGTTTTGCACGATACATTTCGCAGACCCGCGCAATATGGGCATCTATATCATATTTCGTCAGCATCTCGCAGGCAATCATTTGATACATCAAATTGGTATGAACGTCACTCACCTGCTTGGCCACCGTCAATTTGGAAATCACGCCGCGATTGGTCAATACATATCCCACGCGAATGCCAGGCGAAAGGATCTTGGAAAAACTGCCGACATAAATCACGCGTCCTTCTGTATCCAGACTCTTGATCGTAGGAACTGCTTCACCGGAATACCGAAGTTCAAAATACGGATTATCTTCCAAAATTAACACGTTATACTGAGATGCAAGAGCCAAAATCTTTTTTCTCTTTTCCAGAGAAGTCACGCGGCCCGTCGGATTCTGGTAAGTCGGGATCACATAGATCAGCTTCACATTCGGCGTATCACGCAATGCGGCTTCCAATTTTTCCAAATCCATGCCATCTGGTTCCATCGGCACACCAACCAGATTCGCACGGTAGGAACGGAAACTGTTCAGAGATCCAATAAAGCTCGGGGATTCGCAAATCACACCGTCCCCCTCGTTCAAAAAGCACTTCGCAGTCAAATCCATTCCCTGCTGCGCGCCGGTGACGATCAGCACTTCATCCTCCGCCGTACCAGTCTGGTACTTTTCGGACATTCTGGCCTTCACAGCCTCACGCAAGGGTGTATATCCTTCGCTCACGCCATACTGCAGTGCGGAAGCCGGCGTCTCTTTGAAAATCCGTTCCGAAATCGCGCTCATCTCCGCCACTGGAAATGCCTCCGGCGCAGGATTTCCCGCCGCAAACGGAATGATATTCGGATCCTGCGTTACCTTTAAAATTTCACGGATAGCCGACGGTTTTAATTCACTGATTCTATTTGAGAATGTGTACTGCAACACAAGTCCCTCCCCATAAATTTTATATCGCTATATTTTAGCATAAAAAGCACAACTATTCAACACGTTTTTCAAAAAGCACCCCACGCATCCATCAAAAGTCCTTGAAATTGTGTGATTTTCAGCATTTGCCATACTGCATCCGGTCTTCACACGCTCATACTGGATCTCTGCATCACACAGACCACCGCTTTAAAAGATTGGACGGCTGTACGTGGGAAAACATTTCCTGACTATAAAAAACGGATACGACCGCTTATAACGGCGTATCCGCTTTTCTTACTTTTTCTTTTTGCGCCCGCCATCATAATTCTCTCCAAACTGGAGATCATGAAACTCAAAACGGGGCTTCGGCGTTAACAAAATAACTTCTTCCTCATCTCCGGAAGTACTGGTACGCTTGACCGAGTTCGGCAATTCCTCATTTGGAGACAAATCAGACTCAAACACCTTGGTGCTTTGTTCCGATCTGCGAGGCACCGCATCTGTTGGAACAGGCGGGACGTTCGGTAGCGGAACTGTGTCCGGCAACACGGTCTGCGGCCCAGGTGCTTTTGCCGGTGCAGCAGATGGTACCTTCCCCTGTTCAGAAACTTTCGCCTCGTACCCAGCATCCGGCTCCGCATGAAACTCATTTTCTTTCACACCACGCAAAAATTCCGCCTGCTGCTCACACATGGCAAGCATCCGCTCGACAAACTGCTGCACGCCCGTTTTGGCTTCCTCCAGACGCATCTCCTCTGCGGCAATTCGTTCCTGATAGGAATCCACAACTTCTTCCGCCTTTGCCTGCGCTGCTTTTTCAATATTGGCGCTCTCAGTTTTTGCTTTTTCAATAATGGAAGACGCCATTCCCTGCGCGCTCAAAAGCGCTTTCCGCATCGATTCATCCACTGTGCGGTACTCCTCAATTTTAGAGACAAGTACCTTCATTTTATTCTTTAAAACGATGTTTTCCTTATAAATCTGGCCGTAATCTTTCTCTACGGTGTCAAGGAACGCGTCAACAGCAGCCATATCATAGCCGCCCATAATCACCTTATCAAATTTCTTATCTGCAATTTCCTGTGGAGTCAGCATTCTATTCCCCCTTTTACAAAACACCGCGTTCAGATAATCAACCGAATCACCAATTCCAGCAGCAAAAACAGCACTACATAGCTGAAATCAAAAGGAATCTTCCGCAGATATCTGATTTTGGAGAGCAACGCCCTGACAGGCATGAGTATCGGTGCCGTACAGGTATGTACCAACCTGATTAACCGGCTATTTGGTTCCACCGGAAACCAGGCCAACAACACACCGATGAACAAAAGAACCTGTATCGCACGAAGCAGTACGGCAAATATCTGTCCTATCATACCTGCAAACCCCGGAGTTTATAAATATAAACCGTTATTTTCAAGTTCGTCAATCAAATCGCCCTGAATATCCACATTGTAAGGCGTAATAATATACGTGCTATTAGCTACTTTCTTAATCTTTCCCTCGTTTGCATACGCTACGCCACTTAAAAAGTCTAAAAGACGGCGAGCCACATCCCGGTTCGTTTGCTCCAAGTTCAAAACTACGGTACGCTTGTCCTTCAGGTGGTCCGCAACTTCCGCAGCGTTTTCATATTTTTCAGGTTTGACCAAAACGACGGACAACTGTGTGACTGTGTGAATATTGACCACGCGATTGCTGCGCATGGTAGAAAAATCGTCTCTGGAGCGTGTGTCGGAACTCCGTTCCGTGCGATCATCCCGTTCCGAAGAAGCGTCAAAAGCAGGCCATTTTTTCTGAGGTTCCGGATCTGCATCGGCAAATTCGTCATAACCCTCGTCGTCATAATCTTCCCCGCGAATATATCTTCTAAAGTTATCAACCAAACCCATGCTTTTCATCCTTTCAATCTGTTATTGGCGAGGGCCAAACAGTCCCGTTCCAATTCGAATCAAATTGGAGCCCTCGCAAATCGCAGCACGATAGTCGCCGCTCATCCCCATTGAGAGATATTCCATTACTACATTATCTCTTTTTTCCGCACGGTTGTCAATAAATAGTTTATACATTTTTGCGAAAAATTGACGATTTCCGTCGGGTTCCTCACTCTTTGGCGCCACCGTCATCAATCCACGGATGTGAACATGGGAAAATTCGGCTGCCTCGTCCAGAAAAGCCGTCAGATTTTCCGGAAAAACGCCGTGCTTTTCCGGTTCCAGTCCAATATTTACCTCGGCAAGAACATCCTGTACCAAGCCCAGTTCCGCAGCGCGCGTATCAATCGCGCGCAACAGTTTCACAGAATCCACAGAATGAATCAATGATACATGCCCCACGACCAATTTCACCTTGTTAGTCTGCAAATGTCCAATAAACTGCACATCATAGTCGGCATACGCACCATTTTTAAATTTCTCCGCAAATTCCTGCGCCCGGTTTTCTCCCGCTGCGTCTACGCCGGCGGCAAATGCCTCCTGAATTTCTTCCGCGCTGCGCGTTTTTGTCGCAGCCAACAGGCGTACGATCCGGCCTTGCGACAGTTCCTTTATCTCCGACTGAATTCTTTCTACATTCTCCCTGATTTGCGAACTGCTCATTTAATTACCTTTCCATTTGAAAGACCCTTGCCATTGACGATGATAAAGTCGTATACCAAAAGAGATTTCGTCGTCGTCGGATCGGTGTCCACAATATAGTAATCCTCCGTCTCATAGAGCACATCGATTACCTTAAATTCTGAATACATACCCGTAATTACATAAACCCCCAAATTTCCTTCCGCATCCACGCGGACCGCATCTTTAGGGACTTTCAAACCTTCATAGGTGGCTAAAATCACACTTGCGCTCTGCTTTCGCAAATTGACCAGTTCCTTCATGTTCTGATTGGAGGAAAAAACCACCGTCACTTCCCCGTCTTCCGGTTCACTGATCGACTCCACGCGTACACGCACCACGTCGTCTCCCATTGCATCAAAGCGCAGGTCCACCGTACTGTTCTGAGACAACGCAGCGGCAGCGTCCACGCGCAGGTTGGACACAAAGTACCACTCAAAGCTTGTCACCAGCCGTCCCACCTGACGGCTCGTAATGCGCTTGTTTTGCTGTGTTAATTTGCGGAAAGAGGAAGGCGTTAATTCATCCAACGCATCAACATCAAAAACAGTCTCATAGCCGTCGACGTGACTGGTAAAGAAACCCGCCTCCGACGTTTTCAATGTTGTTTCGCTGTCTCCAATCAAAGCATTCAGCCTGTCCCGCTGAGACTCCAGCGCGGTAATCATCGACTGGATTTCCTCGGCAGAGGTGTTGGTCAATTCGCGCGTGATAATATTGGATTTCAACTCCGAAGCCGACTCGGAAATCAACGTAAACGCCTCCGCATCCGCAAGTTCCGCCGTATTGCAAAGACCTTCGTAAATATAAGAAGAAAGCTTCATAACGCCGCTGGTATCCATACTGGAATCCAACGCAGACTGCAAAAACTGAATGTTCTCATCCAGCTGCGTCACTGTTTC
The DNA here is from genome assembly GCA_944376195.1 of uncultured Clostridia bacterium. Lineage (GTDB taxonomy): Bacteria > Bacillota > Clostridia > Oscillospirales > QAMX01 > Allobutyricicoccus. The sequence goes on along the minus strand of CALWBW010000015.1, from coordinate 43,299 downwards.
CTTCAGTTCTGCCGCACTGCTATTCTCGTAGACGGCGGCATACTCGCCAAAGCGCGACACCTTGTCTCCTTCATTTGCGGTATAGACCAAGATGCCGTCATAATCGGCTTCCAATACCATTTCCTCCCGCACGAAGTATCCGACTATCGAGAATTCATCGTTCACCACAGTAGACAGTGCAGTTGCGGTCGTCATCGGCGTATTAAACGCCAAAAAGACCTGTACAACGAAATACGCCAGTACGCCAACGCAGGCGATGCCAAATGCCAGTTTAATCGGCAGCAAAACCAGCTTTCGGCGCTCCTTGGCTTTTTTTCTTTCGTTATACTGTCTGACATATCGATTTACAATTCTGTCTCGGGAAGGCATGCTTCATCTTTCTCCGAACAATTCAATTTAATGGGAATTTCCCGGGAAGGCGTAATCGTAGAGAGCGCGTGTTTATAAATTAGCTGCTGACGGCCCTCTCCTTCCAACAAAACAACAAAATTATCAAAACCCTTAATAATTCCGCGCAGCTGAAATCCGTTAATCAGGTATACGGTCACAGGGATACGTTCCCGCCTGGCCGTATTGAGAAAAACATCTTGAATATTCGTCTGCTTCTGCATGAAGATCAACCCTTTCAACGTTTCATTATCCGGCAGATGAAAAAACAAGCCGCACAGGGTACGCGCCGCCGTCGGGCATTGGTATCCTGACAGTTTATTATAGCATATCTTTCGCGCAGAGAGGCGTAGAATTTGAAAGATTTACTTTCTCGTCAAATTTTTATCTATTTTGCTCAATAAAATTGCAGGCAAGTGCAAAAGCCTGCTCCCCATCACGAGCGTCCAACCAGGAAATTTCGGAATCACGCCGCAGCCACGTCAACTGGCGCTTCGCATACCGGCGGCTTTCCCGGGCAATCGTCTCCCGCGCTTCCTCCAGCGTACAAAGTCCCTCAAAATAACGAAAAAGTTCCTTATATCCAATCGCCTGAGAAGCCGTGCGCCCCGGATGCATGTGCCATATCCGTTCCGCTTCCTCAAGCAATCCCGCCTCAAACATCAAGTCCACACGGCGGTCAATCCGCTCATAAAGCGCCGCGCGGTCCGGCCAGTCAAGCCCCAGCTTCACAGCACAATACCGCGGCGCGCGCGCCGCGGCGCGCCGGTCACGTGCTGTTGCAGTTTCTCCTGTTGCCTCAAAAATTTCCAGGGCCCGAATAATTCTCTTTTCGTCATTTGGATGCAGCCGACCAGCCCGTTCCGGATCCACTTCTCGCAAACGTTCATGGAGCGCGGCACTTCCCCTCTGTTCCGCTTCCTCCTCAAGGCGTGCGCGAATGGCGCCGGTGTCCGGTTCTTCTTCAAAACTTCGCGTACCCAACAGCGCGTCGATATACAGCCCGGTACCGCCCGCCACAATCGGCAACACGCCGCGCGCCAAAATCTGATCGACGCACGCGCCAGCATCCTCCGCATATCGCGCCGCAGAATAGTCCTCCGACGGATCCAGCCTGTCCAGCATATGATGCGGAATCCCGCGCCGTTCTTCCAAATCCGGCTTTGCCGTTCCTATATCCATATACCGATAAATCTGCATGGAATCCGCAGAAACAATTTCCGCGCCGTATCGCTCGGCCAATCGTATGGCCAATCCCGTTTTTCCCGAAGCTGTCGGTCCCATTACACAGACAATTCTACTCATAAAACGCGGCGAAACCCCTTTTCTAACTCACGCCGTGACGTCACCAGCGCCACAGGACGTCCATGCGGACAATACCGCACGTCCGGCATCTGCAACACCTGGCGCACCAGCGCCTCCTGTTCCTCCGGAGCTGTATGCCAGCCGGCTTTTATAGCCGCTTTACAGGCAATCGCATGCAAAATATTTTCCCGTATTTCATCCGGTTCCCCTCTTCGGATCCTGCCGCAGATGTCCGCAATCAGCTCACCCGTCTGAGAGGCATCGATATGCTGCGGAATTCCCCGTACCAATAACGTATCGCCACCAAACGGTTCCGCTTCGATACCCGCTGCCACAAGCGCATCTGCCTGCGCATCGATTCGTTCTAAATCGTCCGCGGTAAGCGGCAGAACGATAGGCTCCAGCAAAATTTGCGAAGCAACACCGGTTTCCTGTTGTTTCAGTTTGTTATAAAGTATGCGTTCATGCGCCGCATGCTTGTCGATGTACATCACTTCGTCCGTCAGTTCTACCACGATATAGCTGTGAAAAAGCTCGCCGACAATGCGAAACCATTCCCCGTCAGGTTCTTCCGGTACAACCGATTTTGCCGGTTCTGCAGACGAAACCGGGGTTGGGGCGGGCTCATCCAGTTGATTTTCAAAATCTTCCGCGCCAATATCCGGCATGCGGGAATGTACCCTATCTTCACGAGGGGGCATAGCATGATATTCCGGCGCAGAAGCGCGCAACACCTGCGGCAAAAAGTCTGTCTGCACAGGCGTACTGACCGGCGCCGATGAAACCGCAGCCGACAACGCAGACGTACGAATCGGCGCCGTATGATCGGCAGCCGGCGCCGTATTGCAGAGATCCGGCGCATTTTGCATGGGACGCTGCAATTCCGCACCGTTTTGCAAAGACTCCGCATTTACTGTAGTCGAAACGTGCGGCGCAGAAAACGTGGGACGTCCGGACTGCTCCAGCGCACGCTTTACCGCGACATATACCGCTTCAAACGCCGCGCGTTCATCGGCGAATTTCACTTCCGTCTTGGCAGGATGAACGTTTACATCCACATAGGCCGGATCGAGCGCGGCATGCAGCACACAACCCGGATATTTTCCGGTCATGATGCTGCCTCGATATGCCTCCTCCAGCGCAGCACTCATTGTACGGGACCGAATAAAACGGCCATTCAGCATAAAATATTGTGAGTTACGAGTTGCGAGTGAAAGTTCCGGTTTGGTAACAAATCCCCACACCGTCATCCGCGTACCGCTCAGCGCCTGAGTGGTATTTTCCTGTTCCACAGGCGTCAGCGATGCGGCAAACTCCCGCCCACAAGCGCCATATATGGCGCTGCGCAGCTTCCCATCCCCGGGCGTACGAAACGCGTCGCGCCCGTCTTTCAGAAAACGAACCGCCACTTCCGGATGTGCCAGCGCCAGTTTATTCGCTGCGGCGACACAATAGCCCGCCTCTGTTGCGTTCTTTTTTAAAAATTTCATACGCGCGGGCGTATTATAAAACAATTTTTCCACGGTAATTGTCGTGCCGACCGGGCATCCGGCATCCTCCACCGATTGTATGTCCCCACCTGAGAGCGTCACGCGCGTTCCCACATCGTCAGTCTCCATACGGGTAACCAGCTCCACCTGAGCGACCGCTGCGATGGCAGCAAGCGCTTCCCCACGAAACCCCAACGTCAGGATTGCATGAAGATCCTCTTCCGTCGCAATCTTACTGGTCGCATGCCGAATAAAGCAGGTCTGTGCATCATCCCGCGTCATTCCGCTGCCATTATCCGTCACACGGATCAGGTCAATTCCGCCATTGCGGATTTCCACCGTAATCTGTGTCGCGTCTGCGTCCACCGCGTTCTCCATCATTTCCTTAATTGCCGACGCGGGACGCTCCACAACTTCTCCGGCGGCAATCAAATCCGCAACATGGGGCGGTAATTTTTTTACAATACCCATGTATACCCCCTCGGGTTCTCAATTCTGATTTTTCCTTAATTCCGTCTTTAAAACGTCTTGCTCACCATCCGGAATTCTTCGCTGTCTCCGAAAAGCGACGGCAAAATTTCCAGACCCTCCCGTCCACCACGTCTTCCTTCCAAGAAAACCAGCGACGGACGTGCATTCTGTTTCCGGCAGAAAAGCCGTAAACGTTTCGGTTCTATTCCCTGTTCGCGCATCACACGCATTAAAGCGGAAAGACGTTCCGGCGGATAGACCACCGAAAACTTCCCGCCATACTTTAAAAGATACGCCGCTGCGGCACATAAATTTTCAAGCGTACAACAGCACTCCGTACGAGCAATCTGCTTCTCCATCTGATCCGGCGGAATACTCCCGCCCACCGGCTGATAGGGCGGGTTGGCGACAACACCCGTATAAATACCCCGTTCTAAAATCGTTCCGATTTCACGCAAATCACCTTCATGCACGGAGATGCGGTCTGAAAGTCCGGCGCGCAATACGTTCCGTCGCGCTTTTTCCGCTGCCTCCCGCCGCAATTCTACTCCGTCAAACCGGGCACTGCTGCCACGCAACGCCATAAGCAACATGACCGCTCCCGCACCGCAGCCAAGATCGCATATGCGCCCCTGTGCAGGCAGGGCAAAATCCGCCAGAAGTACACTGTCCGTCCCGATAGCCAGGACGTCCTGCTCATATACAATTCCATTCCCAAGATCCGCGTTTTTTGACATCATAGTTCGTCTATACCCAGAATAATCACAAAGCCCTCTTTCATATCAGACATCCGCTGACACGAAACAGGGCTCTGTTCTTCTCGGATTCAAATTACTCTGCTTTCGGAGCATCTACCGGGCAAACGCCGGCGCAAGCGCCACATTCTACGCAGGTTTCCGGGTCGATCACATACTTGCCATCGCCCGCAGAAATTGCGGAAACCGGGCACTCATTCTCGCAAGCGCCGCACATAATGCAATCGTCAGAAATTTTATAAGCCATACCGCACCTCCTGGCAAATTTACATCGTTCATTATATCACACATGCAAAAAAAAGCAAGCGGTTTTCTGTAAATATGTGAAAAATAACCCGTATTTTCAGCCACATTTTTTTCAATCAACTCTTGCTTTTTCTTTTTAATCGTGCTATAATTTTGGTTACTGATGAAAAAAAGGAGGTGGACACATGCCTAACATTAAGTCTGCTGAGAAGAGAGTCCGGGTCACCGCAGCAAAAGCTTTGCAGAACAAAATGGCTAAATCGTCCCTCAAGACCGCTATAAAGAATTTCTATTCGAAAATCGAGGCGGACCCTGCCAACGCTCAGGCTGCTTATAACGAAATCGCCTCCAAGGTCGATTCCGCTTGCGCAGACGGCATCATGCATAAGAATACTGCTGCGCGCCGTAAGAGCACTTACGCGAAGGCCGCAAATGCAGCGGCAAAGAAGTCGGCCTGATTCATTTTCAGCGACTGCTAACAGGACAGAAGATTCGTCACCTTCTGTCCTGTTTTTATTTTAATTGTCCCGCGATTAAGATCCCATCCACGTTTTCCGCGTCGCCACGGCATTTGCGTTTTATAAAATCCATTTTGCGGATTGATAGAAAAAAGGTCTTGATCAGAAAATCCGGTTTTCTGGTCAAGGCCTTTTGTTATTCTTTTATTTTCAACGCACGAATTGCATTTAAGATTGCAATCACCGATACGCCCACATCGGCAAAAACGGCCGCCCACATATCGGCAAGTCCAACGGCCGCCAGAAGCAGAACCGCCAGCTTAACTCCCAGTGCAAATACAATATTCTGGAGAACAATTCGCTTTGTCCGCCGGGAAATGGTAATTGCCAGCGCAATTTTGCGGGGATCGTCATCCATCAGCACCACATCCGCAGCTTCAATCGCTGCGTCGGAACCCAGTGCGCCCATCGCAATTCCAACATCCGCGCGGGACAACACCGGCGCATCGTTGATGCCGTCCCCTACAAACAGCAGCTTGCCTTTTGGGCTTTTTTCACAGAGCAGTTCTTCGACTCTCCGCACCTTTCCTGCCGGCAACAATTCTGTATCCACTTCATCAAGGCCCAGTTCTCTCGCCACAGCTTCGCCCACGGCTTTTCGGTCCCCCGTGAGCATGACCGTCCGCCGCACACCATTCCCCCGTAAAAGACGGACTGCCTCTGCCGATTCCGGCTTTATTTCATCGGAAATCACAATATGTCCGGCGTAAAGAGAATCAACCGTTACATGAATAACCGTTCCCACTTTATGGCAGGGATGCCACGCGGCGCCAACGGCATCCATCAACTTTTCGTTGCCAACACAGACGCGCTTTCCATCTACAATCGCACGGATCCCCTGCCCTGCCAATTCCTCCATATCCGATACACGGGAAGCATCAAGTTCCCGGCCATACGCATGTTTCAGCGAAACGGAAATCGGATGACTGGAGTAGTACTCGGCCAGCGCCGTAAGTTCCAGCAGTTCCGATTCGGATATTGCTTCCGGATGAATTGCCGTAACTTGAAACGACCCATGCGTCAACGTACCGGTTTTGTCAAACACTACAATCTCACTGTTTGCCAGTGCCTCCAGATAGTTGCTGCCTTTAATTAACACGCCTTTTCGGGAAGCGCCACCCAAACCGCCAAAGAACGACAACGGTACGGAAATTACAAGCGCACAGGGGCAAGAAGTCACCAAAAACGTCAGCGCGCGATAGATCCAGATGCTCCAATTGCCGGCGATGAGCGGCGGGAAAATGGCAAGTACCACAGCGCATCCTACAACCACAGGCGTATAAATCCGGGCAAACCGGGTGATGAAATTTTCAGTACGCGCTTTGTTTGCCGCTGAATTCTCTACAAGCTCCAAAATTTTTGCCACGGTAGACTCCCCGTACTCCCGAGTCGTCCGGACGCGCAGGACTCCTTGCAAATTGATGCAGCCGCTGATTACCGCTTCTCCTTCCGTTACGCCGCGGGGCAGGGATTCGCCCGTCAGCGCCGTAGTATTCAAGCTGGAGCTTCCCTCGATTACCACACCGTCCAAAGGAACCCGTTCGCCCGGCTTGATAACGAGTATCTCTCCCACTTGCACTTCAGCCGGATCCACCTCCACCACGGTTCCGTCCCGCTCAACATTTGCATAATCCGGCCGGATATCCATCAGGCCGGCAATGGATTTCCGGCTTTTTCCGACGGCAATCTGCTCAAACAACTCCCCTATGCGGTAAAACAGCATGACAAATACGGCTTCCGGATATTCCCCAATCCAAAATGCGCCGATTGTAGCAATTGCCATCAAAAAATTCTCATCAAAAATTTGGCCGTGGATACTATGTATCACCGCACGCCTTAATGTTCCCCATCCTATCAGTGCATATGGCACCAGAAACATTAAGAGGTTTCCCCACCAGGGAAAGTCAAACCATCGTGTTCCCAGAACCGCCGCCACCAGCAAAATGGCGCTAACGACAATTTCGTACAGCGAACGCCTTTGTTTCCTGTTCATATGGTTAACCCTTCATAATAATACGGCAATCCGGTTCCACCTTCCGGCAAACAGCTGCAACTTGCTTCATAATCGCATCAAAGTCTTTCTCTTCCGCTTCAATGGTCAGACGCTGCGTCATAAAACTGACGGAAGCACTTTGCACGCCCTCCAGTTTTTTAATCCCATTCTCCATCTTCGCAGCACAATTTGCACAGTCTAAATCCTCGAGTTTGAACGTCTTTTTCATATTACGCGCCTCCTATTCATGGATTTCTTCCAAATGCTCTACTGCTTTTTCAAAAATTTCCTTTACGTGAGAATCCGCAAGGGAATAATACACCACTTTGCCGTCGCGCCTTGCCCTGACCAAATTGCCGTCACGCAATATGCGCAGCTGATGGGAAATGGCGGACTTTGTCATGTTTAAAAGTGCTGCAATGTCACACACGCACAATTCCGCGTGGTCCAGAGCCCAGAGAATCCGGATTCGCGTCGTGTCTCCAAACAATTTAAAAAACTCCACCAAATCGCCGACCTTTTCCGTCGCCGGCATTTTCTTCCTTACGACCGCTACGGTTTCCTCATGCAACACCTCACAATCGCACAGCTGCTCCGGCTTTCCCATGTGACACCTCCTTGTCAAAAGGTTGAATCAACTTTCAACTGTATTATACGTAATTTCACTTACAATTGTCAATCACAATTTGCAAATTTGTAGGAATGCATGATATAATAGGTTCTATCCAAGATATCTCTATCCAATTTGCAAATTTAAAGGCACGTCCTTCCCTATACGTTTCCCGTACTTATGCTTTGATTGAAGAAACATCACTGCGGAGGTGTGTACGTTTATGTCGGTATCTTCGATTCCATCAGAAATCGCACGGAAATTTGACTTTGAAAAAGCCTTGCAAGATCAGGTCGGATGCTCCGGTGCAAATATTTTTTTCGATCGTGATCTGGTATTGAAAATTGAGCGGGATTGCGAGGAAGCCATACGCGAAGTCGACCTGCTCATCTGGTTAAAGCACCGGATTCCCGTTCCGAATGTATACGAAACCTGTGTATCGGACGGATATCGCTATCTTTTAATGAGCCGCCTTCCCGGCCGCATGCTCTGTGATCCAGTCTATTTGCGTACGCCGGAGCGTGCCTGCCGGCTTTACGCACAAGCCATTCACATGCTGCAAACGATTTCTGTCCAGGGCTGTCCATTCCGCAACTGTCTTTCTGACAAGCTGCGCCGCGCACAAGAGCGTATCCAGCGCCATGAAATTGATCTAAGCCTGGTAAACCCACAGTTCTTTTGTAAAGAAAGCCGTCCGGACCTTGACGGGATTTGGCGTTGGCTGGACCAGCACCGTCCGGAGGAAACACTCGTTTTTACGCATGGCGACTGTTGTATGCCCAACATCTTTTGTGAAGGCGACGAAATCAGCGGATTTCTGGACTTTGGACACGGCGGTATCGCTGATCCTTGGCAGGACATTGCGCTGGCAATTCGGTCTCTAGCCTATAATCTGGGAAGCGATCAATACACCCCGGTTTTTCTGGATGCATTAGGCGTTTCTCTCGACCCAGAACGTGCGTTTTATTACACAATGCTTGATGAATTGTTTTAACTAACCGGGGATGTCCCATAGAAATGTGACTGAAATTGCTTTATTCGTTCACAGAAATCTGTTATACTATATTTAGTTTGCATTTTATTATGTGATTTTTCTCGCCGTTTTGCAAAATATCGTTTTGCGTCAAAAGGCAGAAAGGACTACCATGGCAATTTCGACGAAACTATTGCGGATGCAGCTTTCCATTTTCAAGCCCTTCGTGAATGGCTGCACCATCGAAGCCGCCCGTACGACACAAGACAAGCTGGGCGAATTAATGGCGCATACACATCGGAATAAAGTGTTATATTCCCCGCAAATTTTTCATCATTTTGTCGGTGAATGGGTTGTGCCGAAATCGCAGCGGGGAGATTCCGTCTTGCTGTATCTGCATGGTGGAGGTTATGTCGCGGGCGATCTTGATTACGCAAAAGGATTCGGAACGATTCTGGCTGCGAAATATGGAATCCGCGTCTTTTGTGTTGCCTATCGGCTTGCTCCGGAGCACCGGTATCCTGCCGCGCTGGAAGACGCCATGGAAGCATATGAGTATCTGCTCTCGTGCGGCTATGAAAACAGCCGGATTTTCCTTTGCGGCGAATCAGCCGGCGGTGGGCTGGCCTATGCCCTGTGTTTGAAACGAAAACAGGCAGCACTCCCGTTGCCGGCCGGCATTGTTGCGATTTCTCCCTGGACAGATTTGACCGCGTCTGGCGCGTCCTATGAAACCAATCAGGACTGTGATCCCACCATGACACGTGAACGCCTGGCCTATTATGCATCGCTCTATGCAGATGATCTGCGCAATCCGTTAGTCTCCCCTCTGTTTGGTGAATTAGACCACATGCCGTCTTCTCTCATTTTTGTTGGCGGGGATGAGATTATGTTGGATGACGCGGCCGGGCTTCACGAGCGTCTTTTAGCGGCGGGCAGTCGGAGCGAACTCGTTGTAACGCCGGAAATGTGGCACGGGTATCCGCTCTACGGCGTGCCGGAAGCCAAAAAAGATTTTGAAAAAATTGCAGAATTTCTTGGAGCGTTACAGGATGAATGAACGAAAACTGCGGTGGATGCGTTTGGATAACGCAGCGAAAATTTATCCCGCCGCCAAACGGCGCAATTGGAGCAATACATTTCGGCTCTCCGCCACGTTTCGGGAACCTGTCGATCCCACAGTTTTACAAAGTGCCTTGAATGTCACGGTGAAACGATTTCCCTCTATCGCTGTTCGTATCCGCCGAGGGATGTTCTGGTATTATCTTGAAGAACTCGCCTGTGCCCCGGAAATTGCCTGCGAGGGGCCTTGTCCCCTGATTCACCGCAGTTTTTCCGAAATTCGGCGTTGTGCGTTTCAGGTCTTATACTATGAAAACCGAATTTCTGTAGAATTTTTTCACGCGCTTACGGACGGAAGCGGCGGACTCGTCTTTTTAAAAACCCTCGCAGCAGAGTATCTGACCCAGAAATATGGAATCACAGTTCCCAGCGGTGACGGCGTGCTGGATCGTGAGGAAGAACCGGACGAACGGGAATTGGAAGACAGTTTTCTGCAAAACGAGGGGCCAGTCAGCAAGAGCAGACGGGAATCCGCCGCGTTCCGGTTAACCGGGACACGAGAGCGGGATGGGTATTTAAACGTAATTACCGGTATTCTGGATGTGCGCGAAGTTCTGGCGCTGGCAAAGCGCTATCAGGTCAGTCTGACCACTTTTATGGTTTCCGTTATGATGATGGCCATTTTGTCAATGCAGGACCGGCGTGTACCGGACAGGCGCAGACAAAAACCGGTGAAAATCCTGGTACCCGTTAATTTGCGACGATTTTTCCCCAGCAATACGCTGCGTAATTTTGCGCTTTATGTGACACCTGGAATCGATCCACGCATGGGAGATTATACGTTTGAAGAGATCCTGCGTTCCGTACACCATCAGATGGGCGTAGAGCTCACGCAAAAGCAGTTAAGCGCACGGATCACGGTCAATGTGCGGACAGAAAAATCCTTGGCCCTCAAAATCGTGCCACTTTTTCTCAAAAATGCCGCCATGAAGTTTGTCTATAATCTCGTCGGAGAAAAAACCTCCTGCGTAGCGTTCTCTAACCTGGGGAGTGCTTCTCTTCCCAGCGAGATGCAGCCCTTTGTGAAACGGCTGGACTTTATTCTGGGACCACAGGCCATTTGCCCCAACAATTGCAGCGTTATCTCCTATCGCGACCAGCTTTTGATTACCTTTTCCCGGAGTATCGAAGAAACAGAATTGGAGCGGGAATTTTTTACACGGCTGCGCCGTCTGGGGTTGTCGATTTTTATTGAAAGCAATCAACGGTAAAAGGGGGAGTGACATGTCCTATTGTGTCCATTGTGGTGTAGAATTGGCAGATTGTGAGTCAAAGTGTCCTTTGTGCGGCACGGAAGTTCAGGATCCAAAGGCGCCGAACCGGGGAGGAAAAACGCTTTATCCTCCTTCTCCCGTCCGCACGCAACAACAGGTCAGCCGTCCATCTCTACTTGGCCTTTTGACATTGATTTTTTTAATTCCCGTCCTTTTATGCATCGTTTGCGATCTGAGCGTAAACCGGCAAATTGAATGGTCCGGTTATGTAATCGGTGCGTTTTTTCTTCTCTATGTCGCAATTGCCGCGCCGCTGTTGCTCTCTGTAAAACCATTCCGGCATCGAGCCGTTTTTTCCATTTCCGCAGATATTCTCACGCTCCTGGCCTTTTTGTATTATATCGCACAAAAAACACAAGGCGGCTGGTTCTGGCCGTTTGCCGTTCCTGTTTCACTCCTTGCCGGAGGCATCATCTGTTTGCTGATTTTCCTTGCGCAGCATACGCCGCTCTCCCGTCTCGCCATTTCCGCCATAGGAATTGTCTGTATTGGATTGATCTGTCCGGCGATTGAACTACTTTTGAATCATGTCTTCGACCTGCGTGACAGCCTGGCATGGTCCCTTTACCCGTTTGTCACGTTTTTTCTCCTTAGTGCCGTACTGCTTTACATCGATCATAACAAGCCACTGAAAGAAAAATTGCTGCAGAAATTTTTTATCTAATTTTGGCAGCCGTCACCCGGTGCAGTATCCGGATGGCGGCTGTTTTTTTCAAGAATTGACGAAATCTCTGGGAAATGCTACAATAAACGGGTGCCGTCGCGCGGCTGGTTTTTTGGGGTTCCCGGTTACCGGCAGTTTTTCGGCAAAAAAAGAGAAAAAGAGGATATTGCTGTGGAGAATCTGATTTTATCCCTGAATGTAGTGTTGCCGTTGTTCCTTTTGATGGCAGCAGGCTACGTTGCCAAACAGCTTAAACTATACGACATGAATTCACATGCCGTCATGAATAAGCTTGTATTCAAACTTTTTCTGCCTGTTTTGCTTTTCAAAAACATTTATCAGACCAGCTTGGATACGGAAATTGACGGACGTGTGTTTTTATTCACGGTCATCAGTGTATTGGTCATGTTCGGCCTGTTGTTTGCCGTTATTCCTCTGCTGGAAAAGGAAAACCGGCGGCGAGGCGTCTTGATCCAAGGAATCGGACGCAGCAATTTTGTCCTTTTTGGCATGCCGATGGCAGAATTACTCTGCGGCGGCGAAATGGCCACCACATCGCTTCTAATTGCGGTTGTCATTCCCATGTTTAATATTTTGTCCGTGATCGCGCTGGAAACTTTTCGCGGCGGACGCGTACAGATTCGCAAGATTCTGGTCGGGATTGCGAAAAATCCGCTTATTATCAGTTCTCTGCTCGGACTGGTCATGTTAGCGTCCGGCCTGCGGTTCCCGGAACCGGTGGATACGGCAATTTCTGATCTTTCTTCCATTGCCACGCCGCTCGCCTTGTTTCTCCTGGGCGGTGCGATGGAATTTTCCCGTGTGGGCGCCAACCTCCGTCCTTTAATCCTTGGCGTTACAGGAAAACTGATCGTTATGCCGGCGATTTTCATCACTGCCGCCGTGCTTTGCGGATTTCGGGATATTGAGCTGGCGTCTTTGATGGTACTTTTCATGGCGCCGTCCGCGGTTTCCTCCTACACGATGGCACAGCAAATGGACGCCGATGGAGAACTTGCCGGCCAACAGGTTGTATTCACCACCGCGTTTTCCATTCTTACCATTTTTCTGATTGTCCTGATCATGAAAACATTGGGCCTGATTTGAATAAATCCCCCGGCAATCTCGTACGAGATTGCCGGGGGATCGTTTTTTATTCATTAAAGAGCGCATTCGTCTCAAATACGGGTTCGCTCGTTACGTTCATCCCCAGCCGGCGCAAAATTCCCGCGTCCGGCTCGGAGATGATATAGGAAGTATGGGCTTCACAATTTTTTAAATAAGTCAATTTGGAGAGCGCCAATTCCGCAGTCGGATTTGTCGCGGCGCAGATGGACAGTGCGATCAATACTTCCTCCAGATTCAGCGTCGGATTTTTCCGGCCCAGCATCTCTCGTTTCATTTTCAAAATCGGTTCTAGGATAACCGGCGACATCAAATGTACTTCGTCCGCTATGCCGGCAAGTGCCTTGATGGCGTTAATCGTTGCAGCGGATGCAGCATTCATCAGATGCTGGGAACGGCCTGTAACAATCCGTCCGTCCGGCAATTCGATCGCCATAGCGGCAGAACCACTTTCCGCAGCCTTCTGTTTTGCGGGCAGTACCACGCGCCGGATCTGTTCCGCATCCGCATCCAACTGGGACAACAGCGTTTCAATTCGGTGCGCCGTATCCGGTTCCTCACGGCCCAGACGGCACTCGCACCAAGTATGGTAATACCGGCGCGCAATCTCCTGGATAGCGGCTTCCCGTACCACCGCATCGTCCGTAATGCAGTAGCCTGCCATATTGACACCCATGTCCGTTGGAGATTTATAAATGGTGCGATTCATAATACGCGTCAGGATTGTGTTGACAATTGGGAATCCTTCAATATCCCGGTTATAATTTACCGTGGTCTCACCATAGGCATCCATGTGAAATGGGTCAATCATATTAACGTCGCGCAAATCGGCGGTTGCCGCCTCATAAGCCAGATTGACCGGATGTTTCAGCGGAAGATTCCAGATTGGGAATGTTTCAAATTTTGCATATCCTGCCCGAATGCCCAACCGGCTCTCATGATAAAGCTGAGACAGACAGGTCGCCAGTTTTCCGGAGTTTGGACCGGGCGCGGTTACAACAACCAGCGGACGGGTCGTTTTGATATAATCGTTTGCGCCGTACCCGTTTTCGCTCACAATCAGATTGATGTCAGTTGGATAGCCTTTGATCGGATAATGCCGGTACGTTTTCACGCCGCGCTGCTCCAACATATTTTGAAATGCAATCGCGCCAGGCTGTTCGGCATACTGCGTAATCACCACAGAATTGACATAAAGGCCCAGGTCGCGTAACGCGTCAATGGTCCGCAGCAGATCCTGATCATAGGTAATGCCGAAGTCCGCACGAATTTTACTCTTTTCAATAGAAGAAGCATTGATGCAGAATACAATCTCCACCATATCGGAAAAGTTCTGCAACAGCTTTACTTTTGCATTTACGTCAAAACCCGGCAGGACTCTTGCCGCATGATAATCGTCAAACAGTTTTCCGCCGAATTCCAAATACAGTTTATTGTCAAATTGTTTAATCCGCTCCAGAATATGTTCTGTCTGCGTTTTTACATAGAGATCCCGATCAAAGCCGACACGCATGACTACTAATCCCTTTCCTTTCCGTATACAAACGTTTGTTATTATATCATTCCAGGTAGAACAATGCAAGAGCGGAATCATTTTTGTCAAAATCGCTTCTTTTTTGTCCGAAAAACAAGTAAAATATCCGCAGTTTGCCCTTTGCCTCCATTCCGGGAAAACGCTTGCAATCCATGAGGCAGTGTTGTAAAATGAAAAGAAGGGGATGAAACTATGCGAAAACTGGAGATTCAAGACAACAATTCGCTTCGTGCCAACGTTTTTAAGGAGTTGGAGCAAGCTATTTTAAATGGAAATTTTGCTCCGGGCGACAGTTTGATTGAACAACGCCTTTCGACAGAATTTGGGGTCAGTCGTACGCCGGTACGTGAGGCATTGCGTCAGTTAGAGTTGGAGGGGCTTGTCAAAACCGTACCCAATAAGGGAGCTGTGGTAATCGGCGTATCCGCCAAAGACATTCTGGATATTTACACGATCCGCATGAAAATCGAATCTTTGGCCGCACGCTGGGCCGCAACCAATGTGACAGACGACGAGCTGGACGCCTTGCGGGAGGTCGTGGAGTTACAGACTTTCTATGTCACTCGCGGAGACGCCGTGCAGGTTTGGAATCTGGATACCCGGTTCCATGAAATCATTTTTGAGGCCTGCCGTTCCCGCCCTTTGCGCCATACGCTCTCCAATTTTCACCATTATATTCAGAAAGCGAGGGAGCTTTCTTTTAAAACGGCCGGTCGTGCCCGGCTCTCCGTCGAGGAACACCGCGCCATTTTAGATGCAATCGCAACACACAATCCGGAAGAAGCGGAAAGACTGACTGCCTTCCATATTTCCATGGCGCGAAAAAATGTTGCCGACAATTTGGGCGAGGTAGAAGGATGAGTACAAGAACGAAACTGCTTCTCTCCGCATTGGCATGTTTGCTCTGCATCGGCATTGTTCTGTCAACCAGTGAATCTCACCAGCCTTTTGCTCTACTCTCCCCGGAAGATCTGGCCTCAGCAGAACTGGAAACCGAGCTGGGCATTATCGTCTCCCTTTCCGATGAAGCAGAACTTTCCCAATTGGCCGATATCTTGAACCACTTAACCATCGTACATCAAGAGGATCCAGAGGGAGATGTTCGGGTCCGGTATTCTATTTCTACCCAGGACGGGAAAACCTATGATTTCGAGGTATACGACGCACATCTTCGGATCGACGGAATTTCCTATGCCGCGGATACGCTGGCTCTTCTTGATTTTGCGCAAACAATTTCCTGACGCATTGGATAAGCCTCCTGCATACAGTGATAAGGAACGATTCTGGAATCTTTCCGCTGTGCAGGAGGCAATTTTTATGGGAAAATACAAGGTGTGCGTCTATACCATTGCGAAAAATGAAGAACAATTTGTCCGGCGATGGGTAGAATCCATGCAGGAAGCGGATGGAATCTTTGTGTTGGACACCGGTTCAACCGATCATACCGTCGAACTTTTGCAGGACTTGGGGGTTCACGTCTTTCAGGAAGAAATTCGGCCCTGGCGATTTGACGCTGCCAGAAACCGGTCCCTGGAACTGATTCCGGAGGATTACGATATCTGCGCTTGTATGGATCTCGATGAATTTTTTACACCGGGTTGGCGCGAAGAATTGGAACGAGTCTGGCACCCTGATGCAACACGCGCTTCCTATCGGTATGTTTGGAATTATCTTCCCGACGGACGGGAAGGAACCATATTCTGGCCCAATAAGATCCATGCGCGGCATGGTTACCGTTGGCGTAATCCCGTACATGAAGTTCTGACACGCACAGTCCCCACCCGCGAGGTATTTGTCACCATGCAAAACGTCACATTGGAGCATCACGCAGACCCCAACAAATCACGCGGCCAATATTTACCCCTTTTGGAACTTTCCGTACAGGAAAATCCCAACGACGATCGTGGGATGCACTATCTCGGTCGGGAATACATGTTCTATGGCAGACATGAAGACTGTATTCGCACTTTAAAAAAGCATTTGGCCATGCCGGAAGCTCGTTGGGACGCGGAACGCTGCGCATCCATGCGCTACATTGCGCGTTCCTATGCAGCATTGGGAAATTCATTAGAGGCAAAACGCTGGCTGTTGCGCGCCATTGCAGAAGCACCCTTTTTGCGCGAACCCTATGTGGAACTTGCCATGAAATTTTACGAGGATAAAAATTGGATTGCACTCGCTTCAACCAGCGAAATGGCGCTAGCCATTCAAAAACGGCCGCAGGTTTATGTAAATGATCCGGTTGCCTGGGGGGAAACGCCCTATGATCTCGCCGCACTGGCCTGGTATCATCTCGGAAATTATGAGCGGGCGTTAAAACGCGGTCAGGAAGCAGTTTCTCTCGCTCCCGAAGATAAACGGTTACGCCGGAATTTAGAGTATTATCGTTCTCATGCACAAAATTCCGCATCTTTAAACGTTTAAACAAAGCGCTCCTGTTGAAAAATTCACAACAGGAGCGTTTGCTTTACTGTACATATTGCCGGACGGCAAAATACATGCGTCTTAATACATTTTGCTGTTTCAACGTTTCTCGCCGCAATTCCCTCGTGTAACGATACATGGCAAGCACTTCTGCACGTGATGCATCTTTCTCCGCATAGCGAACCTTCATGAAAAGCATTGCGGATTCGGATAACTTCATATCAGAGGAATCAAAGCCCATCCCTGCTCGTCGTACGTATTCCAATAACGTTTCATCCTCACGCATATGCAAACCCGTACTTGCCACACAGCGAAGGATTTCCCGCATCAGGATTCGGATTTTCTCATTGTTCGATGCACGATTGTACCGCTTGACCGTCGCTCTGCGAGTAACCAGCAATACCGTAATCAGCACAACAACAATAACGCCTGCCGCCACAGCTGTGGTAATGGACCAGAACCGCTTCATCTGCTCTCTCCGCTGCGCCTCAAGTGCTGCAAGCTCTGCCGCACTGGGGCCTTCCTCAATTTCTGTCTGCGGCATTTCCTCCTGCGGTTCTTCCGGTGGTATCTCCGGAATAGAAGGCATTGCGCTTCCTCCGCCCGTCATCCGAAGCGCCCATGCTTCATTTCGGCCCACACCAAGACCCGGGGTCGGCTCAATCGGTATCCACCCATATCCTTCTAAATAAATTTCCGTCCAGGCATGGACGCTGCGGTTTGTGATTTCCGCCACATCACGCGAACGGAGCGTATCCGCCACGGTCACGCCCTCCACATAACGTGCCGGTAAACCAATGCATCTGGCAAGTACCGTAGCAGCCGTTGCATAATAGGTGCAATAACCCTCGTTCGTATCAAAGAGGAACCAATCTACAAAATCGCGGTCTTCCGGGAACGCAGCCGGCGTTAATGAATACGTATATCCATCCTTGAAATAGTCTTCAATCGCCAGGATCTTATCATATGTTGTCTCACAGGAATCCGTAATTTCCCGCGCCAAATCATAAACCCGATCTGGCAAACTTTCCGGAAGTTGTGTATAAACCTCCCGTATGGTACGCGCACGTTCCGCAAGCCGGTCGGCAATTCCCTCGCTGAAAAACACAGGATCCAGTTTATCAACTGCGGTATACAGCGACCGAATTGCACTTCCGACAGTTATTTCCAGACTATCAAAATCCGTATTGTCATCCACGTAACGGAAGTCCGTCAAACTGCGCAAATACTCTATTAACGTCGGGCTGCCCCAGTTCGTCTCAATAAATGTCATGGAATAAATCAGCCCGATTTTCTGCATTCGTTGAAAACGAATATTGGAACCATACGCATCATAATTGATCCGTGTATCTTCCGTTTCAATTTCAATGTCACTGAGCGGTGCGCCATAGAGCAAGCTCTTCGTAACAATGTCATCAAATTCGACAAGTACCGTTGAACGCTTATACAAATCCTCTCCGCTTTCCGGCGTCAAACCAGAACGAAGCATGGAATATTGCAATTCGTATAACTCAATTTCCGGCTCTTCCTCCGAAAAATACGATTCCGATTCATCCTCCCAGCCCGTTCCGGTATAGGTACTGCTCACATTGCCGCGCAAATAGAGTGGGGATTTTGTCATGCCGCTTGTCGACACATACATAAGTACCGACGGATCGTCAACATTAACGCTGCCATCCTCATCCGTAAAACTCATACCGTTAAAAGATATTGTAAATTTTTCCGGAATTGCCCCGAACCAGATCTTCAGCGTGGTTTCCACAGATTCCATATTAACAGAAATCCGATTGAAAAGATCCCGAACCGGCTGCCAGCGGATCGGGGTTTCTCGAGCAGGCAATAACACAGCAAGTACAACCAACAGCACACTGATCGGATACAGAAATAACCCTGCGCTTCGTCTGGATTCTTTCCTCTGCCGGTCAAGCTGCATATTAACCAGCTCAATTAGCGACGACACCAAACATATACCGATACATGCCAATGGGAATTTCCCCATTTCGATTCCCAAGACGGTCAGGACTATCATTGCCGAAAGGGTAAGGGCCGACAATATGAGCCGGGAAATTGTATGAATAGTCAGTGGATAAAAGACAATCATACAGCCCAGCGTACCCAGACAGGCAAAAAAGAGCAGATAAGCCGGCTCCGGCAACCGCAGGCTCTCTTCGCTTTCCTTGAAAACTTCCAGCCATTGAAAAGCTTCCCGAACCCAGCTACTTACTTCCCGCAAAAGCGAACGCACAGAAATCCCCGTAAGTTCCAGCACAACCGCCGCCACAATCACTGCTGCGGCCAACGTCACCCACAGCATCAGTTTTTTCTTAAAATGATCCAGAACGGCGAACAACACATCCGCCGTCAATGCGGCGGCCAAGAGAAAGATCGCATTGATTTCCAGCAAAAGCCAAGCATTCAGCGCACAGGTTGCGGCAAATGTCATTAATATAGCCGTAATGTTCCGTAGTAGAAACGCATAGCGTTTTTCGGATGTTTTCATACGGCACCTCCTGCAATCTGTCGCTCCAGAACGTCAGCGAAATCACGATCGCACGGTATTTGTACCACCCGAACCGACGCCTCAGTCAAATAAGTATAGATTTCCTGCTGGTCTTTGGGCAGCGTATCACGCATCAACACCACTGTAACGTCGTTTCCCTGTGCGATTGCACGCATCGCGCCGCTATAAAGCACGCCATCCAGCGTATGTGTAACAACGACATACCGGCATGCGCCGTCCCCGGAAGTCAAAGAGTGTTCGATCAAGGCGCCGGAGCCCTGATCGGCGGTAAAGGTCAGGCTTCCGCAAAGCGTATAAAACGCATCAAAGTCCTGCCTTACGCGCGCAGAAGCTTTTTGAATTGCTTTGCCGTGACAGAAGTATGCATCACACAGGATATGGTGTGCCAGACAATACTCGGCGATGGCAATGGCGCTCTCGATAATTTTATCCTCCGTTTCAGCGCGTTCCATCCAATCACGCAGTCCGGTCGGGGATAGATCCATGCACAGTATGACGCCCAACTTCATATTCTCCGTATACTGCCGGCTCATGAGTTGACCTCTTCTTGCCGTTGCCTTCCAGTGAATCAAACGTTTGGAATCGCCGGGAACGTAATTCCTCATCTCGACATCCAATTCTTCCTCTTTCGCTCGTACGCGAAACAACACGTTTTTCGAATCTTCGTCCAGCGGCAGAATATTTAAATGGGACAACTGTACCTTTCTCGGCAGCACCGTCACACTGTTACGGGAGCGGATGGGATAGGAAAGCTGAAACAAATTGAAAGGGTCGGTTATTTCCATGGACCGAGCTCCCACCTGGTAAATGCCCCGGAACCGGCATCGCAACCTGGTCTCCATGGACACACTTTCTCCCGGCAGCAGACAGTAGTTCATAGCCTGTTCCGTCCTCTCTACTTGAGACATTCCGGTAAAAAAGCGAATCCGCAAGTTTTGGTAAGAAAGGAAATCTTCATTTGCCACGCGGAACGTATAGCCGGTCGATTCTCCCTTTACAAGAACCATGTTTTCAATTTCCTGGTATACCTTCACTCGTAAGTATACATAAACCGTATATAAAAGCGAAATGGCAGGAATTAGGAGCATCAAATAAAAAAGGGTATACGGTATATTTCCGCCATAAAAGCTTGCAAATACCCCAGTCGCCAAAATTGCGGCGGCAAGGATCAGCCGGTTACGCAACATGCATACACCCACTCCTTCGTCATTAAAGCACCGGAACCTTAATACTCTTCAAAATTTCATCCATCACCGTTTTCACCGTCTGATGCCCCAAACGGGCCTCAGGTGTCAGGACCAATCGATGATACAGGACCGGCGCAATCATCGACTTCACATCATCCGGAATGACGAAATCCCGTCCATGCATAGCCGCAGTTGCCTGTGCGGCATGCGCAAGTGCGATACTGGCGCGTGGACTTGCACCGAGGGAAAATGCATGATGACTACGCGTTCCGGAGACAATCTGCACGACATACTCCATGATATCCGGATGAACGCTGATTGCCCGCACTTCCTTCTGCAATTTCAGCACTGTTTCCCCGTCTGTCACAGGCATTAGCGTTTCAAGCGGCTCTGCATTCAAATATTTAGACAACATGATACGCTCATCTTCATTAGAAGGATAGCCGATAGAAAGTTTTAACATAAAGCGATCCAACTGTGCCTCCGGCAGATTATACGTTCCCAGATAATCCACCGGATTCTGCGTTGCGATCACCAAAAACGGCTGCGGCAATGGATAAGTCGTCCCATCCACAGTGACCTGACCCTCTTCCATGGATTCCAGCAAACTCGCCTGGGTTTTAGGAGAAGTACGATTAATCTCATCCGCCAAAATAATATGATTCATCACCGCGCCTTTGGCATACTCAAATTTACCGGACTGCATGTTATAAACCGACACGCCGGTTACATCGCTCGGCAAAGTATCCGGGGTAAATTGAATGCGCGTAAAACCACATGCAATTGTCTTTGCAAGAGCATTTGCTAGACTGGTTTTCCCCACGCCCGGCACATCCTCAATCAAAACATGTCCGCCCGCAAGCAAGGCCGTTAAAACCAGCTCTATCGCACCGCGTTTGCCAATCAAAACTTTTTCCATATTGTCTGCCATTTTCTGAATCATTGTCTGGACTTCCATTTCGTCACCGCCTACAACTTAATACTTGCAATTATATACAAATTCACCAGTTCTGTCAAACCGCAATCTTTCCAACACTTACAAAACAGACAAGAAATATTCCGTGCTCCCAGTAGCAAAGTATACTTTCCAACATATGATAAAGAGGACGCTTCAGTAAGCTTTGCTATCGTCAGCGTCTGAAGGAGAGGGATTCATGCATAGAGGTTGTAAAAGAAACGAACCTGAAACACGAATCATTGATTGCATGTCAAATACTTGCCGGCCAGATGGTTGCCGTCCAAGTAATTGCTGCCCTGTCATCATAAACGGTGGACCAACCGGTCCCACTGGGCCTACAGGTGCAACGGGGCCTCAGGGCCCGATTGGGGCACAAGGGTCCATTGGCGACACCGGCCCTACAGGGCCGACCGGCTCTACGGGACCCACTGGTCCTGCCGGTGCTACCGGCCCGACCGGTCCGACAGGCGCTACTGGAGCGACCGGCGCAACAGGCGCAACGGGGGCAACGGGCGCAACCGGACTGATTGGCGCAACCGGCGCGACTGGACCTACGGGACCCACTGGTCCAACCGGACCTACGGGCGCAGGACTCAATGATGTCAGTGAATTCAGTGAAGGAACCGACTATCCGGTCGGAACTCTGTTATTCTATGACGGAGCATTATATCAAGTTAACACAAACGATCCTACTGGAACGCCAGGCACATCCAGCGATTTTGATTTGGTGACAGTCACGGGACCCACGGGCGCTACCGGGCCGACCGGGCCAACAGGTCTGGCAGGAGATACCGGTGCAACCGGACCGACCGGACCCACGGGGCCGACTGGACCCACGGGTACCACCGGAGCGACAGGAGCTACAGGACCCATTGGCGCAACGGGGGATACAGGTCCGACTGGGCCGACCGGGCCGACTGGTAGTACCGGATCCACGGGACCTACAGGGCCAACAGGACCTACGGGTGATGCTGGCGCTGTCGGCGACACTGGTCCAACCGGACCGACTGGACCTGCCGGTGATACCGGACCCACAGGGGCTACGGGCGACACTGGCGCCGCTGGTGCAACGGGCGATACTGGTCCGACCGGCCCAACAGGTCCGGCCGGTGATACCGGACCCACAGGACCCACAGGTGATACTGGTGCAGCTGGTGCAACCGGCGCCGCTGGCGATACAGGGCCGACAGGTCCGACGGGGCCTACAGGGCCTACGGGACCAGCAGCATCCGTTACGGCGGCGGCGGCTGTTGACGACGCCACCGGACCTGATGATATTGTCGATCAGTTTAACGAACTGTTGGCAAATTTACGTGCGGCAGGTCTTCTCAGCAGCTAATGAATTTAAAAAGCAGGGACGGGAATCACCGTTCCTGCTTTTTATTGCCGCAACATAAAAAATAAATCTATCGATAGAGAACCAGAGCTTCTATTTGACTATCTAATAAAGAACTCGCTCCTTCTGTTAATATAACTTCACCAGTCTCTAATACAAAAACAGCCTCAAAATCATTTGACGCTCGCCAAAACTGCACAGCTTCTTCATAGCCCATTACAAAAAGAGCAGTTGACAAAACATCTGCATATTCTGAATTTTCAGTGATGATCGTCACGGAAAGCATATCGCTTTCTGCAGGTATCCCTGTTTTAGGGTCCATAATATGATGATAATGAACTCCATTTTCTTCAAAAAAACGCTGATAGGAACCAGAAGTCACAAAAGAGATATCGCTCCCTTTAAAAACACAAATTGAATCATTCGTCTGTACAGGATCTCTCACGGCAACGCGCCAGGAAGTACCATCTTCGCGTTCTCCAAGTGCTAAAACATTTCCACCCAAATCCAATATTGCGCTGTCTATTTCATATGAGCTGAGTAAATCTCGTATTTGTTCAGCGGCATAACCCTTTGCAATTCCTCCCAAATCAATTTGTGCGCCATTTTCAAGTGCCGCTATGTTTGCACCTTTCAGGCGAATATTTTGATAACCAACAGTATTAAGAGCAGCTTGCAACTCTTCTTGTGTAGGTATATAAAGTTCATCCGTATAAAAACCCCATAATGAAACCAAGGGGGCAAGTGTGCAATCAAAAAAACCTGCGAATCGGGCAGAATACGCAACAGCCGATTCAAGTAATTCATATACCTCTGAAGACAACTGAATATCCGCACCGCCCGCTGCATTTAATTTTGCAATTTCACTGCTTTCATTCGTTGCGGAAAGTAAGGCATCAAGTTCAAAAATACGACTCACTGCTGCTTCCAAAGCCTGTTCTGACTGGGAACCTAGAAGTGTAACAGTCATTACGGTATCCATCGCAAATATTGTTCTTGAGCTCCGCAAAGCTTTATGTGCACACGAGGTAAAAAACAATAGCGCAACGGAAAGGACAACCGATAGCCCCCTCTTCCAAAATTTCATAACAGCCTCCAAAAAAAATGGGAGCAGCGAGGGCTGCTCCCACAGAGATTAAATTTTACTCTTTCAAGGAACCAAGCATAACGCCTTTGACGAAGTACTTCTGGAAGAACGGATACGTAACAAGCATCGGGAGCGTCGAGATAAAGATAACCGTATATTTCAACTGGTTATTGGAAAGCTGCTCCTTTGCCATCTCTTCAAGTGCTTCAGCCGACAAACTCATAACAGATTCCATTGATGCGTTTTGCAGGATCAACAGGCGGCGGAGATACAACTGGAGGGGCTGCCAATAGGTATTCGGCAGATAAATCAACGCCTGGAACCAGCTGTTCCACTGACCGATAATCGTATAAAGTGCAATAACCGCAATAATTGCTTTGGAGTTCGGCAGGAACAAATTCAAGTAAATCTGATAATGGTTCGCACCGTCAATCATCGCAGCTTCACGCAACGATTCACCGATGGTACGGTAATAAGAACGAACCAAAATGATGTACCAAATGCTGACTGCACCAGGGAGAATAATTGCCCACGGCGTATTATAGAAGCCAAGCTTCTGCATCAACAGGAAGCTCGGGATGACGCCGCCGTTAAAGTACATCGGGATCAACAGGAAGAAAGTCAGGAACTTTCTTCCGCGCAGAGCCTTCGCTGTAAGCGGGTAAGCACACATAGTTGTCGTAATCAGCATCAGGCCGCAAGAAGCCACTGCATAGAAAATCGTATTACGATAAGACAACCACAGGTTACGGTCCGTTACAATGTTCTTATAACCATCGATATAGAATCCCTTCGGCCAGAAGAACACACGCATGGAAGCAGCGGCGTTCGGATCACTCAAAGAGAGGATCAAAACGTAGTACATCGGATACAACGTAATAATCGCAAAGAAAATCGCGAGTATGTAGAAAATGATATCGGCAACAATACTGCCTTCTCTGATTTTATTTGGATTTTTGGCCATTTTAAATATCCCCCTCTCTTACCACAAACCGAAGCCGGTGAGCCAGTTACTGATCTTGTTGGCAATAAAGGTAAGTGCAAATCCGATAACCGACATGAACAAACCGACAGCCGTCGTATAACTGTACTTACCATTTTCAATACCAATACGGTATGTGTACGAACCGATAACATCGGCGGTCTCATAGGTCGCCGGGCTATAGATCAAGATAACCAGATCAGAGTTTGTAAGAAGGATATTACCGAGAGCCAGGATAAACTGAATTGCAATAATGCTCTTGAGGCCCGGCAACGTAATGTGCCAGCACTGCTGCCAACGGTTACCACCATCAATACGGGCAGATTCATAAAGAGATGGGTCAATTGCGGACAACGTGGAGAAGTACAGGATACTATTGAAACCAAAGCTCTTCCAAACGTTGATTATGGTGTAAATCATCGGGAACTTATCCGGCATATCCAACCAGCTCTGCGGTGCAACACCGAATGCACCCAGAATCAGGTTGACAAGACCGGTCGGCTGGCAGAAGGAGATCGCCATACCGGCGACAACAACGGTAGAAATAAAGTGAGGCAGGTAGCTGGCAGTCTGAACGAACTTCTTAAAACGAAGATTCTTGATTTCATTCAGGATCAACGCGAAAATGATCGGAAGCCAGAAACCAAAGACCAAGTTCAGCAAACTCAGGCGAATTGAGTTCGTCATGATTCGTCCAAAGAAGATACTGTTGACAAAATCTTTGAAATGCGTTAAGCCAATCCACTGCGTCTTTTCTCCCAGGAATGGACTTCCGGGAAAGTAGTTTTGGAACGCAATGATGATACCGTACAACGGTGCATAGTTGAACATGATGATCAGCGCTGCAGCAGGAATGACAAAAGACCAAAGTTCAATATTCTCGCGAATCACCCTTGTTCTTTTGCTGTACAGCTTAATTTCTCCCGATCCACCTGTTCCCGGCCCTGCAGCCGGTACCGTTTCTTTTTTCATGCGATAGCCTCCTTATAGTCTTTTTTGCTGGAAACGCCGGTACCTGGGGAAACCCTCTGTGGATTCATGCGAAACCACAATACGCCATCATTTGCGGTCAAACTGCAAAAGCAAAATAAAAGTTGTGCAAAAGCCCACTTTTTGTCACTTTTACACCAAAACCGCAACAATGAAATTCACAAAAGTAATAGGCTTTGAGCAAAACCACCAAGATTTTGCGAATCTTTCTATTACTTTTGTTAAAATGGTACCATACTCATGGAGAAAAGTCAATACTGTTTTGGTGGTTTGGCAATATTTTTTCATCCGCCAGTTCATAAAACGCTTTATTTCCCGGTTTTTATGCGATTTTTTTTGTGAAAATGTAATTGCAATGGTGCAATGTTACTAATTTGTCATCACTTTTCACCAAGAAAATCGCGGTGCTGTGTTTTAGGCTTTTTTGAGAATCTGGAATCCATATGGCGCTACAGGCAGCGTCCCGGAAAAACGTTCTCCCGTTATAACATCTTGATACACACCGTCCAGCAAAACTTCTCCAGCTTTACAGTCCACCTCGCACACAATGATGCCTTCCATCTTACCGGCACGTGGAACAACCAAAACATTCCGGCTGGAACGGACGCCAACAGTTAATCCGGCTTTTTCAAACGCATATGCGATGATTTTTTGAAGTGCCTCGTCGGAAGGCTGTGTTCCCAGCACAATCACGCCGCCCTTGCCGACAGGGCACCAGGCAGCCGCTACACTTCCGTCAAACGGAGACGGCTCCTGCCCGCTGCGGTATACAGCAAGTGGTACTTGATCTTCTTTGAGCAGGAAGGTATCGGTCCAAAGACCAGTCTTGGCGGAAACGCCATTCCAATCTACCAACGCCGGGATAGAATGCGCCGTAATTCCATATTCACAGTAAATCCCCGTCCACTTTTCAAGGAAACCAAACGGCGAATCCAGATATTTTGCCCCATCCGGGTTTCGGATATCGGTCATAGGCCCCGCAATCCAGACACCGCCCGCCTCAATCCATGCGCGCAGGCGCTCTGGGAAATCATCTTCTTCCAGCGTCATCAGGAACGGAGAATACAGAACCCGAACGCCCTCCAAAGATGCGCACGGCTCCAAAAGCTGCGGAAGCATACCGCCGCCTGAGAGACTATGCCAGGCATCAAAAATCCCCTGCTGATACCGGAATCCCGAAACCGTAGGCTGCGCTTTAAACATCCCATCGGACTTGCAGGAGACACTCATGGCGAACCCACGGTAGTCCACCCGGGTCTCAGTCAGGAAGTCTTCCGCGGCAGTCAGGATCCGTGCAACGTCTTCGCATTCATGAAAGTTATAAACCGGGCGCCCCTGCGTAGTCACCACATGCCCGTGCATCAATTCATGGCCGCCCGGATGCGCACGCCACAACCAATAATTGTTCATCACCGCGCCAAACGCAAACGGCATGAGAGAATTCACGCGGTTAAAGCCCAACGGATATTCGGAATCGGGATTAGAAGTGGAACCATTGGCACTCGTGCAAGTTTCCGTGACCCAAAATGGCACGTCCGGTTTCAAATTCTGCAAATAATCGAACCAGAAACCGGCCTCCCAGAGGTTTTCGCGATGATGGTAATGATTAAACTGCACCACATCCAACGGCGCAACTGTCTTGGGATAGTCCTGCGTAAAAATCGGCATCATGTCCGTACCAATGGGAACCGTAACGCCATTTTCCCGCAGAGTTTCCGCCTGTTCGTGCAAAAATTCCGCGTTGGTATCAGACTGAAACGCAAGGTATTCCGCAATCAAAGAGGGGTGCGACCAGGTCCCTTCATGGGGGTGCGGCACATCTTCAAAACTTTCATACTCCTGGCTCCAGAGTTTTAAATACCAGCGGGCATTGAGTTCTTCCACCGTGCCAAACTTTCGTGCCAGATGTTCATGGAATATTGCCATACACGCGGGACAAGAACAGCCGCGGCGTTCCGGCGAAATTTCATTGTCGAGCTGCCAGCCGATCACAGCCGGATGTCCCGCAAATTCCTGAGCCATACGGGTATTGATACGGCGGACATAATTCCGGTAAACACGCGAATTGGAACAACAGTGCCGGCGGGCGCCGTGTTGTTTCCGGTTGCCATCGTCATTCATTTTCAGTGTTTCCGGATATTTTTTGGTCATCCAATCGGGAGGAGTTGCCGAGGGCGAGCACAAAATGGTATAAATCCCGTTTTCATACAGACGGTCTATCATCCGGTGCAACCACGCAAAGTCAAAGACGCCATCGTGCGGTTCCATGCAACTCCAGGAAAACTCGGCGACACGCACTACATTGAACCCGCCCTGCTTCATCACAGCGATATCCTGTTCAAGCGTAGGGAGATCCTTTCCGTATACTTCCGGATAGAACGCCGATCCCATATAAAGATTTTTCATCCGACACCTCCTGTCATATTTTTCAGGGAATTTCCCTGATAGGTCCTAATACAGAAAAAGCCAAACGACGCGAACCGTTTTCAAAAACAGCGGCATTGTTTGGCTTCCGTATCGTCATTTTACCATATAAGGCTTACAATGACAAGAGGTTTTTATTCAATTTCCCCTATTTTTTGATCATATCCTACGTGAGAGGACATTCGTCCACTTTGCGCGGAACGCTTCATAGCGGTCCTCTTCAATTGCTTCGCGAATATGACGGGTCAAATGATTATAAAAATAAAGATTGTGCAGCGTGGCAAGCCGTCCTGCGAGCGACTCGCCGGCACGGAACAAATGACGGATATACGCCCGCGAATAATTTTGGCAGGCAGGGCAGCCACAGCCGGGATCGATGGGGTCCGTATCACGCGCATATTTCTCATTATTCAGATTTCGCACGCCCTCCCAGGTATAGACATGACCGTGACGCGCATTGCGCGCAGGCATCACACAATCAAAGAAATCCACACCGCGGGAAACTGCTTCAAGAATATTGGACGGTGTACCAACGCCCATCAGATAACGCGGCTTATTTTTCGGGGCAACGTCGTTTACCGCCTCAATAATGCGATACATTTCCTCCGCTGTTTCTCCCACCGCAAGGCCTCCAATCGCGTAACCAGGCAGATCCAGTTCCGCAATCCGCTTCATATGCTCCACGCGAATATCATCAAAAACACCGCCCTGATTAATACCAAAAAGCATCTGCCCGGGATTCGGGCAAGTTGGATCCTCCTGATGCAGCCGCTCAAGTTCCGTTTTGCATCGTACCAGCCAGCGCGCCGTACGCGCGGCACTTTTTTCCACATAATCCCGCGGCGACGGGTTCTCCACGCACTCATCAAATGCCATGACAATATCAGCGCCCAGATACGCCTGAATCTTCATACTCAGTTCCGGCGTCATATGAATCAATCGTCCATCCGTATGCGCATGGAACCGTACACCCTCTTCCGTAATACGCCGCAACCCTGCCAGCGAAAACACTTGAAAGCCGCCAGAATCCGTTAAAATTGGGTGAGGCCAGTTCATAAATCCGTGCAATCCTCCCAGATCACGCACGATTTCCTCCCCGGGACGCAGATGGAGATGATACGTATTGGAAAGTTCCACCTGGCAGCCGACCGTTTCGAGATCCCGCGTCGAAACAGCGCCTTTCATAGCGGCAAGCGTACCGACGTTCATAAATACCGGCGTCTGAATTTCCCCATGCGGCGTTGTAAACGTACCGCGGCGTGCCAAACCGGAAGTTTTTAAAATTTGAAACATAACATCCCTACTTTTTCTTCATTTGCAAAGAATTATTAAAATTCATCGTCTTTTTTATGGTACCGTGAGATCATCAAACACATAAACCAAATCGTCCCGGTGCGCAGGCCGTCCCCGCGCAGAATCGTAGAGCGCTCGAGCCGGCTGGTTCGACTGCTGGGTAATGAGGAAAAGACGGCGGACACCGGAGAGACGACAGAGGATTTTCAACATATCCAACATGGCTTTTCCTATCCCCTGGCGGCGATATGCCGGCAAAACGGCCAGCTCGTGGATATAGAGTAACGCTCCTGCTTCGTTCAAACGTGCACAGGCGTATCCCTGGCAGAACCCCAGAATATGGCCATCCTCCACGCAGGCAAAAAACCAATTTTGCGGCTGTGCAAGAAATGCATAGGCGTTCTCCCGGTTTGCAAACCCCTGCCGGTACGTCTCATTTAACCGCATCACCATTTCAAGGTCCGAAACCGACAGCCTCCGGTATTCCCTTGCCATCATCCATCCTCTTTTCTTCTGCGCACCGCCGGGCACATCCGGCGGTTACCGCGCGACAAACCAAGTGGCGGAACTTTTGTGTCCCGCCACTGCCAATCTTCCCCTATTTCCGCGCGAAACTCAGTCCATATATCCTTCCGCGCAGAGAAGCTCCGCGGTCAGCACCGCGCCGCCTGCCGCGCCGCGCATGGTATTATGCGCAAGCCCGACAAACTTTACATCATACTGCGTATCAGGACGCAGGCGTCCGAGAGATACCGCCATGCCGTTTTCCAAATCGCGGTCGAGCGCGGTTTGCGGACGGTTTTCCTCGGTAAAATAGTGCAAAAACTGCTTCGGTGCAGACGGAAGCGCCAGTTCCTGTGCGCGGCCGCGATAACTTTCCCAACGCGCAATCATTTCCTCGCACGGTACTTTTTCGGTAAATGTAGCAAACACTGCTGCCATATGACCGTCCGTCACCGGTACACGGATGCACTGTGCCGTGATAGCCGGTGCCTCTGCCGGGACAATGATACCGCCGGACAAGCTCCCCCAGATTTTAAGCGGCTCTTTTTCGGATTTTTCTTCCTCTCCGCCGATATACGGGATCACGTTGTCGATCATCTCCGGCCACTCACGGAAGGTCTTCCCCGCACCGGAAATCGCCTGATATGTACACACAACCGCGCGTTCGAGTCCTAAGTCGCGCAGCGCATGTAGCGCCGGGACATACCCTTGAATCGAGCAGTTCGGCTTTACGGCAATAAACCCGCGGCTCGTGCCAAGACGCTTACGCTGATAAGGGATCACCTCAGCATGGGCGGCGTTAATCTCCGGAATAATCATCGGGACATCCGGCGTCCAGCGATGCGCGCTGTTATTGGAAACAACAGGGCACTCATGCTTTGCATAAAGTTCCTCCAGCGCACGGATATCATCCTTTTTCATATCGACCGCACAGAAAACGAAATCCACCAGTTCTACAATACGGTCTATTTCTGCAGTTGCGTCCATAACCGTCATACCAGCACAACAGGCCGGCACCGGCTCCGTCATTTTCCAGCGTCCGTCAACAGCTTCCCCGTAAGTTCGTCCGGCACTGCGCGCGCTCGCCGCAAGCGCTGTGATTTCAAACCAAGGGTGGCGGCTTAACAGCAGCGCAAAACGCTGGCCCACCATGCCCGTGCAGCCAATGATGCCGACTCTGAACTTTTTCATGTCTATTTCTCCTTAATTTTCCGGGGAACTCCCCGTTTAATAAATCAATGAATGGACGCGACCAGATCGCGCATGTTGTACAGGCCGGGTTTGCATCCGACGAGATATTTGGCCGCGTGCAGCGCACCCGAAGCAAACACTTCCCGCGATTGTGCAGAATGCTGAATAGAAATCACCTCGTTGGTACCGGCAAAAACCACTTCATGTTCTCCAACTATGGTACCACCGCGCAGCGCATGCATTCCAATTTCATTTTTCGGACGTTTTTCCCGGCGATTATGACGGTCATATACCAGCTCCGCTTCAAACGGCAACTCCGCCTGCACATCGCGCGCGAGGCTCATCGCCGTACCGGAAGGCGCGTCAAGTTTTTGATTGTGGTGCCGTTCCACGATCTCGATATCGTAATCCGCACCCAAAATTCGTGTCGCACGACGTACCAGATCTCCCAACACGGCGACACCAAGCGACATATTGGGACTTTGGAATACCGCAATTGCTGCCGAGGCGTCGCGAAGCGCGGCAAGCTGCGCTTCACTGTGACCAGTCGTCGCCAAAAGCAGCGGAATTCCACGCGGCACGCAGTACTCGAGAATGTGGTCAAGCGCGGACGCCGTTGAAAAATCGATCAAAACATCCATCGTACCCGTATATTCCAAGAGATCCGCATAGACGGGATACGTGGAAAGCTTATTGGGTATGACGTCAAACCCCGCGACGATTTTCACATCATCCCGGGATGCCGCCAATTCCGTAATTGCGCGTCCCATACGGCCATTACAGCCGGACAGAGCTATCTTCAGCATGGCATACTCCTCTTTTTAACCGGCGATCAAACCGTGCCTCGCCAGCGTCTTCTTCAATTTTTCCAGGTTTTCTTCCGACATTTCGCACAGCGGCAGACGCCAGTCGCCGCCCGGCAATCCCATCAGGTTCACGGCTGTCTTGACAGGAATCGGGTTGGTTTCAATAAACAGATCGCGCAGTACGTCGTAGTACGCGCGCTGCATGGCAGCGGCGCCTGCATGGTCGCCGGCAAACCATCTCGCACAAATTTCATGCATCACATCCGGAATAATATTTGCCGCGGTGGAAATCACGCCGCAGCCGCCCATCGCAAGGATCGGAACCGTAATATCATCGTTCCCAGCCCAAACGTTTAATTCATCACCGCAGCGGTACATCAAATCGTTTACCAGCGCGAAATCTCCGGACGCTTCCTTCACGCCGTTGATATTCGGGAACTTCGCCAGTTCCTCATAGACAGGTCCTGTCATGGAAACCCCTGTACGGGAAGGAATATTATAGATGATAATCGGCAGATCCACCCGCTCGGCAATGTATGTATATTGCTTCAAAAGGCCCTTTTGCGTCGGCTTATTGTAATACGGCGTAACCATTAATACTCCGTCGCAGCCCGCTTCTTTTGCGTAATTGCTCATATCCACCGCATGCTGCGTATCGTTTGAGCCGGACCCGGCAATAACGGGAACACGCCCCGCCGCACGGCGCACCGCATAAGCAATACAGGCATGATGTTCGTCGTCTGAAAGCGTCGGCGCTTCGCCGGTCGTACCACACACCACCAAGGCGGCCGTACCGCCCGCAATCTGAAAATCGATCAGTTTCCCATAGGCGTCAAAATCCACTTTGTTGTCACGATAGGGAGTAATAAGCGCGACCGCGGAACCTTTAAATACAGGCTTTTTCATAAATGACCTCCTTTAAAACCACGCCGCCATTAAAAAAGCGGCAACAGTACGGTATCATTCTATTCCGCCCGGGGGAAGAATGACCTATCTTTCCCCGAAAAACTTCTCACAGGACTACATCCGATATACTCCCATTTTGTTCATTCTATCAAAGCCGCCTCGGGCTGTCAATCAAAAAAATTGACAAAAGCAGTCGAAATCGTTATAATACGTATGGTAACAATGGCCTTTTGTCTGACAGGAGAACAAAATGCGAAAAAAATTCCGCTTTATTTTACTTTTTGTCTTGCTTTTGTCGTTTTGTTCCATTCCGCGCGCACAGGCCGCGGTGCAATATGACGGCAGTCTCAGGGTAGGGCTTTATTATGGGGCTAGTGCGCTTGCCTCTGCCAATTTGCAAAACGTCACCGATTATGGTTCCGGTTATCAATTCGGCTGGTTTGACGACAGCGGCACTTTCTCCGCATTGGGGTATCTATCCAATGTTTACCTCACCATTTTTCCCGATACGACTTATCATCTGCAAACCGGCCTTTTTTTCTCTACCTATGACGAAGCCCGCTCCTATGCAGATATGATGGGGATAGACGCCTTCCCCGCTTTCGCAAGCGGTGGATTTACGGTCTTTGTGGGAAACTACAGCTCGTATTTTGACGCACAGGACGCCGCGTTTTTCTCCGGTTATGCCGTAGCGGAAGCAAGTCCGACGGGATACACAGTCTGCGATACGCAAAGCGGTGAGATTTTATTGGAATTTGACCTGGGCGGTACGCGCCTGGCCATTCAGCCGGTGATGGATCAATTTTCCGGAAACGATGGCGCACAGACCTGGTTTAAGGGCCGCAAGTATTACGGCGCGTTTGAATACTCCCGGGACGGCAGCGGCGTTGCCGTTATCAATGTCGTAAACATGGAAGATTACATACGCGGCGTAATTCCCTATGAAATGAGCGGTTCCTGGCCTCTTGAAGCGCTGAAAGCGCAGGCAATCTGCGCTCGCACTTACGCCTATGCCAATTTGGGCAAACATAAAGCCGATGGCTTCGACCTCTGCAATACAACAGATTGCCAGGTATATTACGGTACGGGCAGCGCAAACGAGCGAACCGATCAGGCTGTTTTGGAAACAGCGGGGATGTATCTCACCTACGCCGGGGAGCTGATTACCGCGTACTATTATTCCTCAAACGGCGGTGCGTCGGAAGATAGTGAAAATGTATGGAACGAGGCGCTTCCCTATCTGCGTGCCGTTCGCGACGAGTTTGAACAACAGACCAATGTCTCGCATACTGACTGGACCTATGAAATCACGCTTGCCGATATTACCGACATACTCCGCGAGCGCGGAAACGAATTTACCGGCAGCATCGTCCATGCCTACGCAACCTACACAGACGCGGGGAATATGAAAAGTCTTACCTTCATCGACTCTGCCGGCCAGGAAATCGTCTATACCGGCGAGCGCTGTCGGAGCCTTTTCAATGTATCCGGGTATAACATTCACGTGTACAGTCAACGCTTTATCTTCGAAGATAAATATGCCATACGCATTGAAAGCAATGCAGAAATTACAAATGTCGGCGCAGGCTCTGTGTCTGCTCCTTCCGGCGGGGTCTATGGTTCTGCGGATATCGCAAGTTCCAGCGTATTAACCGGGGACGGTACAGTTTCCGGTGGGAATCAATACGGTGTGAGCGCCCCGGTGCTCTCCTCTTCCGGAACAGACGACGCCGACACTGTCACCACCATTTCCGGGGCGTCGGGCTTCCACCTCTCGTCTTCCGGAAACGGAACCGTGACCGGCACCGTTTCCGCCGATTCCCTTCCCATTCCGGAATCCTGTTCTGGCACATTTATCATCAGAGGAAGCGGGAATGGACATAACGTAGGACTCAGCCAATATGGAGCCAAGGCAATGGCGGAGCTTGGGTATACTTACGCACAAATTCTCACTTATTATTACACCGGCGTAACGATTTCGGTCGCCTTTTAAAAATAACGGAAAGGAGCGCCCGTGCGTCCCACGGGCGTTTTTATCTAAATGAAACGCTCTGATTTTTATTATGATCTTCCTGAAGAATTGATCGCGCAAACTCCTCTTTTACAGCGTGACGCATCCCGCATGATGGTACTGGGACGTTTAGACGGTTCCATCACACATCGCCATTTTCACGATCTTCCCGAATATCTGCGTCCCGGAGATTGCCTGGTCATCAATGAATCCCGTGTCATCCCGGCACGCCTGATCGGTGTCTCCGAGAAAACGGGCAGCCCGGTCGAAGTCCTGCTTTTGACGCAGCGGGGGGAAGATTGGGAATGTATTACACGTCCCGGCAAACGTACGCGGGAGGGTGCGCGCCTGCGCTTTGGAGATGAGCTCACTGCGGAAATTCAGGGTGTGACGGAGACGGGAAACCGGATTATTCACTTTTCTTACGACGGCATTTTTATGGAAGTTCTGGAGCGATTAGGCAGAATGCCTCTCCCTCCCTATATTACGCAGGAGTTGGACGATCCCTCCCGGTATCAAACCGTTTATTCCAAAAATCCCGGTTCTGCCGCCGCGCCCACGGCAGGGTTTCACTTCACGCAGGAACTTTTGACCAAGCTGGAGGATATGGGCATTCACATTGCGCGTATTACGCTCCATGTAGGGCTTGGCACGTTCCGTCCTGTTAAGGCGGAAGAAATTACGGAACACGTCATGCACTCCGAATATTACGAGGTCCCTTTGCAGGCAGCCGCTACCATCAATGCCGCACGGGCCGCCGGCGGGCGGATCATCAGCGTCGGCACGACGTCGACTCGTACATTGGAATCCGTTGCGGACGAACACGGCGTCATTCCCGCCGCTTCCGGTTGGACAAACATTTTTATCTATCCCGGATACCGGTTCCGTGCAATTGATGGGCTGATTACCAATTTTCATCTGCCCGAGAGTACGCTCATTATGCTGGTCAGTGCCTTTGCCGGATATGAACATACCATGCAAGCCTACCGGGAAGCTGTAAAGGAACGTTACCGGTTTTTCTCCTTTGGGGACGCCATGTTGATTTTATGAGCAAGCCCTTAAATTCCCGATCCAGGAAAGCGAGGTGAAATCCCATGAAAATCCATGAATCTGCGGAAAATTATCTGGAAACCATTTTAATCTTAAGCAAACGGCTTGGAAAAGTCCGTTCCATTGATATTGCAAGCGAGCTTTCCTATTCCAAGCCAAGCGTCAGCGTAGCCATGAAAAATCTGCGTACCAATGGTTATATCGAGGTCGATCCGGAGGGATATATCACCCTGTTGGAAAAAGGCCGCGTGATTGCGGAAAAAATGTACGAACGTCATACGCTTTTGTCTGACTGGCTGACAGCACTCGGCGTAGACCCGGTTGTTGCCGCGGAAGACGCCTGTCGAATTGAACATGTCATCAGCGAGGAGACATTTGAAGCGTTTAAAACGCACGTTGCCGCCCGGTTACAGGAACCATGAGAGGGTGCTCTTTTCACAGAGAACTTCAGTCATATTTCCAATACAAAGGCCACCAACAGGTGAAGAATCCTGTCAGGTGGTCTTTGTGTGTGTCTGAGGGCCGGTCGTATTGGAAGAAAAATCCTTTCCTGTTTGTTGCCATCACGCCTTTTCTCAGAGAACCTTCCTGCTTTGGTTTTTCGATTCCCCTCTGGATTTTATTTCAATTCTGTCGTATAATGAAATCTATACAATATATGGCCGGTATACCGGTAAAAGAAAGGATGCAAGGTTCATGAATACTGTCATTGCAAACAAAACCTTTGACGCGGAACGCTCGCTTTATGCCATACAACATGCCGAGGTCACTGGCTGTACCTTTGCCGGTCCGGCTGATGGCGAATCCGTTTTAAAAGAATGCCGCGACGTGATTGTTAAAAACTGTACTTTTTCCCTTCGGTATCCCCTGTGGCATGCAAAGGGATATACGCTTTTGGAATCCTCGATGGACGACAAAACCCGTGCGCCGATTTGGTATGCGGAACATGGCATTCTTGACCATTGCAAGATTGACGGCGTAAAATGCCTTCGCGAATGCGACGACACGCAGATCCTGCACTCTATTGTGCACTCCCCGGAGTTCGGTTGGAAATGCAGAGGCGTTACCATCGAAGATTCAGAGATGGAATCGGAATATTTTCTGTTTGAAAGCCGGGACGTCACAATCGACCATCTGCGCATGAAGGGAAAATATTCATTCCAGTATATCAAAAATATGACCATTCGAAACTCCATTTTGGATACGAAAGACGCGTTCTGGCACAGCGAAGGGGTTACCGTCATAGATTCTGTCGTAAAAGGCGAATATCTGGGCTGGTTCTCCGACGGATTAACTCTGATTAACTGTGAAATTTCCGGGACCCAGCCCCTATGTTACTGCAAAAATTTGAAGCTTGTGAACTGCCGGATGGAAGGCACAGATCTTTCCTTTGAATACTCCGACGTTGACGCTGATGTGCGCGGACATATTCTCTCTGTGAAAAACCCGCGTTCCGGTAAAATTGTCGCCGACAGTGTAGGAGAAATTATTCATGACGATCCAGTTATGGAATGTACCGGAGAAGTGATTCTCCGCGCTTCTGAAAACTAAACGCATTTGGGCAAATAAGCAAAGCCTTTCCCCGGCAAAAATTCCGGGGAAAGGCTTTTTTCGTTTACTTCGGTTTCCGGTATCCCGTTTTCCGATCCACAATGTTCTCCCGTGGCTCGCCGGCCAGATAATGCCGAATATTTTTTGCCACCACACGCGCGATACGGAACTGCGTTTCAATCATATTGTACCCACCCGCAACATGCGGTGTGATAAAAACATCGGGCTTTTTCCAGAGCGGATGTTCCGGCGGCAGCGGTTCCGGATCCGTCACGTCAAGAAACGCGTAACCGACCTTCCCGCTGTCCATGGCCTCCGCCAGCGCATCTGTGTCAATCGCAGTACCACGGCCGCCATTTGCCACAATGACACCGTCTTTCAATAACGCGATCCGTTCCCGAGAGAGCAGATGCACCGTTTCCGGTGAACCGGGGACTGCAAGGGCAACGATATCCGCACGCGGCAAAACCGCATCCAGTTCTTCCGTTGTATACACTTCATCCGCAAAATCTGGTTTTTCGGTCCGACGGCGGCGCACACAGATGATATGGGCGCCCAACGCCCGACACATCACGGCAAGCGTTCCGCCGATATCGCCCGGCCCGATAATTAAAACCGTGGCGCCCAGCATCGTACCGACAAGTCCCAGTCCCTTCCAGACCAATTCTCGCTGATTGTCACGATATCGATGCAATTTTTTCATGACAGCTAAAATCCCAGCAAACAGATGCTCCGCAACAGCCAGGCCATACGCACCGGTAGCGTTACAGAGGTCCACCGTCTCGGGCAAGACGCCCGGTTTTATGTAAGCATCTGCGCCAGCAGACTGAAGCTGCAGCACCTCCAGTTTCTTGGCGCTCGGCAGAAGTTCCGGTGCCACAGGTCCGACAATCATGCCGGCATCCGCTAAAAGCGTGGCGTCTGCCTCCTCCGCAGAGGAAAAAATCAGCTCTGCACCCTCGGCCGCCTGCGCAAGAATATCTCGGCAAGCTTCATTAAACTGCGACAAAACCACAATCTTTTTCATAGAATACTCCCCTTTTCTCTTTTCTTTTCTTTCCGTTCCACACGGCGTATGCC
This sequence comes from uncultured Clostridia bacterium, assembly GCA_944376195.1. Classification (GTDB taxonomy): domain Bacteria; phylum Bacillota; class Clostridia; order Oscillospirales; family QAMX01; genus Allobutyricicoccus. The sequence goes on along the minus strand of CALWBW010000015.1, from coordinate 4,531 downwards.
CGCCGTGATTCCCATCGCGACATACATGGTCACAACACTGGTGCCGCCATAGCTGAAAAACGGCAATGTCAATCCGACCACCGGCAACAACCCCATGTTCATTCCGATATTTAAAACCGTTTGAAAAATCAACATTCCTGCAATTCCGGACGCAATTAACGCTTGAACGCTGTCCGTGGCGCGGAGTGCCGTCGCAATACAGCGCGCAATGATCAGTCCCAGGAGAAAGATCACCACAGCACATCCTACAAATCCCAATTCTTCCCCTGCCACAGCTATGATGGAATCGGTATGCTTGGTTGGAATCAGGCTGTACTGCGTCTGCGTTCCCTGCAAAAATCCTCGCCCTGTCAATCCGCCGGAGGCAATTGCATGGGTGGTTTGCAAAGCCTGATACGCCGTATCCGGATACGCTTCCGGAGAAAAAACGGCCAAAATTCTCTCCCGTTGATAGGAATCAAACAAAAATGTCCAAGCCAGAGGCATTGCAGCAAGCACGAGGATCCCTCCTGCCAAAAACCAGGAACAGCGCACGCCGGACGCAAACGCCATAAACAGCGCAATAAATAAGAAGGCCAGCGTCATCCCGTCATCTCGGGAAAAACAGATGACAAAAAGGCACACCACGCCGGCATGCGCAACAAGTGCAGCCACATCCCGCACACGCATTCCCTTTTCCCGGGAAGCGGCAAGATGTCCGGCAAATGAAATGACAAACACAATTTTCCCAATTTCCGCAGGCTGCACGCCTATTCCACCAAACCGGATCCAACTCCGATTTCCTTCTCCGACGCCCCAGAAATACAGGCTTCCCAAAAGCAGCAGATTGCAGGCAAACAACGGTATATAAAACCGCGCAAGACTGCGCGTATCAAAAGCCGCCGCTGCCAGATATCCGACTACCCCGAGCGCGATTGCCATCACCTGTGTGTCGACATATTGCGCGGTATGATAACTGTACGTCGCGCTGTAAATCAGGGCAACGCCGTATGCGCTCGCCAACAGGCAGAAAAACAAGAGCAGCTTATCCGTTTGATGCACATACTGCCGAATTGCAGAAAAAGCTTTTTTCACACGATCAGACAACCTTTCCGGGTCCATAAGTATTATAACAAAAATCAGTCTTTTGGTAAATATCTATTCCTACAAGAAGCCCGTTTCCGAAGGCTTGCATGCAACCTGTATTTATGATACAATATTTTTTAAGTGAATCCTGTAAAATACAAGGAGACTGTGAATATGCCCATCAAAATACCGGACGCTTTGCCTGCGCACGCCGTTTTGGAAAGCGAAAACATTTTTGTGATGACCGAAAAACGCGCTATGACGCAGGATATCCGTCCGCTTCGCATTGTCATCTTAAATTTGATGCCCACCAAAGTGGCGACGGAAACGCAGCTGCTTCGCAGGCTATCCAATACCCCTCTGCAAATCGAAATTGATTTACTCTATACGATCAGTCACATTTCCAAAAATACGTCTGAAGAGCATCTGAGTTCTTTTTATAAGACCTTCGACCAGATTCGAGAGAAACGATACGACGGCATGATCATCACCGGCGCACCGGTTGAAAATCTGGCGTTTGAGGAAGTAGACTACTGGCCGGAACTCTGTGAGATTTTTGACTGGGCAAAGAAAAACGTATATTCGGTTTTAAATATCTGCTGGGCAGCGCAGGCAGCGCTTTATTATCGTTATGGTATTCCCAAATATCCGCTGGAAAAGAAGATGTTCGGCGTTTTCCGGCATCGTGTGCTAGACTATAAAGAACCGCTGCTGCGCGGATTTAACGATAATTTTTCCGCTCCGCATTCCCGCCATACGGAAGTTCGCGCCGCTGATATTGAAAAGCATCCGGAGCTCCGCATTATTTCCGAATCGGATGTCGCCGGCGTATATATTGTAATGCGGCGGGATGGACGTGAGTTTTACGTCACCGGACATTCGGAGTATGATGCCGATACGCTCGCCCGCGAATATTTTCGCGACAAAGAAAAAGGGCTTGATATTGCCATCCCTGTAAATTATTTCCCAAATGATGTGCCAACCATGCATCCACCCGTTACCTGGCGTTCCAATTCAACGTTGTTATTTACAAACTGGCTGAACTATTATGTGTATCAAACTACGCCGTTTGATCTGGGACGGCTGTAAAAAACCGCGGGAGAAAGTTTAAAACTTTCTCCCGCGGTTTTTTCTTTCCAAAATACAGCTCTCTTTCGTTTCCGACGCTTAGTCCGCAAAACGGATTTCCACCGCCAGGCGTTCGCCTTCGGCAGCCGGATACTCCACATGATCTCCGTTCATTTGCCATGTCTTCCCGTTTATGATAAACGACTGGACGGGACGCCGGATACGCAGCGTGAGCGTCTGCGCTTTTTGGGAAACCAATTCTGCACAAACACCGGAAGCATCCCATTTCAGATGCTCCAATTTTGCCCAGGTATACAGCCAAATGCCCGATAGTTCCCCCGTCGGGAATGTCTCCGGCAACGCCGGAAGGAATTCCACGATTCCCGGCATGGAGAATACGCACATTTCCAGCAAAATTGCCGGCATGGCGCCCTGCAAATCCGGAAATTGCCCGCGATACGGGAAGTGCGCCGTCGACAGATTGCGGCGGACAAAGCCATGCCCAATCAGCTGGGAAAGGTTCTGTTCCAGTTCTTCCACGTCTTTCAGACGGATCGCACAGAGCGCGCGATGGATGATCCCGTGCGCAGAATCGTCCTGCTGACCACGCTTGCGATTCGATATTTTGATCGCTTCCGCCGTTTCCGGATCCAGTTCAGGCGTCACGGCCCGGCCCGGCCAGAGGTCGTAATGATGAGAGACATGCCGGTGATTATAGTTTTCCTCGATGGTAGGCCAGGCCCATTCCTTTAAACCGCCTTCCTGATCCAACAAATAATCCGGCAAATCCTCGAGCTGGCGCTGCCAGTGCGCGATATTTTCCTGCTCAATTCCCAAAGTATTGCATGCGTCGATCAAATTTGTCAATACCTCGCGGCAAATTGCAATATCCATCACCGAGTTGATCCGGGTAGGATTGATGCTCTTACAGGTAACCGTCACATAATCGGGATTCGGCGTGGGATCCTCCGGCGAGAAAGACGGATAGAAGATCACTTTGCCGTTTTCGTCGCGGTCGCAGGCATAATCCTCAAAGAACAGCGCAATTTCCTTCAATGCCGGAACCACCCGTTCCTTCAGGAATTGCAAATCCCCGGTACACAGATAGTATCCCCAGAATTCATTATAAATCCAGCCCAGGCAGCCCGTCCAACAATAATGCGGATAGGTGCGGGAGAAATGATAATAAAGACCGCTGTTATAATCACAGTGCACACTGGCCAACAATCCACGCGCCCCGAAAAGACGCTGGGCATTGGTGCGGAAATCCTCGAATTTCGTCTCGTAATACCGGAAATAAACGTCCATTTCCTCAAAAAGGCCCGTATTGTTTCCCGCACAGACCTGCAAGTTTGTATTGATGTTGTGCTGTCCCCACATGGGCGGGATCTTTCCCGTATCAATAATCTGATAGAACCGGCCCATGTCATAAAGCTTATCCATAAGCGCAGGATCCAGTTCATCCCGGCTATGGGAAAGACGCAATAATTCCTCTCCGGAGAGAACATAGTCCTCCGTCTTCCCCAGTTTCAAATGGGAGCGATCCATTTTCTCCCCTAAAACCCGGCGGTTACCTGCAACATAAGTGTCAAAATCCACGGGGACTTTTTGGAACGCTTCCGCGATAGCATTTTCGCACCCGAAAGCAAAATCCTGTTCAATCCGCACCGTCTTGGCCAAAACCACAAGCCGGTTCGCCCCACGCACAGAAAGTCCGTTGTCCGTCACGGAAACGGTTCCGCCATCCGGCACAAAGCGAAGAATGGAAACATAACCCTTGCGGCCAAACTCCGGATTATAGGCAAATGCCAGTTTGAAAAGCTCCGGTGTTTTCTCGAGCGTATGCGTTGATTTTTCCATGCTGATACCGCCGAAGGGACCAGGCCCGCCGGGCAGACGCAATGCGATATCCAGATCCAAACAGCCTTCCGGAGCCGAGCAACGCACAGCCACAAAATCACCGTCATATGCCGCAAGATACTCATTTTCAAAAACGCCCTGTCTGGTTTCCCAATGCGTGCAGACAAGTCCGGTCATCATGTCCAACCAACGCAAATAATTTTCCGTCTCTCCGGTTTCCGGCCGGGAAAATGTCAACCAGAAAGCCTTATGTACATGAAGAGATCCCGCCGGATAAACAATTTTGGCATCTAATTTCATGTACTTGTCCATCCCGGCTTCCCGTTGTGCCTGATCGATGAGCGCATCGGCAAGTTCCGGTTTGCCTTCCAGCACATGCTTACGTATATCGGCCATATATGGGCGCAGATCCGGCACTTCCGGTGTTTTCGCCCACTTCGGTTCAAACAACAACTCCTGCGTTACGGCAAGTTCATCCCGATACGGCTGGCCGGAAACGTCAATCCGATGGGAGCCATTTCCGGAGTACAAATAATCA